>NZ_NHSD01000085.1 GCF_016653255.1 Rhodobaculum claviforme
CATCAACGTCGCGACGCCAGATCTGGAGGGGTTCCGACGCTCCGAGGGGCAGATCGCAGGCGAGATCGGCCGGATGATCGCGCGCGGCCAGAAAAACAGGTGAGTCAATGGCATTCCACGAGGTGAGATTCCCCACGAGCCTGAGCTTTGGCGCGCTGGGCGGCCCGGAGCGGCGCACCGAGATCGTCACGATGGCCAATGGGTTCGAGGAGCGCAACAGCCCCTGGGCGGGCTCGCGGCGGCGCTATGACGCGGGGATGGGGCTGCGCAGTCTGGACGATGTGGAGGCGCTGCTGGCGTTCTTCGAGGCGCGCGCGGGGCAGTTGCACGGGTTCCGCTGGAAGGACTGGGCCGACCACCGCTCGGCCCCCGCGTCGCGGCCCATCGCGGCGGGGGATCAGGTGTTGGGGACCGGGGACGGGCAGCGCACGGAATATGGCTTGCGCAAGGCCTATGCCTCGGGGGGGGCGGTGTATCACCGGCCGATCCTGAAGCCGGTGGCGGACAGTGTGTGCGTGGCCGTGGGCGGCGCCGAGGCCACCGGCTGGACACTGGACCCGGCGGCGGGGCTGGTGGTGTTCGACGCGCCCCCGCCGGACGGTGCGCGCGTGACCGCGGGATTTGCCTTTGACGTCCCGGTGCGCTTCGACACCGACCGGATCGAGGTGTCGATGGCGACATTCCAGGCCGGCGAGGTGCCGCGCGTGCCGGTGGTGGAGATCCGGATATGACCCTGCAGGCGCATCTGGAAACCGGCACCACCACCATTGCGCGGGCCTGGGCGGTGACCCGGCGAGACGGGGAGGTGGCGGGGTTCACCGATCACGACCGCGACCTTGCGTTCGAGGGCATCACCTTTCGGGCGCGCACCGCGCTGACCGCGAGTGCGTTGCAGCAGATGACCGGGCTGGGCGTGGACAATACCGAGGCCGCGGGCGCGCTGAGCGATGCGGGTCTGCGGGAGGTCGATATCCTGAGCGGTCGGCTGGATGGGGCCGAGGTGCGGCTGTGGTGGGTCAACTGGGCCGATGTGACCGAGCGCGCGCTGAAGTTCCGGGGCTGGCTGGGCGACATCACCCGTGTGGGGCGCGCGTTCCGGGCCGAGCTTCTGGGGCTGAGCGAGCCGTTGGGCCGGTCGCAGGGGCGGGTCTATCAGGCGCCGTGCTCGGCGGTGCTGGGGGATGCGGCGTGCGGAGTGGATGTCATGGTGCCTGCGCTGTCGGTGGCGGCGGTGCCGCAGGCGGTGCCGGAGGGCGACCGGCTGGTGTTCGCGGCGCTGCAGGATCACGCGCCGGGCTGGTTTGCGCGCGGGCGGCTGGAGGTCCTGGAGGGGCCGGCGGCGGGTCTGGGCGGGCTGATCAAGTCGGACCGGGAGGGCGCAGGTGGCCGCGAGATCGTTCTGTGGGAGCGGCTGCCCGTGCCACTGGGGGCGGGCCATGCGGTGCGTCTGGTCGCCGGATGCGACAAGCGCGCGGACACCTGCCGCAACAAGTTCGGAAATTTCCTGAACTTCCAGGGCTTTCCCCATATCCCCGGCGAGGACTGGATGATGGCGGTGCCGCGCCAGGGCGGGCTGAACGATGGCGGGAGCCTGAAGCGGTGACGGGCGCCGATGTGGTCGCGCAGGCGCGCGGCTGGGTCGGCACGCCGTGGTGCCACGGCGCCGCCTGTCGGGGGGCGGGGGCGGATTGCCTGGGCCTTGTGCGGGGGCTCTGGCGCGAGATCCGGCCCGATGAGGTGCCCTCGGTTCCGCCCTATCCGCCCGACTGGGCCGAGGTCGGGCCGCCGGACCGGCTGGTGGCCGGGCTGGCGCGGTCGCTGGTGTGCTGCGCCGGGCGCACGCCGGCGCCGGGCGATGTCCTGGTGTTCCGGCTATCGGCGCGCGGCCCGGCCAAGCATCTGGGCGTGCTGACCGAAGCAGGGCCACAGGCGCGCTTCGTGCATGCCTGTTCGGGACATGGTGTCGTCGAGGCCGCGCTGAGCGCGCCCTGGCGGCGCAGGATCGTTGCGCGGTTCGCCTTTCCCGGCATTTCCACGCCACACGCCACGTAACGGAGGGCTTCATGGCCACGATCATTCTGGGTGCCGTGGGCGGCGCCATCGGCTCGGGCATCGGGGGCACGGTTCTGGGCCTGTCGGGCGCGGCCCTGGGGCAGGCGGTGGGTGCGACGGTGGGCAATGTGATCGACCAGCGCCTGATGGGGGCGGGGTCGCGCGCGGTGGAGACCGGCCGGCTGGACCGGCTGCGCCTGACGGGGGCGAGCGAGGGCACGCCGGTCGCGCGGGTATGGGGCCGCACGCGGGTGGGCGGTCAGGTGATCTGGGCCTCGCGGTTCTCCGAGACGGTCGAGACGCGGCGCGTGGGCGGGGGCAAGTCCGGCGCGAAGGTGACGGAGTTCTCGTACTCCGTGAGCCTGGCGATCGCGCTGTGCGAGGGGGAAATCGTCGGTGTCGGGCGGGTCTGGGCGGATGGGGCGGAGGTGGTTACGGACCGTCTGGCGATGCGTGTCTATACCGGGGGTGCCGGGCAGATGCCCGATCCGCGCATCGAGGCGATCGAGGGTGTGGGTCGGGCGCCGGCCTATCGCGGGATCGCCTATGTGGTGATCGAGGACCTGGACCTTGCGCCGTTTGGAAATCGGGTGCCGCAGTTCTCGTTCGAGGTGCTGCGCTCGGCCGAAGGGGCGGCGGTGCCGGATCTGATGCAGGGGGTGCGGGCGGTGGCGCTGATCCCCGGCACCGGCGAGGCGTCGCTGTCCACCCGCCCCGCCGCCACCGGTGCGCCCGAGGGGCCGTTGCCCGACCTGCCGGAGGTGCTGATGCCGGCGCTGGGGGCGGCGCTGGGCGGTGCGCGTCCGGTCAACGTCAACACGCCGACCGGGCGCACCGACATGGAGGTTGCGCTGGAGCAGTTGACGCTGGAGTTGCCGCGGTGCCGGTCGGTGCTTCTGGTGGTGTCGTGGTTCGGAGACGACCTGCGCTGCGGGCTGTGCAGTGTGCGGCCCAAGGTGGAGCGGCATGGGTCCGGTCCGCGCTGGCAGGTGACGGGCCTCGATCGTGGTGCCGCGCAGGTGGTGTCGCAGGTCGACGGCCGGGTGGTCTATGGTGGCACGCCGTCCGATCATACCGTCGTCGAGGGCATCGCGGCGCTGCGCGCGGCCGGGCAGCGGGTGGTGTTCTATCCGTTCCTGTTGATGGAGCAGGGGCCGGGGAACGGCCTGCCAGATCCGTGGACGGGGGCGGCCGACCAGCCGGTGCTGCCGTGGCGCGGCCGCATCACCGGCGCGATCGCGCCGGGCCGGCCGGGCACGCCCGACCGCACCGCCGCGGCCGATGCGCAGGTCGCCGCGTTCTTTGGCGCGGCCCAGCCGGGGCATTTCGCGGTGCAGGATGGCCGGGTCGTCTATTCCGGTCCTTCGGATGACTGGGGCTTTCGCCGATTCATCCTGCATTACGCCTGGCTGGCAAAGGCGGCCGGGGGGGTGGATGCGTTCTGTGTGGGCTCCGAGATGCGCGGGCTGACGCAGCTGCGCGGGGCGTCCGGGTTTCCTGCCGTGGCGGCGCTGCGCCAGCTTGCGGCCGAGGTGCGCGCGATCCTCGGGGCGCAGGTGCGCATCAGCTATGCCGCCGATTGGTCGGAGTACTTCGGCTATCAGTCGCCGGAGGGGGACCGCTATTTCCATCTGGACCCGTTCTGGGCCGATCCTGCGGTCGACTTCGTCGGAATCGACAACTACATGCCGCTCAGCGACTGGCGGGATGGGGCCGGGCATGCCGACGCGGCGGCGGGATCGGTTCTGGACCTCGACTATCTGCGCGCCAATGTGGAGGGCGGTGAGGGGTTCGACTGGTACTATGCCTCGGCCGCCGATCGTGACGCGCAGCTGCGCACGCCGATCACGGATGGCGCGCATGGCGAGGCCTGGATCTGGCGCAACAAGGACCTGCGCAGCTGGTGGCAGTCGCCCCACCACGAGCGTATCGGTGGGGTTCGGCAGGCCACCCCCACGGCCTGGGTGCCGCAGTCCAAGCCGTTCTGGTTCACCGAGCTGGGATGCCCGGCGGTGGATCGTGGCACGAACCAGCCGAATGTGTTTCTGGACCCGAAGTCGTCGGAGTCGCACCTGCCGTACTTCTCGGGCGGGGGACGTTGCGACGCGATCCAGCAGCAGTACCACCGCGCGATGATCGCCCATTGGGGCGCGCCCGTGAACAATCCCCTGTCGGCCGTTTATGGCGGGCGCATGGTGGACATGGACCGCGCGCATGTCTGGGCGTGGGATGCGCGCCCCTTCCCGGCCTTTCCCGCCCTGACCGAGGTCTGGAGCGACGGGCCCAACTGGGACAGGGGCCACTGGATCACCGGGCGCACCGCGGCGCAGCCGCTGGCGAGCGTCGTGGCCGAGATCTGCCATCGCGCCGGCGTGCCGCAGGTCGATGTCTCGCAGCTGTACGGCATCGTGCGGGGTCTGCGCACGACCTCGACCGAGCCTGCGCGGGCTGTGTTGCAGACGCTGATGCTGGCGCATGGCTTCGATGCGATCGAGCGGGACGGCGTGTTGGCGTTCCGCACGCGCGGGGGGCATGCCGCGGCGGTTCTGGGCGCGGCGGATCTGGGGGCGCGGGACGGGGGTGCCGTCGAGGTGACCCGGGCCGCCGAGGCCGATGTGGCCGGGCGCGTGCGCATCGTCCACACCGAGGCAGAAGCCGATTTCGAGGTCCGCGCCGTCGAGGCGGTATTGGCCGACGACCCCGGCGCTGTGGCGGCACAGACCGACCTGCCGATGGTGCTGCTGGGCCCCGAGGCCGAGGCCATCGCCGAGCGCTGGCTTTCCGAGGCCCGTATCGCGCGCGATACGCTGCGGCTGTCGTTGCCGCCCTCGTCCGGGTTGCGGGCGGGGGATGTGGTGGCGCTCGATCTGCCGGAGGGGCGCCGGACGTGGCGGATCGACCGCATCGAGACGGCAGCCGGCCACGAGGTCACGGCGGTGCGGGTGGAGGCCGGCAGTCACCGTGCGCCCGCCCGTTTCGGTGGCGGAACGCAGACCGGGGCGGGACCCCGCCAGAAGCCGTTCGCGTATCCGCCGCCGGTGCTGCCGCTGTTTCTCGATCTGCCGCTGCTGACGGGGGCCGAGGATCCGCAGGCGCCGCACCTGGC
>NZ_NHSD01000086.1 GCF_016653255.1 Rhodobaculum claviforme
GCGTGATCCGGCCCGCGCTGACGGCGGCGCTGGGGGGGGTGCGATGCTGAAGCTGGGCGTGCCCTCCAAGGGTCGGCTGATGGAGCAGTGCTTCGACTGGTTCGCCGCCCATGGCGTGACCCTGCGGCGCACCGGCGACGCGCGGGAATACGCAGGCGCGGTCGATGGCGCCGAGGGCGTGGCGCTGGTCCTGCTGTCGGCGGGCGAGATCCCGCGCGAACTGGCCGCCGGGCGCATCCATCTGGGCGTGACCGGCTCGGACCTGGTGCGCGAGCAGCTCGCCGATTGGGAGCGCGAGGTGGCGGCGCTGGCGCCCATGGGCTTTGGCCACGCCGATCTGGTGATCGCGGTGCCCGCCGCATGGGTGGATGTGGAGACTCTGGACGATCTGGACGCGGTGGCAGCCCAGTTCCGCGCCACCCACGGCCACCGGCTGCGAATCGCCACGAAATACCATCGGCTGGTGCGCGAGCATCTGCGCGCCCACGGGGTCGCCGATTACCAGCTGGTCGACAGCCAGGGCGCGACCGAAGGCACGGTCGCCAACGGCACCGCCGAGGCGGTGGCCGACATCACCTCCACCGGCGCCACGCTGCGGGCCAATCACCTGCGGGTGCTGGCGGGCCCGCCGGTGCATGCCAGCCAGGCCACGCTGTTTCGCGCGCTGGCCGCGGACTGGGACGCGGACGCGCGCGCGGCGCTGGACGGGTTGTGCGCGCGACTGGGGCTGGCGGCGGCCTGACGCGCCCCCGGGGTGGCCCGCAGGGGCAGGACGGTGCATATCAGCGAACGCAACACGGACGGGACGGACAGCATGGACCAGGGCAAATTCCGCGATCACGAATTGCAGGCCGCGCGCGGCATCGCGACGGCCGAGACGCATGTGGTGCACGTCTTTCCCCACCCCATCTGGGACAGCGGCGACCGCATCCAGCTGCATGTCTGGGAGGACCCGGAGGCGCGCCCGGATTACTTCGTGGAGTTCGCGGCCCCCCTCGACACCGCGTTCCGCGCGGGGCTTGGCCGGGTGCTGGCGGGCATTGCCGCCGGTTCCGATGCCGCCGTGCGCCAGAGCGCGGAACAGGCGCTGCTGGTGGAGTTCACCGGCTTCTGGCACCTGTGCGACCGGATCGAGGAAGGCTTCATGAAGCGCATGCTGGTGGTCACCGGCTGGCGTTACACCGACCCCGACGGGACCGAACACACCGAGGGCTTCCCCGCCGACTGACGCGTCAGCCCGCGGTGCGCTGCCAGCGGCCCGAGGTCTCGGACCAGTATTGCGGCGGATGGCCGGCCTCGCGGAAGCGGCGATAGAGGGCGCGCGCCCCTTCCACCGCGTGGCTGTCCCCGCCGTCGAACAGCACCCAGACGCGCTCCAGCCCCTCGACCTCGTGCGGGGCGACCTCGGCGCCGTCGATCACGGCCAGCGCCTGCGCGCCCGGCGCGGTGCCGGTGGTCAGCAGCACCGGCTGGCGCGCATCATGGTCCCCGCCCGCGCGGCCGTGCGGCAGGAAGTCCTCGTCCCCGCCCAGCCACAGGCGTTCGTCCAGCCAGTCGAGGCGGGCGTCCGTGGCCCCGCGCACGACCACGCGCCACCCCTGCGCCAGGGCACGCGGCAGCAGCTGGCCCAGCACCGCCTCCACCGGCGAGCGGGTGAGGTGGTAGAACAGCACCTCGCCCATCGGCGGCCTCAGCCCTCGAACCGGTCGCGCACCAGACGGTCAAGCGCACACACACCCCAGCCGGTGGCCCCGCGCGGCGCCATCGCCGTCGCCTCGGCGCGCAGCGCGGTCCCGGCGATATCGAGGTGCACCCACGGGGTTTCATCCTTGACGAAGCGGGCAAGGAACTGCGCGGCGGTGACCGAGCCCGCCGCCCGCCCGCCGGTGTTCTTCATGTCCGCAAGGCGGCTCTTGATCAGCTTGTCATAGGCCGGCGCCAGCGGCATCCGCCAGGCGCCCTCGCCTTCGGCGGCGGCGGAGGTCATCACCGCCTCGGCCAGCGCATCGTCGTTGGAGAACACGCCCGTGTTCTCGTGGCCCAGCGCGATGATGATGGCCCCCGTCAGGGTGGCCAGATCGACCATCGCGGCGGGCTTGAAGCGCTCCTGCGCGTACCACATCACGTCCGCCAGCACGAGGCGCCCCTCGGCGTCGGTGTTGATGACCTCGATCGTGTCGCCCTTCATCGAGCGGATCACATCGCCCGGCCGCATCGCGGTGCCCGAGGGCATGTTCTCCACCAGACCGACCAGGCCGACGACATTGGCCTTGGCCTTGCGCAGCGCCAGCGTCTTCATCACGCCCGCCACGACCCCGGCACCGGCCATGTCCATGGTCATGTCCTCCATCCCAGCGCCGGGCTTGAGGGAGATGCCGCCGCTGTCGAACACCACCCCCTTGCCCACGAGCGCCAGCGGGGCTGCGGACTTCTTGCCGCCCTTCCACTGCATCACCGCGACCCGCGTGGGGCTGCTCGATCCCTGCCCCACCGCCAGCAGCGCCCCCATCCCGAGCTTTTCAAGCTCGTCCTCATCGAGGATCTCGACCTCCAGCCCCAGATCCTTGAGGCCCTTGATCTGCTTGCTGAACGTCCGGGTGGTCAGCACGTTTGCGGGGCTGTTGACCAGATCGCGGGTGAAATAGACGCCCTCGGCCAGGGCCATCAGGGGGGCGACCTCCTCCTGCACGGCGTCGGGGCGGGTGACCATGACGCGGATCTCTCCGGGCGGGTCGGCGGGCTTGCTGCGCTGCGCGGTGTAGGCATAGGCCCGCAACACCGCGCCCAGCGCCATCTGCGCGGCCCCGCGATGCGCGCCGGCCAGCAGAATCGCACCGGCCTTGCCCATCGCGGCCCCCAGCGTGGCGCCCGCGCGCCGTGCGGCCTGCGCATCGGCCTTGCGGTCCAGCCGGATCGCCAGCACCACCTCGGCCGCCAGCCCGCCGGGCCATTGCAGCCGCAGCGCCGCCCCGGGGTCGAGCTTGGCAAATGCCTCGGACGCGACCGCGCGCGCCAGCGCACCGCGCATCGCGCGGTCCACCTTTGCCGCCGCCGGATCCAGCCGCGCGCCCGGCTCGGCCAGGACGGCCACCACGCCGGCGTGGTCGGCCACGGCGGCTGCGTCGGCTTCGGTGATGGCAAGCTTGGGCGGTCGGGTCATCGGCGGGGGCTCCCTGCGTCCTGATGGTGTCCGCCGAGCCTAGCCCGCCCCCGCCGCGATGGCCAGACAGCAGTTTGCGCCCCGCGCGCATTGCGATAGGGTCCGCGCCGGGGGACAAGGCAGGGGACCCGCGTGACCGGATTCGACCGTTATCTTCTGTCGCGCCTGCTGGTCCTGTTCGGCTTCTTTGCGCTGGTGCTGGTGGCGGTGTACTGGGTCAACCGCGCGGTGTCGCTGGTGGACAGCCTGATCGCGGACGGCCAGTCGGTGCGGGTGTTCCTGGAATTCACGGCGCTGACGCTGCCCAATGTCACCCGGCTGGTGCTGCCGGTGGCGGGGTTCGTGGCCGCCGTCTATGCCGTGCACCGGATGGTGACCGAAAGCGAGTTCGTGGTGATGCAGGCCACCGGCCTGTCGCCGTTTCGCCTGGCGCGCCCGGTGCTGGTGTTCGGGCTGATCGTGGCGGTGATGCTGGGGGGCCTGCTGCACTGGCTGGTGCCCGCCAGCCGTGCCCAGATGAACGAGCGCCGCGCCGAGATCGCGGAGAACATCACCTCGCGCGTGCTGACCGAGGGGGCCTTCGTGCATCCCACCGCCGGCGTCACCCTCTATGTCCGCGAGATCACGCCCGAGGGCACGTTTCGCGACCTGTTCATGTCCGACGGACGCGCGGGTGGTCCGCGCACCATCTACATCGCCCGCGAGGCCGTGCTGGTGCGCACCCCGCTGGGCCCGCAGATGGTGATGCTGGACGGCAGCGCGCAGTCGCTGCGCCAGCCCGGCGACCGGCTGGGGGTGACCACCTTCGACACGCTGACCTATGACCTGGCGGCGCTGGTGGGGCCGCGGGGGCCGCTGATGCTGGGGCTGCGCGACATGTCCACGCGGCGGATCCTGGCGCTGGAGGACGAGGCGCTGGACGCGATCGGCGCCACCCGCGACACCGCCCGGGCCGAGGTCCACGGCCGCACCGCCCAGCCGCTGATGGCCACCGCCGCCGCGCTGATCGGCTTTGCCGCGCTGACGCTGGGGGCGTTCAGCCGGCTGGGGGTGTGGCGACAGGTGCTCGGGGGGGTCGTTGCGGTCATCGCCATGCAGTTCCTGCACACGGCCGTCACCGGCGCCGTGGCGCGCGATGCGGCGCTGTGGCCGCTTGTGTATGCGCCCGCCGCGGCCGGGTTTGCGGGGGTGGCCGGGGCGTTGTGGCTGGCGGGGCGCCCGCGCCGTCCGCGCGCCCTGCCCGCGGCGGAGGGCGCGGCATGATCCTGTTTCGCTACATGGCGCGGCGGTACCTCGTCAGCTTTGTGGGGGTTCTGGCGGTGATGGCCGGGATCATGCTGCTGATCGACATGGTGGAGCAGCTGCGCCGCTTCTCGGCCGAGGGGATCGGGGTGGGCGGGGCGCTGGCGCTGGCCGCGCTCAGGATGCCCGCCAGCCTGCATGCGGTGCTGCCGCTGGTGGCGATTCTTGCGACGCTGGCGATGTTCGTGGGGCTGGCGCGCAGTTCGGAGCTGGTGGTGACGCGGGCGGTGGGGCGATCGGCGCTGCATGTGGTCGCCGCGCCCGCGCTGGTGGCGCTGGGGCTGGGCGCGCTGGCGGTGGCCGCGCTCAACCCCGTCGTGGCCGCCACCACCCGCCATTATGACGCCGCCATCGCCCAGCTGGGCGGCGGCGACACCAGCCTCCTGTCGGTCAGCCGCGACGGGCTGTGGCTGCGCGAGGGCGCAGGCAGCAACCAGCGGGTGATCCGCGCCGCCCGCGCCAGCGCCGACGGCACCCTGCTGCACACGGTCACGATCCTTGCCTTCGATGCCACCGTCACCCCCGTCCGCCGGATCGAGGCGCGCGAGGCCCGCCTGGAGCCCGGCGCCTGGGTCCTGAGCGGGGCCAAGCGCTGGGACCTGACCGCCCCCAACCCCGAGGCCGCCGCCGAGGC
>NZ_NHSD01000087.1 GCF_016653255.1 Rhodobaculum claviforme
CGCGGGGGGGCGTGGCGCGGGGGGCAACCCGGCTTCCCCCCGGCGGGGCCGGTCAGACGTCCAGCTCGTCCACGAATCGGGCATTGTCCTGGATGTAGCGGAAGCGCATCTCGGGCTTCTTGCCCATCAGGCGTTCGACCAGGTCGCCGGTCTCGCCGGGGCTGTCGTCGTCGACGGTGACGCGGATCAGCCGCCGGGTGGCGGGGTTCATGGTGGTGTCCTTGAGGTCCTTGGCGTCCATTTCGCCCAGGCCCTTGAAGCGGCTGACGTCGATGCGCCCCTTGCCGCCCAGCCCCGCGGCCATCAGCCGGTCCTTTTCGGCATCATCGAGGGCATAGACCCGCTGCGCCCCCTGCGTCAGGCGATAGAGCGGCGGACAGGCCAGATACAGGTGCCCCGCGTCGATCAGCGGGCGCATCTGGCTGAAGAAGAACGTCATCAGCAGGGCCGCGATATGCGCGCCGTCCACATCGGCGTCGGTCATGATGATGATGCGGTCGTAGCGCAGCTCATCAAGCCGGAACTTCGACCCCATCCCGGTGCCCAGCGCCTGGCAGATGTCCGAGATCTCGGCGTTCTGGCCCAGCTTGCCGCTGGCCGCCCCCAGAACGTTGAGGACCTTGCCCCGCAGCGGCAACAGCGCCTGCGTGACCCGGTCGCGCGCCATCTTGGCCGAGCCGCCGGCGCTGTCGCCCTCCACGATGAACAGCTCCGTGCCCGCGCGGGCGGACGCCGTGCAGTCCACCAGCTTGCCCGGCAGGCGCAGCCGACGGGTGGCGGACTTGCGCGCGGTTTCCTTGTCGGCGCGGCGGCGCAGGCGTTCCTCGGCCCGCAGCACCAGATAATCCAGCAGCGCGCCTGCGGCCTTGGTGTCGCCCGCCAGCCAGTTGTCGACATGGTCGCGCACGGCGTTTTCCACCAGCCGGGCGGCGTCCGCGGTGGCCAGCCGGTCCTTGGTCTGGCCCACGAACTCCGGCTCGCGGATGAACAGGGAAACCAGCGCGCAGCCGCCGGCGGCCATGTCCTCGCGGGTGATCTGCGCGGCCTTGCGGTTCCCCGCGAGGTCGCCATAGGCGCGGATGCCCTTCACCAGCGCCGCCCAGAAGCCGGCCTCGTGGGTGCCGCCCTCGGGGGTGGGGACGGTGTTGCAATAGGACTGCACGAAGCCGTCGCGGGCGGGCGCCCAGCCGATGGCCCATTCCACCGATCCCGGCAGGTTGAACTTCTCGGTGAAGCTGACCTTGCCTGCGAACGGGCGCTCGGTGACGGCTGCGGTGCCCGCGATGCGCTCGGCGAGGTAATCGGCGAGGCCCCCGGGAAAGCGGAAGCTGGCCTCCAGCGGGGTCTCGCCGTCGTCGATGGCCGATTTCCAGCGGATTTCCACGCCCGAGAACAGATACGCCTTGGATCGCGCCATGCGCAAAAGCCGCGCGGGCCGGAAGCGGTGGGTGCCGAAGATGTCGGCGTCGGCGTGGAAGGTGACGGAGGTGCCGCGCCGGTTGGGCGCGGGGCCCACCTTGTGCGCCGGACCCTGCGGCACCCCGCGCGAGAACTCCTGCGCCCACAGCTCCCGGTTGCGCGCGACCTCCACGCGCATGTGGTCCGACAGCGCGTTCACGACGCTCGCGCCGACGCCGTGCAACCCCCCCGAGGTGGCATAGGAATCGCCCGAGAACTTGCCCCCCGCATGCAGCGTGCACAGGATCACCTCCAGCGCCGAGCGGTCGGGGAACTTCGGGTGCGGCTCCACCGGGATGCCGCGGCCGTTGTCGCGGATGGTGACGGAATGGTCGGCGCCCAGCTCCACCTCGATGCGGGTGGCGTGGCCGGCCACCGCCTCGTCCATGGCGTTGTCGAGGATCTCGGCCACCATGTGGTGCAGCGCGCGTTCGTCCGTGCCGCCGATATACATGCCCGGGCGCTTGCGCACCGGCTCCAGCCCCTCCAGCACCTCGATGGAGTGGGCCCCGTATTCGGGACCGGAGGATAGTAGATCGTCGGCGGCCATGCCTGCGCCCCGTTCTGCCCGGTGTTGTGGTTGATGGCGCACGGTAGACGACATGCGGGGCGGTGGGAAGGGTGCGGATGCGCCCTCACGGCCCCAGCAGCCGCAGCGCCACCACATCGCTGCGCCCCGCCGCATGCAGGGCCGCAAGGCGCAGGCGCGCCTCGGCCTCGGCGCCGTCGGGGACGGGGCCGCGCAGCACGACCGTCGCGCGGATGCCCTCGTTGCGATAGTCCAGATGCAGGGCCGCGATGGACAGCCCGTCCAGGCACCCCTCCAGCGTGGCGCGCACGTCAGGGCGCAGGGCGGCAAGGTGGGCGCCAAAGCCATCGGCGTGGCCGTGGGGTTCGGGGTGGATGACGATCTCGTCGACCTGCGGGACAGCGGCGCGCACGCGGCTGCGCGCGGCCTCGCACAGCCGGTGCGCCTCCGACAGCGTCAGCTCGGGGTCGAGCGCCAGATGCACGTCGGCCTGCACCGCGCCCCCCGTCTGGCGCAACCGCAGGTCGTGCACATCGTGCACCCCCGGCACCGCCGCCAGCGCGGCGGCGACCGGGGCCGCCATGTCCTGCGGAGGGGCGGCGTCCACCAGCTCCGCCACCGCCGGCCGGCCGAAGCTCCAGGCGATGCGCCCCAGCAGCAGCGCGATCAGCGCCGCGGCCAGCGCATCCATCCCCGGCCACCCCGCCATCGCCGCGCCGATCCCCGCCAGCGCCACCACCGAGGACAGCGCGTCCGAGCGGTGGTGCCATGCGTTGGCCATCATCATCGCGGACCCCGTGCGCAGGGCCACCACCCGGGTGTAGTGATACAGCCCTTCCTTGAGCACGATCGCGGCGCCGGCCACCCACAGCGCCAGCGCGCCCGGCGCCGCGGCGGGCGGGTCGATCACCCGCAGCCCCGCATCGACCAGGATGCCCGCCGCCGCCAGCGCCAGCAGCGTCGCCACGACCAGCGTGGCCAGGGTCTCGAACCGGCCATGGCCAAAGGGATGGCCCGCGTCGGGCGGGCGGTGCGCATGGCCCAGCGCCCACAGGATCGCCGCGTCGGAGGCCAGGTCCGACAGCGAATGCACCCCGTCGGCCACCAGCGCCTGGCTTTGCGCGGCAATGCCCGCGGCGATCTTGGCCGCCGCCAGCGGCGCGTTCAGCGCAACCCCCGCCCACCCGGCGCGTCGTTTGTCGCGCAGGGCCTGGGGAATCGCCTCGGGGCGCGCGGCAGAGGGGGTGGGAATGGGCATGGCGGGGCCTCGGACCTGCGGCGGAAGCGGCGGTGTAGCCGATCCGGGCGCCGCAATCCACGGCCAACGCCGCACGGGCCTGCCACGCAGCGCACGCCCCGGCCCCTTCAGCCTGGCAGCCCCTTGCCTCTGCCGCCGCCAGCCCGCTTCGGGCAACGGCCGCTCCGCCCCGCCCCGCGCGCCCGTGGCCGATGTGTCCGCTGGCCATCACACGGCAGCATCCCCCGGTGGGCTGCGCGCGGTCACGCGAGGGGCGTCGCCCTGGCTGGTCCCGACATGCCCTGACGGGAGGTTGCCTGGATGAGAGGCCGCCCGGTGCGTGGTTCCCGGTGTGCCCCGTCCGGGGGGGCCTCAGGCCTCGGTGCTCGGCCAGGTGCGGCCGCGTGCGTCGGCGGGGCGCTCCAGGCCCATCTGGTGCAGGTTGGCGATCAGATCGGCGCGCAGCACCGACGCCAGATGCCCCGGCCCGCGCGCGCCCAGCGCCCCCAGCGCCAGGTGCCACGCCTTGCCCAGCATCACGAAATCCGCCCCCAGCGCCAGCGCGCGCAGGATGTCGAGGCCCCCCTCCACCCCGCCGTCGAAGATCACCGGCACGTCGCGGCCCACCGCCGCACGCACCTGTGGCAACGCGTCGATGCTTGCGGGGGCGCCCTCGAACTGCCGGCCGGCGTGGTTGGAGACCCACAGCGCGTCCACCCCCTCGGCCACCAGCGCGCGCGCGTCGCCCGGCTCCAGCACGCCCTTGACCACCAGCGCGCCGTCCCATTCCGCCCGCAGCGCCCGCAGATAGTCCCAGTCGGGGCTGGTGCGCAGCAGATACCCCACATGGGCGGTCGACCCGGTGGGGCCGCTGACGGTCAGGGACCGGGCATAGCCCTCCATCAGCGCCAACCTCGGACGGCCCGCCCGCGCCATCCCCAGCGCCCAGGCCGGGCGCAGGGCAATCTGTGCCAGCATCGCGGGCGTCAGCTGCGGCGGGATCGTCAGCCGCGCGCGCAGCTGGCGTTCGCGCCGCGAGGGCGCCGGAACATCGACCGTCAGCACCAGCACCCGAAACCCCGCCGCCCGTGCCCGGGCCAGGATGTCGCGGCGGATCTCGGGGTCCCTGGGGGGATAGAGCTGGAACCAGCCGCAGTCGCCGGCGATGGGGCCGATCTCCTCGGGCAGGCGGGTGGCGACGGTGGACAGGCAGTAGGGCAGGCGCTCATGCGCGGCCATGCCGGCCAGATGCGCCTCGGCGCGGGGCCAGATCAGCCCCGACATGCCCAGGGGCGCCACCCCCACCGGCATCGCCCAGTCCTGCCCCAGCAGGCGCGTGCCCAGGTCCGGTTCCAGCGGTCCGCGCAGGATGCCGGGGCGCAGGCAGACCGCGTCCAGGGCGGCGCGGTTGCGTGCGATGACGGCCTCCTGCCCCGTCGCGCTGTCGAGGTACTCCCACACAAAGCGCGGGATGCGGCGGCGGCAGGCGGCGCGCAGGTCGGACAGGGCGGGGTAGCGCAGATCGAGGCTCATGCGGCGGGTCCGTGGCTGGAGGGGCGGGACGGGCGCGGCAGGCCGCGCGTCGGGCAAGGCAGGGCCGCGCCAAGGCGCCGGACGACGGCGTGGGATCGGGCGGCACCGTGGGGCCAAGGGGCGCCGCGGGGCAGGGTGGCGCGGTGGCGCAGCGTGGCACCGTGGCCCCGGGTGGCGGAGCGCAGGGCGTCACCGGGGCGCCGGGCGGCAGCGCATGTCGCGGCGCCACCGTTGGACAGGGCGGCACCGTGGGGCCGCGACATGCG
>NZ_NHSD01000088.1 GCF_016653255.1 Rhodobaculum claviforme
CCCACCCGCGCCCGCCGCACGCAGCGGGCGCAGGCCCCCTTGTGGCCGGCTCAGGCGCGGTCGAAGAGGCCGGTGAGGGCGCGGCGCACAAGGGCCGTGACGCGCGGGCCGGGGGCATGGCGGAACGGGAGCGGGCGGCAGACCTCGATCGCAGCGACGCCGACGCGGGCGGTCAGCGCGCCGTTCACCACCCCTTCGCCAAAGCGGCGCGAGACTCGCGCGAGCATGCCGCCGCCCGCCACCGTGCCCACCAGATCGTCGCCCACCGCCACCGCGCCGGTGGCGACCAGATGCGTCAGCACCGCCCGCGTCAGCCGCCAGTTGCCCAGCACCCCGCTGCGCCCGCCGTAGATCTCGGCCACGCGGCGGATCATGCGCAGGTTCGCCACCAGCGCCGCCGCCACATCCGCCAGCGCCAGCGGCACCACGGCGGTGACGGTGGCCACCAGCCGGGCGGCGGCCTCCACCTCGCGCCGTGCGGCGGCGTCGAGCGGGGTGAGGAGCTCAGCCTCGGCCAGGGCCAGAAGGGCGCCCGCGTCGGCGTGGTCGTCGCGCCGTTCCGCCAGCCGGGCGCAGGCGCGCGCCATGTCCGCGCGGCCCGCATACAGCGCGCTCAGGCTGTCGAGCGTGCGCGCGGCCTGCGCCGCGTCGCCCGTCTGAAGCGCCGCCTCGGCGCCCCGGCGCAGCGCGTCAAGGCGCCGCAGCCGGCGGATCGCAACCCCCTCGCGCAATGCCAGCGCGACCAGCCCCAGCAGCAGCAGCCCGACCAGCGCTGTCGCCACCATCCCCAGCACCGGCACCCGCGTCAGCAGGTCCATCACCCAGTCCCACGCCGCCAGCCCCAGCGCCATCGCCACCAGCGCG
Organism: Rhodobaculum claviforme; assembly: GCF_016653255.1. Lineage (GTDB taxonomy): Bacteria > Pseudomonadota > Alphaproteobacteria > Rhodobacterales > Rhodobacteraceae > Rhodobaculum > Rhodobaculum claviforme. The sequence continues at coordinate 865 of NZ_NHSD01000088.1, forward strand.
CCCAGCGCCGACAGCACCGCGCGGGCTGCCAGCGACATCCGCCGCGCGCCGATGCGCAGGGCGGCCTGCATCGCCGCCCCCGCGGGCGTGTCCGGCGCATCGAGGATGGGCGGCGCATCCGCCGGGCCGGGGCTGGTGCCGTCGTCGTCGATCTCGAACAGGATCGGGCCGCGCGGGGGGGTCATGGGGTCATCCTTTGCTTCAGATCAGCCGCGCAACAGCCTGTCACCAATCAGGAACTCGGCGGCGCGGTCGAGGCGGATGTGCGGCGGGCCCTCGCCCGGGCGCAGCGACAGGGGGGCGGGCGCAAAGGCCATCATGCCGTAGTCCCCCTCCAGCCAGCGCGCGGCCCCTTCGCGGGCGGGGACCAGCAGGGCGGCGGGGTCGTCGGGCAGCTCGCCCGCGTGGAAGGCGGCCTGCTTGCCGGTGCGTTGCAGCCGCCCGCGCACACAGTCGACGGGGCGGCCCCAGTGGGTGCGCGTCTCCTCCACCGTGGTGCGCAGGCTGGCGAGGGACAGCGCCTCGGTCCTGGCCCCGGCGAACGAGGCGCGGTCGCGCGCTTCGCGCAGGAGCGCCGACATGATCGCGCCCAGGCGCTCGTGCTGGCTGTGATGCAGATGGTCGGCCTTGGTGGCGGCGAACAGGATCCGCTCCACCCGCCGGCCGGCCCACAGCCGCGTCAGGAAGGCGTTACGGCCGGGGCGGAAGGCGCCGAGGATCTCGGCCAGGGTGCGGCGCATGTCCTCCACCGCGCGGGGACCGGCGTGGATCGCGCCCAGCACATCGGCCAGCACCACCTGCCGGTCGAGGCGGGCGAAATGGTCGTGGAAGAACGGGCGCACGACCGCGCGCTTGTACCCCTCGAACCGCTTTTCCATCTCGCGCCAGAGGCTTGCGCGCCAGATCGAGGCCCGCGCGCGCGCCGGTTCGGGCAGCGGCGCAAACGTCAGCACCGGCGCGCCCGCCAGATCGCCCGGCAGCAGGAACCGCCCCGGCGTGCAGTCCGACCAGCCCGCCGCCCGCGCCGCCGTCAGATATTCGGTGAACCCGTGCGCCAGCGCGCGTGCGGTGGCTTCGTCATGCGTCCCACCGGGGTCGGTTTCGGACACCGCCGCCAGATAGGCCGCCGCCTCGGGCCGGTTGTGCAGCCGCGCCAGCGTCTCGGCCGACCACTGGGCAAAGCTCTTGTCCAGAAGCGCAAGGTCCAGAAGCCACTCGCCGGGATAGTCGACAATGTCGAGGTGCAGCGTCCGCGGCCCCCCCATCCGGCCCATCAGCCCGGTGGGTTGCAGCCGCAACGACAGCCGTAGCTCGGAAATGGCGCGGGTGCTTTCGGGCCACTGCGGGTCGGGACCGCTGAGCGCGGCGAGATGCGCCTCGTAATCGAACCGCGGCAGGGTCACGTCGGGCTGCGGCTGCAACCAGGCCGCCTGGATCGTCCCCGACGACGCCGCCCGCAGCTGCGGCATCCGGCCGCGGTCCATCAGATTGGCCACCAGCGAGGTGATGAAGACCGTCTTGCCCGCCCGCGACAGCCCGGTGACGCCCAGCCGCACGACCGGCTCGAACAATGCCTCGGACACGGTGGAGGATACCGTATCCATCCCCCAGGCCACCCCGTCCGCGATCCGGCCCAATACCACCGATGGTCCCCCTTTGTCCGTTCGCCCTCAGGATAAGCACCCGGCGCGGGGGATATAAGGGGGGGAGCGCTTGCCAGCGGGCGTTGCGCGCGCTACCGCCCGGCCCATGCCCCGGTTTGCCCTTCTGATCGAATATGACGGCGCGCCGTTCTGCGGCTGGCAGCGGCAATCCGGCCAGCCCTCGGTGCAGGCCGCGGTGGAGGCCGCCCTGCGTCGGCTGGAGGGGGACGCGCCGGGCATCGCCGCAGCGGGCCGGACCGACACCGGCGTGCATGCAGCCGGGCAGGTGGCGCACTGCGATCTGGCGCGCGACTGGGACCCGTTCCGCCTGGCAGAGGCGCTGAATGCCCATCTGCGGCCCGCCCCCGTGGCCGTGCTGGCGGCGGCGCGGGTCGCGGATGACTGGCATGCGCGGTTCTCGGCGCTGGAGCGGCGGTATACCTATCGGCTGGTGGCACGGCGGGCGCCGCTGGCGTTGGCGGGGGGGGCGGCATGGCATGTGCGCCATCCGCTCGCGCTGGCGCCGATGCGGGTGGCGGCGTCCCATCTGCTGGGGCGCCACGATTTCACCACCTTCCGCGCGGCGCTATGCCAGGCCGCATCGCCGGTGCGCACGCTGGAGGCGCTGGATCTGGAGGCGCTGGAGATCCCGCACGGGCTGGAGGTGCGGTTCCACCTGCGCGCGCGCAGCTTCCTGCACAACCAGGTCCGGTCGATCGTGGGGACGCTGGCGCGGGTGGGGGCGGGCGCCTGGGCGCCCGAGCGGGTCGCGGCGGCTCTTGCGGCCCGCGACCGCGCCGCCTGCGGTCCGGTCGCGCCGCCGCAGGGGCTGTGCCTGACGGGGGTCGGATACCCCCGCGATCCGTTCGCCTAGGGCATCAGCCGGCGGACATAGCCGGGCAGGGCAAAGGCCGCCAGATGCACCTCGGGGGTGTAGTAGTCGGTCTCCAGCCCGGCCTCGGCGTAGCGGGCCTGCAGGACGTTGAGCGGCGTGTCGCGCGCAACCCCGTCGGTGGCCCAGCCCAGCGCCATCGGCCCTCCGGCATAGGTCGGGATGGTGCACAGATAACAGCCCCAGTCCGCGAACAGCGCCCGGAAGGCGCGCATCGTTCCCGCCAGCTCGGCGCCCTGGAGAAAGGGCACGCCGTTCTGGGTCACGAGGACCCCGCCCTCGGTCAGGCGGCTGCGGGCGTGGCCGTAGAAGCTGTCGGTGAACAGAACCTCGCCGGGGCCGGTGGGGTCGGTGGAATCCACCAGAATCACGTCGAAGGTACCGCCCTTGCGCGCCATGAAGGCCGCGCCGTCGTCGATCACCACCTCCAGTCGCGGATCGTCAAAGGCGCCGTCGGACAGGCTGGGCAAATACTGGCGCGAGAATTCGATGACGCCCGCGTCGATCTCGACCATGACGACATGGTCGACGCCGGGGTGGCGCAGCACCTCACGCGCAAGGCCGCCGTCGCCGCCGCCGATGATCAGCACGCGGCGCGCGGCCCCATGGGCCAGCAGCGGCACATGGGCCATCATCTCGTGATAGATGAAGTTGTCGGCCTCGGTTGTCTGCACGACGTCATCGAGGGTCAGGACACGGCCAAAGCGGGCGTTTTCAAACAGGCGCAGGCGCTGGTGGTCGGTGGCGCTGTCATAAAGCACGCGATCCACCCGCAGCGACTGCGCGTAGTCGTCATGCAGGCGCTCGTGCATCCATTCGGTCATGGCGGGGTTCCCTGGTCGTCGCGGCGGCGCCCGGGTGGGGCGCCGCCGATGGGTGTGTATCGGACGGCGGCTCAGGCGGCGAGATGCGCGGGCACCAGCCCTTCGCCGCGCAGGATCTCGCGCACACGCACGTCGGAGGTGCCAAAGGCCCGTTGCAGCACCCCGACCGCAGCCCAGGGGTTGGCGTCACCACACATGAAGACGTCGAACGCGCCATAGCCGATCTCGGGCCAAGTGTGGACCGAGATGTGGCTCTCCGCCAGCACCGCCACGCCGCTCACGCCCTGGGGGCTGAACTTGTGGGTGTGGATGTGCAGCAGCGTGGCGCCGCATTCGTCGACGCAATCGCGAAAGGCGCGGGCGATCCGGGCTTCGTCATCCAGACCATGGCCGTTGACGACCTCGATGATCAGATGCGTTCCCGCAAACACCCGGCCGTCGCGGCGGATGAAGTGATCCTCGCGACCGGAATCGCAGAGGGTTGCGGCCAAACGGCCGGTGGTGTCTTCCGCGTGGGCGCCTGTCTCCAGACCGATCCCCAGTTGGAAGAGGTTGGCGTCCTTCATGGCGCGAGCCCCTTCTTACCAGCAGACAATCCAGAGCCTCCTTAGCGCCCCCCCGCAATCGCGGGGCTGGGATCGGAGCCTCTCGGAGCGCCGCACCTAGGGGGTACGCCCGACTCGCGCAAGGAATTTCTGATGCACCGGCCGCAAAATGCCGACGCGGGACGTCCATGTGGCCCGCATGCAAGGGTCAGGGCTGCGGGTCACACGCGAAGATCCGCGCGCAACCCCCTTGTGCAACGGCCTTATTCCGCGTCGGCGGTCACGAAGCTGCGCAGCAGGAACTCGGGCACATGATCCCCCATGCCCACCACCTGATCGCCGTTGCCACGGCGCGGGCCGCGCGGTGCGGGTCGGACTGCGGCGGGCGCATC
>NZ_NHSD01000089.1 GCF_016653255.1 Rhodobaculum claviforme
CCGGATGCCGCCCCGCCCCCGCCGCGCTGGCGCCTGACCGCGCCGCCCGGCGCGACCGCGCTGTTCCGCACCGCGCCCGAGGCCGCCGGGCATCTGTGCGACATCGCCGAATTCCGCCCGCAGGTGCTGGGCCACACGCCGGAGGGGTTCCTCAGCCTGCGGCTGCATTTCTGAGGGCGGGTGCGCGGCCATTTTGTCCCCTTGCAAGCGCCGCCGTGGCCCGCCTAAAGAACCCCATGACCGAGCACACATCCCAAGATCCCGCCCCCCGTATCGCGCTTGTCCTGGGCGCTTCGCGCGGGCTCGGCGCGGCCATGGCCGAGGCGCTGGGCACCGCCGGCTGGCAGGTCGTCGCCGTGGCCCGCACCACCGGCGCCTTGGAGGAGCTGGACGACCGCATCCGCCGCGCGGGTGGCCCGGCCGCCACGCTTGCGCCCATGGACATCACCAGGGACGACGCGATGCGCACGCTGTGCCGTGGCATCCACGACCGCTGGGGCCGTGCCGATCTGTGGGTCCACGCGGCGGTGCATGCGCCCCCCCTCAGCCCTGCGGGCCATATCGCGGCCAAGGACTGGGACCGCAGCGTCGCGATCAACGTGCGCGCCACCGGCGTGCTGATCCCGATGATCGAGCCGCTGCTGAAGGCCGCGCCCGCCGGCACCGCGCTGTTCTTCGACGACGCCCAGGGGAGCAACCGTTTCCACGGTGCCTATGGCGCGACCAAGGCGGCCCAGGTCGCGTTGGCGCGGCACTGGCAGGGGGAGACCGCGCGCCTCGGCCCGCGCGTGCTGATCGAGACGCCGCCGCCTATGCCCACCGCTGTACGCGCCCGCTTCCGCCCCGGCGAGGACCACGGCCGCCTGACGCCCTGCGCGCAGGTCGCGGCCGGGATCATGGCGGCGCTGGGCCAGGGCGCAGCGGGTCAGGTGACGGGCTAGGCGTCGGGCGTGAGGGGCACGCGGCCCGCGTCCGTCAGGATGTGGACGCGGCGCCCCTCGAACACGGCGGCGGTGACCGGGCCCCCATAGCCGGCCCGGGTGTCCAGATCGACGCGGTTGCCGAAATGCGTCGCGCGCTCCAGCGCGGTGTGACCATGCACCACCAGCACACCGTGGTCACGGGGATCGGACAGGAACGGTTCGCGGATCCATGTCAGGTCGATGGGGTCCTGCGCCTCCAGATCGATGCCGGGGCGGATGCCGGCATGCACGAACAGCACCGGCCCGCGCCGATGCCACAGCGCGCACCCGGCCAGGAACGCCCGGTGCTCGGCCGGCACCCGTGCCACCGCATCGGCGTGCACCTTGGCCACCGGGCGGTCGGCCGGGTTCGCCACGCCATAGGACGCCAGCGTCGGCCCGCCCCCGATCGCCGGGTGCAGCCAGCTGTAGATCGGCCGCAGCATCGGGTCGCGCGCGGTCGGATCATCCAGGAACATGGTGAACAGCCGGTCGTGGTTGCCCAGCAGCACCCGCCACGGAGCGCCATCGGCGATCCCCGCCATCAGCCACGCGATCACGCCCCGGCTGTCCGGGCCGCGGTCCACCAGGTCGCCCAGATGGATCACCGGGGCATCGGCGTCGCCGGTGCGCGCGCGGTCGGCCGCGATCAGTGCGTGGGCCGCCCGCAGGCGGCCAAGCTGTCCATGGACATCGCCCACCGCATAGCTGCGTACGGGGTCATCCATGGCGGTGTCAGCCGACATCGAACACCAGCGGGCGGATCTGGCGGAACAGGCCCGTGGCGCGCAGCTCGTCCAGCACCGGCTGGGCGGGGGTTTCATCCAGGTACAGCAGCGCGATGGCGTCGCGCCCCTGTGCGCTGCGTCCCAGGGTGAAGTTCGCGATGTTCACCCCGTTGCGCCCCAGCGTCATGCCCAGCGTGCCGATGACGCCCGGCACATCGTCGTTGGTGGTATAGAGCATGTGGGCGCCGACCTCGGCGTCGATGGTGATGCCCTTGATCTGGATGAAGCGCGGCTTGTGGTCGGAAAACACAGTCCCCGCCAGCGAGCGTTCGCGATCCTCGGTCACCACGGTGACCTTGATGTAGCCGTCGAAGACGCCGGTCTTCTCCTGCCGGGTGGTGGACAGCGCGATGCCGCGTTCGCGCGCGATCACCGGCGCCGAGACCATGTTGACGTCCGGATTGGCCGCCCGCATCACCCCCGCGATCGCCGCGCAGTTCAGCGCCTCCAGGTTCATCCCCGCGACCGTACCGTCATAGAGGATGTTGAGCGCGGTGATCGGCTCGTCCGTCATCTGCCCGATGAACTCGCCCAGATGGGCGGCGAGCTTCAGCCACGGCCCCATCACCGCCGCCTCCTCGGCCGTGACCGAGGGCATGTTGAGCGCGTTCGACACCGCGCCCGTCAGCAGGTAGTCCGCCATCTGCTCGGCCACCTGCAACGCCACGTTCTCCTGCGCCTCGGTGGTCGACGCACCCAGGTGCGGGGTGCACACCACGTTGGGCATCCCGAACAGCGGGCTGTCGGTGGCGGGCTCCACCGCGAACACATCGAGCGCCGCGCCTGCGACGTGGCCCGAGCGCAACCCCTCGGCCAGCGCGGCCTCGTCGATCAGCCCGCCGCGGGCGCAGTTGACGATGCGCACGCCCTTCTTCGTCCTGGCCAGCGCGTCGGCCGACAGGATGTTGCGGGTCTTGTCCGTCAGCGGCACATGGAGGGTGATGACGTCGGCGCGCGCGATCAGCTCGTCCAGCTCCACCTTGTGGACGCCCAGCTTCACCGCGCGCTCCTCGCCCAGGAAGGGGTCATAGGCGATGACCTTCATCCGCAGCCCCAGCGCGCGCTCGGCCACGATGGAGCCGATGTTGCCGCAGCCGATCAGGCCCAGCGTCTTGCCCGTCAGCTCCATGCCCATGAAGCGGGATTTCTCCCACTTGCCGGCGTGGGTCGATGCGTTGGCCTCGGGGATCTGGCGGGCCAGCGCCATCATCAGGGCGATGGCGTGCTCGGCGGTGGTGATGGAGTTGCCGAAGGGGGTGTTCATCACGATCACGCCGCGCTTGGACGCCGCCGGGATGTCGACATTGTCCACGCCGATGCCCGCGCGGCCCACCACCTTCAGGTTCGGGGCATTTGCCAGCAGCTTTTCCGTGACCTTGGTGGCCGACCGCACGGCGAGGCCGTCATAGTCGCCGATCACCTGTGCAAGGCGCTCCTTGTCCTTGCCCAGGGTGGGGTCGAAGGTGACGTCGATGCCGCGGTCGCGAAAGATCTGCACGGCGGTTTCCGACAGCGCATCGGAGACGAGAACACGAGGTGCCATTGGGGCGCTCCTGTGGAAAATGGGGGGTGGCCCGGGCGGTGGGCCCGGGCGGGAAATGGGGGTGTCAGGCGTCGGCGGACTGCGCCGCGATCTCCGCGCGCATGGCCCAGCCGATCCAGGGCATCAGCGCCTCGATGTCCGCGGTTTCGACCGTCGAGCCGCACCAGATCCGCAGGCCCGGGGGCGCGTCGCGGTAGGCGCCGACGTCCAGCGCCACGCCCTCGGCCTCCAGCCGCTTGGCCACCGCCTTGGCGAATGCCGCCGCATCGCGGATCGCCGGGTCGGTGAAGGTCAGGCACACGCTGGTCGTGGAGGCCGTCGCGGGGTCGCGCGCCAGGTTCCCGATCCCCGGCGTGGCGGCGACGAACCGCGCCACCGCGCCCGCATTGGCCTCGGCCCGCGCGACCAGCGCAGGCAGGCCACCGATGGAGCGCGCCCAGTCCAGCGCGAGCAGGTAATCCTCGACGCACAGCATGGAGGGGGTGTTGATCGTCTCGCCCTTGAAGATGCCCTCGATCAGCTTGCCGCCCTTGGTCAGGCGGAAGATCTTGGGCAGCGGCCAGGGCGGGGTGTAGCTTTCAAGCCGGGCCACCGCGCGGGGGGACAGGATGATCATCCCGTGCGCGCCCTCGCCGCCCAGCACCTTTTGCCATGAGAACGTGGTTACATCCAGCTTGTCCCACGGCAGGTCCATCGCGAACGCCGCCGAGGTCGCGTCGCACAGCGTCAGCCCCGCGCGGTCGGCCGGGATCACGTCGCCCGTGGGGACCCGCACGCCCGACGTCGTGCCGTTCCAGGTGAAGCACACATCGGCGTCCCAGTTGACCGCCGACAGGTCCACGATCTCGCCATAGGGGGCCTCGCGCACCACCGCGTCGAGCTTGAGCTGCTTGATCGCGTCGGTGACCCAGCCCGCGCCGAAGCTTTCCCAGGCCAGCATCTCGACGGGCCGCGCGCCCAGCATGGTCCACATCGCCATCTCGTAGGCGCCGGTGTCCGAGGCGGGCACGATCGCGATGCGGTAGTCGGCGGGCACGCCGAGGATCTCGCGCGTGCCGTCGATCGCGGCCTTCAGCCGGGCTTTGCCGACGGCGGCGCGGTGCGACCGACCCAGCGGGGCATCGGCCAGCGCGTCCAGACGGAATACGGGGGGTTTGGCACAGGGGCCCGAGGAAAAGCGCGGGTTCGCCGGCCGCGTGGCCGGGGGGGTCAGGTCGTCCATGGTATCCTTCCAGATATTCGCCCCCTGGTGGGAGGGGGTGGCCCATCTCCGCGCTTACGGCAATCCGGGTCACTCAGGCAAGCGGCAATATCGCACACCCCGCGCATCCGCGCCCTGCCGCGCGGGTTGACAACCGTGCCGCCGCCGCGCCCTCTGGGCCGCACACCCGATGATCGGAGCGCGCATGACCCCCTGGACCCTGACCGCCACCGACCTTGCGGCCCGCATCGCCGCCCGCGAGATCACCGCCCGCGACGCGGTGGAGTCCACGCTGGAGCGGCTGGAGGCGGTGAACCCCACCCTCAACGCCGTGGTCATGCGCTGCGACCACGAGGCCCGCGCGGCCGCCGACGCGGTGGATGCGGCGCTGGCGCGGGGGGATCGCGTGGGACCGCTCGCGGGGGTGGCGGTGACGGTCAAGGTCAATGTGGACCAGACGGGCCACGCCACCACCAACGGGCTGCGGGTGAACGCGGGCGCGGTGGCCGAGGTCGACAACCCCGTCGTCGCCAACCTGCGCCGGGCCGGGGCGGTGATCGTGGGGCGCACCAACGCGCCGGCGTTTTCGCTGCGGTGGTTCACCCGCAACAGCCACCACGGCGCGACGCTGAACCCGCGCGACCAGGGGCTGAC
>NZ_NHSD01000090.1 GCF_016653255.1 Rhodobaculum claviforme
TTGCGGGGGGGTGGCTGGCGCGTGGGGCCGTGGTGGTCTGGGAGGAGAACGCGGCCCAGACCCCGCCTGCGGGGTTCTCCGCGCTCGACACCCGCCGCTATGGCGAGACGTGGCTGACGCTTCTGCTTCACGACGCCGACGGCTGAGACGGCTGTCCACGGCCGTCAGACCGCAACCGTGGGGCAATGGCCGTCAGGCCGCAAACATCGGGAACGTCACCCCCAGCGCCCAGGCCAGCACAAGGCCCAGGCCCATGCCCGCCGCGGCCGGCAGGCCGGTGCGCCGGCCCACCCAGCCCGCCATCATCCCGAACAGGAGGAAGAACAGCACGATCACCGGCAGGATGATCACGAGAAAGAACAGGCTCTGGAAATCCAGCGCGACGGCGGCACCGAGGGATGCAAGGAATGCTCCGCGCGCCACCAGAACCCGCCAGAACGGCGCCCGCCCGCCCTCGGTCAGGGCCGCATCGCCCAGCATGTAGGCCACCGTGCCCACCGCCAGCCCCGCGATCACCGCGGCCCGCCCCGCATGCGGCCAGAACGAGGCGACATAGCGGTCCAGCGCGCCGCCGAACACCGCGATGCCGAACACCGCCACCGCCAGCGCGATCCACCACACCCGCGCGGGAAACTGCCCCCGCAGCACGCCCCAGCGCGCCAGGAACAGCAGCGTCAGCGCACCATAGAGCGCGAAATGCACCGCAAGGTAATCGGCCACGAGGACCGGCAGCACCGCCGTCTCGATCGGCCACAGGACCAGCGGCACCGCCAGCGCGGGCACCAGCGCCACCGTCCAGAAGCGCGCGCGCGACAGCCGAACCGGGCGCGGCACGCCATTCGCGGGCCCGCCGGGCGGCAGCAGCCGCGCCAGCGGCCAGCCGAGCGCCACCACCCCCACCAGCAGCAGCACGATCCAGCCACCGCGCAGCGCCACCGGCGTGGCGCCACCGGCGGCAGCGTCGAGGGCTGCGGGGCCGAGGGATGCGGGGCGCGTGTCGGCACCGTCCGTTGCGTCCCGCGCGAAGCTGGCATCCAGCCAGTCGCGCGCCGCGCGCAGCGATGTGGCCGAATAGAGCACGCCCACATGCTCCACCGCCGGGCTGAAGACGACGCGGCGGGCGGTGCCGTCGGCATGGCTGCCCACGGTCTCGTCCGCGCCCGCGTCCGCATCGGCCAGATGCAGCGCGCGCAGGGCTTCCTCCTTCAGGCGGGCCTCCCAGTCGCCGACGATGACCAGAAGGTTCGCGGGCGCATCCGCCGTCACCGCGCGGCTGAACATCGACACCGCGACCACCGCGTCGGCGGGCGGGTCCTCCTGCGCCTGGCGCACGATGATGTCCGACGCCATGGAGTGACCCAGATACGCCAGCCGCCCGTCGGCGCGCGGATGCGCCAGCGCCGCGGCGGCCACGCGGGCGGTCTCGTCCATCAGGAACTGCGTGGTGCCCTGAACGGTGGTCACGTCGCCGGACATCGGCCGGGGGTTGCGGCCGTGCCCCTCGAAATCGAAGCTCGCGACCAGATAGCCCGCCTGCGCCAGGGTCAGCGCAAAGGGCTCCATCAGCTGCCGCGAGCCGGCAAAGCCGTGGGCGATCACCACCACGGGCACAGGTTCGGTACCGGGTGCGAGGTACAGCGTCGCGGGGGTGCCGCCCTCGACCTCCAGCGCGGCGATGTCGAGACCTGCGCGGTCGGCCTCCAGCCGCCAGACCGACAGGGCGATGGCCGCCACTGCAAGCGCCGCCACAATCCACCGCATCGCACCCTCCTGCCGCCTGCCTCCGCGACGGCAAAGCCCAAAAGCCGGGGCCGCGCAAGCGCTGCGCGGCCCCGGGTGGTCACATTCGTTGTGGGCTTACTCGGCTGCCCAGCCCGACACGGCCTTGACCTCGAGGAAGTCCTCGATGCCCCAGGCGCCGGCCTCGCGGCCGTTGCCGGACTGCTTCATGCCGCCGAAGGGGGCGCCGCGGCCCCGGCCCTTGCCGTTCATCTCGATCATGCCGGCGCGCAGGTGGCGTGCCATGCGGTTGCGCTTGGCGCCGTCCGTGCTCTGGACGTAGTTGGTCAGGCCGTAGACGGTGTCGTTGGCGATGCGCAGCGCGTCGGCCTCGGTGTCGAAGGGGATGATCGACAGGACCGGGCCGAAGATCTCCTCGCGCGCGATGGTCATGTCGTTGGTCACATCCGCAAACACCGTGGGTCGGACGTAGAAGCCCCGGTTGAGGCCCTCGGGGCGCCCCAGCCCGCCGGCGACCAGCCGCGCGCCCTCGTCCATGCCCTTCTGGATCAGGGCCTGGATCTTGTCGTACTGCGCCTCGCTGACGACGGGGCCGATGTGCTTGCCCTCCTCGCTGGCGGGGCCGACGCGGGTGGCCTCGGCGACCTCACGCGCGGTTTCCACCGCGGCGTCATAGGCCGAGCGTTCGACCAGCATCCGGGTCGGCGCGTTGCAGCTCTGGCCGGAGTTGTTGAAGCAGTGCATGGCGCCGCGCTTGACCGCCTTGTCGTCGGCGTCGGCAAAGATCACGTTGGCGCCCTTGCCGCCCAGTTCCAGGTGCACGCGCTTGAGGGTCTCGGCCGCGTTCTTGGAGATGAGAATCCCCGCGCGGGTGGAGCCGGTGAAGCTGACCATGTCCACATCCGGGTGCACCGACAGCTGCGTGCCGACCCCGGGGCCGTCGCCGTTCACCAGGTTGAACACGCCCGCCGGAACACCGGCCTCGTGCATGATCTCGGCGAAGATCAGCGCGGACAGGGGCGAGATTTCCGAGGGCTTCAGCACCATCGGGCAGCCCGCGAGGATCGCCGCGCCGACCTTCAGCGTGATCTGGTTCATCGGCCAGTTCCACGGCGTGATCAGGGCCGCGACCCCCACCGCCTCGCGGATGATGCGGTCATCGGGGGCGTGATCGCCCAGCGGCTCGATGAAGCCGATCTCGGGCTGGGCCATGGCGAGGTTCTCGAGGTTCCAGATCCCGGCGCCGACCTGGCTTGCGCGCGACATCTCGATCGGCGCGCCCATTTCCAGCGACATCGCCTGCGCCAGATCGTCGGCGCGGGACTTGTAGACCTCGATGATGCGCTCCAGCAGCGCCAGACGCTCGGCCGGGTCGGTATAGGCGAAGCTGTCGAAGGCGCCCCGCGCGGCGGCTACGGCGGCATCGGTGTCGGCCTGCCCGCCGAGGCTGATGATCGCGCAGACCTCCTCGGTGGAGGGGTCGATGACGGGGCAGTCGGTGCCGTCGCGCGGCGCGACCCACTGGCCTCCGATATAGAACTCGCGTTTCTCGAGCATGGGATCTCCCTTTTCCTCTGGCCGCACCGTGGCACCGCGGCGGGGTGGCCGCAAGGGCACGGCGCGTGTCAGTCGGTACGGTCGCGGCTGAAGGCATAGATGGCGCAGCCCACCAGCAGGGCCAGCGCGAAAAACCCGAACAGCGCCGTGTGCGCGGCCTCCGGCCCCGGCCCGGCGGCGGTGTGCACCCGCGCCGAGGCAAGCTGGAACACCCCGGTGCCGCCGACGCAGAACAGGTTCATCAGCGTCACGCCCCGGCCCATCAGGTGCGGCGGGAACAGCGCCCGGCCGTGCGCCATCAGCATCGCATAGGACGCGCCGAAGAACCCGACGCCGGCCAGCAACGCCACCGCCGTCCACGGGCTGGACGCGGGCATCGCCCACAGCGCCCCCAGGCACGCGACGCCCGCCAGATTGCCCGCCAGCACCACCCCCTTGCGCGTGCGAAACACCCGGTCGAGCGGGCCATAGGCAAAGTTCCCCGCCACCATCGCCAGCGCCATCACCAGCGACGCCTGCCCGATCAGCGCGGGAGTGGCGCCGAACACCTCGTCGAAGTACGGCCCGATCCACAGCCCCCGGATCCCCGCCGAGGGGGCATAGTTCACCGCAACCATCGGCAGGATCAGCCACAGCGCGGGCATCCGCAGCAGCTCCAGTAGGGAGCCCGTGCCCGCGTCGGGGGCCGGGGGCGGGTCCGGCACGAAACGCCAGATCGCCAGGCCCACCGCGGCCGTCACCCCCGCCAGACCCAGCAGCGCACCGCGCCAGCCCACCGCCTCGGCCGCCAGCGTCAGCGGCCAGGCGGCGGCGATGTTGCCCAGCGAGCCCGCCCCCAGCAGCGCGCCCGCCAACGTGGCAAAGACCGCCGGCGGATAGGCACGCGCCAGGATCAGCCATGCCGCCATCAGCACGGATGAACAGCCCACTCCCAGCAGCGCCATCGCCGCCATCACCGCGCCCGGCCCCTGGGCCGCGGCGAACACCACCGCCCCGCCGCCGCCCGCCAGCCCCATCAGCACAGCCGTGGTGCGCCCCGGCCCGATGCGGTCCAGCGCCCAGCCCACCGGCAGCTGCGCCAGCGCGAAGGCCAGAAACCACCATGCCGAGGCCCGCGCCAGCCCCTCGGCGGTGATGCCCAGATCGGCGGTCAGCATCGGCGCCAGCACCGCCAGGAACGCGCGATAGAACTGGCTGAGGACATAGCCCATCAGCAGGAACGCCATGCCGGTGCGCATGTGCGGTGCTCTCCTCTCCCTTTGTCGAGTCCGTGTCGGCGCCATTGTTGGCGCTCCTGTCCGGACCCCCTGTCCGCGCCCGCGCTCCGGCCTTCTGTCCGGCCCTTTTTGGGCGGCGCTCCTGCGGTCCCGGTGTGGCCGTCCTTGCGGGCGGGTGCCCGCCTCCTCCGGTCGGGAGGTGTGCCGCATGGGCGCGGCCGGGACAAGCCATCCTCCGGGTATCCTGCGGGCGTCCTCCGGGTGCCCTCAGAGCGTCAGCGGACGGCCCAGCGGGTCCAGCACCCGCCCCCCCGCTGCGCGGGCGTCCTCGGCGTCATGGGTGACCAGCAGGACCGGCAGCCCCGCCCGGCGCGCGCGGTCAAAGACAAAGGCGCGGATCTGTGCGCGCCGCGCCGCATCGAGGCGCGAGAACGGTTCATCGAGCAGCAGCGCGCGGGGTTCGGCCAGCAGGGTGCGCATCAGGGCGACGCGCGCGCGCTGCCCGCCCGACAGGGTGGCGGGGTCGCGATCGGCCATCCCCTCCAGCCCGGCCTGCGCCAGCGCGGCGTCGATGCGCGCGCGCCGGTCGCCCCGGCGCGCCGGCAGTGCGAACGCCAGGTTGCCACCCACCGACAGGTGCGGAAACAGCACGTCGTCCTGGAACAGCATCCCCACGCGCCGGTCGCGTGTGGGGCGCGCGGTGATGTCGCGCCCGTCCAGAAGGATGCGCCCTGACAGCCCGAAGGCCGGCGCCAGATCGCCGGCCACCGCCGCCAGCAGCGTGGACTTGCCCGACCCCGAGGGGCCCATGATCGTCAGCACCTCGCCCGGGGCCACGGTGGCGTCCAGCGCCACCAGCGGCTGCGGGCCGAGGCCAATCGCGACCGCCGCCAGCACAAGCGTCATACCGCCATCCCCCGGCGGTTGCGGAACACCAGCGCGGGCACCGCCAGCGCCAGCCCGAACCCCAGCATCGGCAACGCCATCTGTGCGATGGCGGCGGCGCCGATGACGCGGCGGTTGGCGCCGGATGCAAGGCCCACCGCCTCGGTGGTCAGGGTGGCGACGCGGCCCGCGCCGATCAGCAGCGTCGGCAGATACTGTGCCACCGACACCGCGAACCCCACCGCCGCCGCCGTCAGCACCGGGCGCAGCAGCATCGGCAGGCGCACCGCCCACAGCA
>NZ_NHSD01000091.1 GCF_016653255.1 Rhodobaculum claviforme
GGTGGCAGGCGCCGTGGCCGCGGCGGCGCCCGCAGCCACGGCGCCTGCCACCACAGCCCGCGCGGCGCCATCCCTGCCGACCCGCGCCTCGGTCGCCCAGCAGGCCACCGAGACGCGGGCGATCAACCTGCGGCGCATCAACCTGATCGGGGTGTTCGGCACATCCTCGGCCCGGCGGGCGCTGGTCCGGCTGTCCAACGGGCAGGTGGTCGCGGTGCGCGTGGGCGACCGGCTCGACGGGGGGCAGGTCGCGGCCATCGGCGATGGAGAGCTGCGCTACGTCCGGAACGGGCGCAACACGGTGCTGCGGATCGGCGGATAAGCAAACCCCGGCGCGTGGCAGGCGTCACGGCCGGGGTCCAATTCTGTCACAGGGGCCCCGATCGGGGCATGCGCGCCTACTCGGCGGCCGATGTCTTGGTATCGGACGCCTGCGGGCCACCGTTGCCGGATGCGGCATCGCCATTCGCCGTGCGCGGCCTGCGCGGTGCGCGGCGCTTGGGGGCGGGCTTGGCCTCTGCCTCCGCGGCACCTTCGGGGGCCTGTCCCTGCGGAGCGCGCCGACGACGACCGGGGGTCGGGCTGGCCGCGCCTTCGGGCGTGTCCACGAGGGTGCTGTCGTTCTCGGACGACGGGATCGACGCGGGGGCCTGCTGCGACGGTTCGGGCTGGGCTGAGCTGGACCGGGGCGTATCGGCCTGGGCCTGCATGTCCGCACCGGACTGCCCGCCCGTCTGGGATCCTTGCGGTCCCGTCTGTGCGCCGTCGCCCTGTGCAGGGTCGTGGCGGCGGCCGTCTCGGTCCTCGTAGCGGGGGCGACCCTGGCCTTGGTTCTGGCCGTGGTTCTGGCCATTGTTCTGGCCATTGTTCTGGCCGTTGTTGTGGCCCTGCTGTTCCGAGACCTGGCGGCGGCTCTCGGCCTCGCGGGCACTTTCGCGCTGCGCCTCGGTCAGCATGCGGGTGTAATGCTCCGCGTGCTGGAGAAAGTTCTCGGCGGCCACGCGGTCATTTCCCAGCTGGGCATCACGCGCCAGCAGAAGGTATTTGTCGATGATCTGCTGCGGCGTTCCGCGCACCTTGCCTTCGGGCCCGGAGCTGTCGAAGACGCGGTTGACGACATTGCCCAACGGGCGCGGGCGGTTCACTTTGGAACGCGAGCGGGACTTGGATGATCTCATGCTGTCCTGTGTCCAGTTGCGGCCAGGGTTCGACAAAACCGTGCGCGTCGGGCGCCTGTGATACGGTAATCATCGGGCTGCAGGGGGGGGTATGCCGTCACATGGTGCCGCGATGGCCACCCCGCCTGCCTCGACTAATCATGTGCGCGCGTGTCTGGCAAGGGCAAATGCCCGATGTGAGTCAGATCGATGCCGGAAACTTGGTTCAGAGGCCGTCGCCCTGCGGCGCAGGACGGTGCGCCAGCACCACGCGCGCCCGCCCGTCGAGGTCGCGGCGCAGCTGCGTCCCCGCCAGCCCGCCGCTGCGCATCAGCGCGGCGACCGCCTCGGCCTGGGTCGGGCCGATCTCCACCGCCAGGACGCCGCCGGGGGCAAGCACGGCCGCCGCGCCCGCTGCAATCGCGCGATAGGCGTCCAGACCGTCCCCGCCGGGGCTGAGGGCGATGGCGGGCTCCCAATCGCGGACCTCCGGAGCAAGCCCGGCCAGCTCGTGCGCGGCAAGGTAGGGCGGATTGGACACGATCAGGTCGAAGGGTCCCGACACCCCCGCCAGCCAGTCGCCATGCCGCAGGGTCGCGCGGTCCGACAGCCCCAACCGCGCGGCATTGCGCCGCGCCACCGCCAGCGCCGCATCGGACACGTCGATCCCGAGACCGCGCGCAGCGGGGCGCTCGGCCAGCAGGCTCAGCAAGACGCACCCCGACCCGGTGCCGAGGTCGAGCACCCGCGCGAACGTCCCCTCCAGCGCGGCCGCCACCAGCACTTCGGTCTCGGGCCGCGGGTCGAGGACATCGGGCGTGACCTCGAACGCGTGCCGCCAGAAGGCGCGCCACCCGAGGATCTGCGCCACAGGCCGGTGCGCGCAGCGCGCGGCCAGCGCGGCCTCCAGCGGGGCTGCGGCCTCGGGCGGCAAGGGGTCGGGGCCGGCGATGACCAGCCGCGCGGGCGGCCAGCCCAGCGCATGGGCCACAAGCCTGCGCGCATCGCCCGCGGGATCGTCGATGCCGGCCGCGCGCAGCCGGGCCGCGGCATTGCGCAGGGCGGCCGCGACGGTGCTCATCCCTCCAGCTCCGCCAGCCGGGCGGCCTGGTCATGGGCGGTCAGGGTGTCGATGACCTCGTCCAGATCGCCGTTCAGGACGGCGTCCAGCTTGTGCAGGGTCAGGTTGATGCGGTGGTCGGTCAGCCGGCCCTGGGGAAAGTTGTAGGTGCGGATGCGCTCGCTGCGGTCGCCGCTGCCGACCTGGGCGCGGCGGGTGCTGGCGCGGTCGCCCTCGGTCCGGCGGCGTTCGAGGTCGAACAGTCGGGCGCGCAGCACCTCCATCGCCAGCGCGCGGTTGGCGTGCTGGGATTTCTCGGAGCTGGTGACGACGATCCCGCTGGGGATGTGGGTGATTCGCACCGCCGAATCGGTGGTGTTGACGTGCTGCCCCCCGGCGCCCGAGGCGCGCATGGTGTCGATGCGCAGATCACCCGGGTCGATGATGACCTCCACCGCCTCGGCCTCGGGCAGGACGGCGACGGTGGCGGCCGAGGTGTGGATGCGCCCGCCCGATTCGGTCTCCGGCACGCGCTGGACACGGTGGACGCCGGATTCGTATTTCAGCCGGGCATAGACGCCGCTGCCCGCGACCCGCACCACCGCCTCGCGCACGCCGCCAAGCTCGGTCTGGGCCAGCGCGATCACGTCGAAGCCCCAGCCCCGCAGTGCCGCGTGGCGCTGGTACATGCGCAGAAGGTCGGCGGCGAACAGCGCGGCCTCGTCCCCGCCGGTGCCGGGGCGGATCTCCAGGATGGCGGGGCGGTCGTCGGCGGCGTCGCGCGGCAGCAGCGCCAGCCGCAGCGCGGTTTCCAGCGCGGGCAGGCCGGCGCGCAGGCGGGCGATCTCCTCCTCCGCGAGGGGGCGCATCTCGGGATCGGCGCGCAGGGCCTCGGCCTCGGACAGGGCGCGGTGGGTGGCCTCCCACGCCTCGATCTGGGCGACGACGGGTTTCAGCCCGGCATAGTCGCGGCTCAGATCGGCGATCTCGGCCGGGTCCCCGGCCTGCGACAGCTTCGCCTCCAGGAACTGGAAGCGCCGGAGGATCTGGTCAAGGGCGTCGCGGGGCAGCATGGCGGGGGATGTCGCCGCTGCCGCCCCCGCCGTCAAGCGGCCTCGGGGGTGGCCGCCATCACCGGCGCCTGGCGCAGCGCCACGAGGTAAAGCCGCAGCACCCACACCGCCAGCAGCCCGATCACGGCAAAACCGACGATCGGCCCCACCCACTCGGCCACCGTGAACTCGATCCCCGCCTGGGCCTGGAACACGGTCGCGGCGATCCGCGCCGGGAACAGCAGCAGCAGGCACCCGATCAGCGGCAGCGCGATCACATGGCCCAGCGCATTGCGGCGCAGCACCAGCCCGGCGGCCACCAGACACAGCGGCATCAGCAACGCCAGCCGCAGGACATGGCCGGCCTGGGTGGTGCGGGTGTCAAAGAACTGCCCCTCCTGGCCCACCGACAGATCCGACAGCAACGGCGGCCCCCATGCGGCGGCGGTGCCAAGGCCCGCCAGCAGCAGATACGCCACCACCGGCCCGCGCGGCAGGGTAATGCGCTCGAATCCCGCGCGCGCGTCGCTGCCCGCGCGCCACAGCGCAAACAGCGTCAGGGTAAAGATCGCCGCGTGCACCGGCATCAGCCAGTCAAGCTCGGCCGCGAAGGCCAGCGTGCTGTAGCCATAGAAGATGTAGCCCAGCGCCAGCAGCAGCACCGCAAAGCCGCGCGGCCCGCGCATCGCCACCACCGACCAGCCCGCCATCGCCAGCGCCACCAGCATCACCCAGTCCTGCGCGCGGAACGCCAGCGCCATGAACTCGGGGTTGAGGCGATAGGCCCCCTGCCCGAACAGCAGGACCGTCTCGCCGCGCGCGGTCACCACCTCCAGATGGGGGGGCTGCGCGCCCAGCCACGTCAGCCCCGACCAGATGGCGAACCCGCCCAGCGCGATCACCATCAGCACGATCATCCCCAGCAGGGGGTCGTCGCGCAAACACAACCTGTCAGCCATTTCCGGCCTCCTTTTCCCGAACCGCCGCCTCGATCTCGCGCATCCAGTCCTCCAGCCGCTTGCGGTTGGTGCCAAGATCGGAATGCCCGAACCGCGAGCGGGAGAACACCGCAAGACCCGCCCCCGCGCCGGTGGGAAACACCCGCACCGAGACATAGTCGGGATAGCCCATCAGCGGCGTCCGCGTCACGTAGGTCAGCTGCCCCTCCTCGACCGAACCGGCCAGGGGGCGGGTGCGCGGCTGCGCGCGGATCACCGCATCCACCACCTGCGCCAGCTCCTGTGCGCCGAGCATGAACTCGGGCGCCACCGCGTCGCCGCCCACCGGCCGGATCAGCCAGCTGTTGGGCGTGTCGGGCCGCGACACCGCGCGCGGATCCACATGCCAGTCGGCCGGATCGGAGGGGGTGAAGCGGATATAGAGCATCACCCCCGCCACCCCCAGAAGCGCCAGAATCGCCAGCAGCTTGATCATCACGCCTCTCCCTTGTTGCGGCGTGCGGCACAATACAGGCACATCAGCTCGACCGCCACATGCGCGCCGGCGATGGCCGTGGCCCCGGTGGGATCGAAGGGGGGCGAGACCTCGACCACGTCGGCGCCCACCACGCGGGTCCCCGCCAGCCCCCGCAGCATCGCCGCCGCCTGCGCCGAACTCAGCCCGCCCCACACCGGCGTGCCCGTGCCGGGGGCAAAGGCCGGGTCCAGCGCGTCGATGTCGAAGCTGAGGTAGACGGGCGCATCGCCCAGAACCTCGCGGATGCGCGCGACGGTGGCGCGGGGGCCGTGGTCATGCACCCAGGGCGCGTCGATCACGGTGATGCCCAGCGTATCGGGGTTGGTGGTGCGGATGCCCACCTGGACCGAGCGGGCGGTGTCGATCAACCCCTCCTTCACCGCCTTGTAGAACATCGTGCCGTGGTCGATGCGGGTCGGGTCGTCGTCGGCCCAGGTGTCGGTGTGGGCGTCGAACTGCAACAGCGCCAGCGGCCCGTGCACCGCCGCATGCGCGCGCAGCAGCGGCAAGGAGATGGAGTGATCCCCCCCCAGCGTCAGCACC
>NZ_NHSD01000092.1 GCF_016653255.1 Rhodobaculum claviforme
CCCTGTCCAGAGCACGCGCCCACCCCGACCGCAGGAGAGCCCCATGCGCCCGATCCCCACCGCCCTCGTGCTTGCCGTCGCCCTCGGTGCGGGCCCGGCGCTGGCCGCCGACACCCGCACGCTGTCCCACCCGACCGCCGAGGTGACGCTGCACCTGCACGCGTTCCTCAGCCCCGAGGATCGCGCCCTGCTGGAGGCCGTCGCCGCCAGCCCCGAGGGCCTGGCGATGCTGCTGGGCGACAGCGGCGGGCATGGCGCCATTGCGCTGGCCCCCGGCGAAGGCATGGTGCGCGACGGGGTTCCCAGCGCCTCGGCGGCTGCCGTGGGTGCGCTGCCCGATGCCGCCGTCGCCCGCGCCCGCGCGCTGGAGATGTGCGACGCCGCCCGTTCCACCCGCCCAGATTGTGCCGTCGTCCTTGAGGTCGCGCCCCGGTAATGCGCCCGATCCGGGCCGCGCGCCGCCCTTCCCGCAGGCGCCGATGCGCGCAGATCCGCCGCTTTGGCCAAAAGGCAGCTTAATTTGCGGGTATGTTGTGCTAGACAGGGGCCAACGGAATGGGCGACACCGAATCCATCGGGACGACCCGCCGGCCAAGAAGCGGCATCTATGGGGCAGGCAGCATGATCGGGCGCAGGCAGCCAGCAGCGGCGCAGCCGGAGGAGACCGCGCACGCGTTGCCGCGGGGCTTCGACGATTATGACCTGCGCCTGGGCGACATCATGCGCGGCGAACGCGCGACCATCGGCAAATCCCTGCTCGACGTGCAGCGCGACCTCAAGATCCGCGCCAGCTACATCGCCGCGATCGAGAATTGCGACGTCGGCGCGTTCGAAACCCGCGGCTTCATCGCGGGCTACCTGCGGTCCTATGCGCGCTACCTCGGGATGGACCCCGAATGGGCCTATGCGCGCTTCTGCGAGGAAGCCGGGTTCACCCCCACCGACGGGCTGACGGCGGCCTCGGGGGCGCGCCCCGGTGCCTCCGACCGGCCGCTGCCGCGCGTCGGCGCGGGCGCGCATGTCGCGCGTGCCCCCTTCGGTCCCGGCCGCTTCGCGCCCAGGGCCGAGCCGTGGTTCGACCGTCTCGACCCCGGCGCTCTGGGCTCGGTGGCGGTGTTGGCGCTGCTGATCGCGGCGCTGGGCTATGGCGGCTGGAGCGTCCTGCAGGAGGTCCAGCGCGTGCAACTGGCCCCCGCCGACAACCCGCCCAGCGTCCTGGCCGAGCTCGACCCCCTGGCCGGTGCGCGCATGGCCGAACCGCTGGACGACCCCGCCATGGCGGATCTGGCCGGCGCGGACCGGCTGCGGCGTGGCCCCGATGCCTTTGACCGGCTGTACCGGGCGCCCGCGCTGGACGTGCCGGTGATGGTCGCCCGCGACGGCCCCATCGCCGCGATCGACCCGCGGGTCGAAGGCGCGCTGGCCGACGTCGCCCGCCGCGCCCGCGACGACGGAGAGATCGACGCCGTCGCCGCCGCCGTGGCCCGCAGCCTTGCCGGCCTCGACGGGGGCGGCACCGATGCCCCCGGAGTGCTGGCCGCTGGGCAGGGTGCGGACCCGCCCGGAACCGTGCGCGTCAGCCAGGCAGCCCCCCCGCAGGTGGAGATCCTCGCCGTCCGCCCCGCCTGGATCCGCGTCCAGCGCGCCGACGGCACCGTGCTGTTCGAACGCATCCTCGACGCGGGCGAACGCTACACCGTGCCGGCGCTCGAGGACCCCGCCCGGCTGCGCGCGGGCAACTCCGGCGCGGTCTATTTCCTCGTGGACGGCCAGACCTTCGGCCCCGCCGCCCCCGGCGCCAACATCGCCCGCAACGTGGAGCTGTCGGCCACCGCCCTGCGCGACGGCTTTGCGGTCGCCGACCTGACCCGCGACCCCGACCTCGCCCGCTTTGCCGAGGCCGCGGCCGACTGACACCCCCGCAGGCCCAAACGGACATTGCCCGTGGCACCGCGTCGGGTTATCTGTCGGCCAACGCATCGCAACAGGTGGACCATGGCCCACAACCACATCCGACCCTGGCGCAACATCTATCGGCGCAAGTCGCGCCAGATCATGGTCGGGCCGGTGCCCGTGGGGGGCGATGCACCGATCACGGTGCAGACCATGACCAACACCGACACCGGCGACGTGGCCGCCACCGTGGCGCAGATCCACGCCTGCGCCGAGGCGGGCGCCGACATCATCCGCGTCTCCACCCCCGACGAGGCCGCGACGAAGGCCCTGCGCGAGATCGTGCGCGAAAGCCCCGTGCCCATCGTCGCCGACATCCACTTCCACTACAAACGCGCGATCGAGGCCGCCGAGGCCGGCGCCGCCTGCCTGCGCATCAACCCCGGCAACATCGGCGACGCGCGGCGCGTTCGCGACGTGGTCAAGGCCGCCAAGGACCATGGCTGCTCCATCCGCATCGGCGTCAACGCAGGCTCGCTCGAACGCCACCTGCTGGAGAAATACGCCGAGCCCTGCCCCGAGGCGATGGTCGAGAGCGCGCTCGACCACATCCGCCTGTTGCAGGACAACGACTTCCATGAGTTCAAGATCTCGGCCAAGGCGTCGGACGTGTTCCTTGCCGCCGCCGCCTATCAGGCGCTGGCCGATGCCACCGACGCGCCGATCCACCTCGGCATCACCGAGGCGGGTGCCTACATGGCCGGGACGGTGAAATCCGCCATCGGGCTGGGCAACCTGCTGTGGATGGGCATCGGCGACACCATCCGCGTGAGCCTCTCGGCCGAGCCGGTGGAGGAAGTGCGCGTCGGCTACGAGATCCTCAAGGCGCTGGGGCTGCGGCACCGGGGCGTCAACATCATCTCCTGCCCGTCCTGCGCGCGCCAGGGCTTCGACGTCATCCGCACGGTGGAGACGCTGGAGGCCCGGCTGTCGCACATCAAGACACCCATGAGCCTGTCCATAATCGGCTGCGTGGTCAACGGCCCCGGCGAGGCGCTGATGACCGATCTGGGCTTCACCGGCGGCGGCGCGGGCTCGGGCATGGTCTATGTCGCGGGCAAGCAGAGCCACAAGCAGTCCAACGACCAGATGATCGACCACATCGTGGAGCTGGTGGAGAAACGCGCCGCCGAACTCGACGCCGAGGCTGAGGCGCAGACGCAGGCCGCTCAGTAACCGCCCCCGCGCGGTCGGCGCCGTTGCGCCGCCCCCCTTGCGCGCCCGCCTTGCCGGCCCCCCTTGCCGACCCACCGTGGCGCAAGCTATCGTTGCGCATCAACTCACGGGAACCCCATGCGTATCGGCATCCTCGAAACCGGGCTTGCGCCAGATGATCTGCGCGCACGCCACGGCTCCTATCCTGATCTGTTCACCCGCCTGCTGGGCCGGCACGGATTTGACTTCACCACCCACCGCGTCGTCGAGATGGAGTTTCCCGACAGCGTGCATGACGCCGAAGGCTGGCTGATCACCGGCTCGCGCCACGGCGTCTACGAGGACCACCCCTTCATCCCCCCGCTCGAGGCGCTGATCCGCCAGGCCGTCGCCGAGGCGGTGCCGGTCGTCGGCATCTGCTTTGGCCACCAGATCATCGCGCGGGCACTGGGCGGTCGGGTGGAGAAGTTCCCCGGTGGCTGGGCCGTCGGCCCGCAGGACTATGACTTCGACGGCACGCCCCTGCGCCTGAACGCCTGGCACCAGGACCAGGTGATCGACCCGCCCGAGGGCGCCGAGGTCATCGCCACCCACCCCTTCTGCCCCTATGCCGGGCTGCGCTATGGCGACCGGGCATTCAGCGTGCAGGCCCACCCCGAATTCCCCGACGACTTCGTGGCCGGCCTGATCGAGACGCGCGGGCGCGGCGTGGTGCCCGACGACCGACTCGATGCCGCGCTGGAGCGGCTGGGCGGCCCGGGCGACTCGGGCGTCCTGGCCGATCGCATCGCCAATTTCTTCCGCCAGCCGCGACGCAGCGCGGCCTGAGGAGCACCCAATGTCCCACTGGACCGACCAGCTTCCGCAACACGCCCGCGACTATATCGCCGGGCGCACCCTGGACGAGGTGGAGTGCATCGTCCCCGACCTTGCCGGCGTGGCCCGCGGCAAGGCGATGCCCGCGTCGAAATTCGCGACGCAGAAGCGCTTCTTCCTGCCCAACACGATCTTTCAGCAGACCATCGCGGGCGACTGGGCCGAGGTGCCGGGCGACAACTATACCGAACCGGACATGATCCTGCGGCCCGACTACTCCACCGCCTCGGCCGCGCCCTGGACGGCGGACGTGACGCTTCAGGTGATCCACGACGTGTTCGAACAGACCGGCGAGCCGATGCCGGTGGCGCCGCGCAACGTGCTCAAGCGCGTGGTGCAGCTCTATGCCGATCGCGGCTGGTCGCCGGTGGTGGCGCCCGAGATGGAGTTCTATCTGGTCGCGCGCAACCTCGATCCGGCCAAGCCGATCGAACCGCCGATGGGCCGCACCGGGCGCCGCGCCGCCGGCCGGCAGGCCTATTCCATGAGCGCGGTGGACGAATACGGCCCCGTCATCGACGTGATCTACCGCTTCGCCGAGGCGCAGGGCTTCGAGATCGAGGGCATCACCCAGGAGGGCGGCGCGGGCCAGGTGGAGATCAACATGCAGCACGGCGCCGCGGTCGAACGCGCCGACGAGATCTTCTTCTTCAAGCGCCTGATCCGCGAAGCCGCCCTGCGCCACGACTGCTTCGCCACCTTCATGGCCAAACCCATCGAGGGCGAGCCGGGCAGTGCGATGCACCTGCACCACTCGGTCATCGACAGCACCACCGGGCAGAACATCTTCAGCGATCCGCAGGGCGGTGAGACGGCGACGTTCCGCCATTTCATCGGCGGCATGCAGACCTATCTGCCGGCGGCGATGGCGGTGCTCGCACCCTATGTGAACAGCTACCGGCGGTATGTGCGCCACTTCGCGGCGCCGATCAACCTGGAGTGGGGGCGTGACAACCGCACGACGGGGCTGCGCATTCCGGTGTGCGACGCCAACTCGCGGCGGCTGGAGAACCGGCTGGCGGGGATGGACTGCAACCCGTATCTGGGCATCGCCGCGTCGCTGGCCTGCGGATACCTCGGCATGATCGAGGAGCGCGAGCCGCGCGCGGAATGCGTGGGCTCTGCCTATCGCGGCGACGAGGACGAGCTGCCGGAGACGCTGGGCGGCGCGCTCGACATCTTCGAGGACTGCGCGCCGATCCGCGAGGTGCTGGGCGAGCGGTTCTGCGGCGTCTACGAGGCAGTCAAGCGCACCGAATACACCGAGTTCCTTCAGGTCATCAGCCCGTGGGAGCGTGAACACCTTCTTCTGAACGTCTGAGGCCGGCCCCGCGGGGTGCAGGCCGCAGGCCCGCACCCCGGAGGCGTGGCTCCCACCCACCCA
>NZ_NHSD01000093.1 GCF_016653255.1 Rhodobaculum claviforme
GGGGGTACCTCGTGCGGGGCGGCGGCGGGGGTCATGCCCCGGCGGCCAGGTCATCATAAAGGGCGGCGTAGCGGGGCGCCGAGGCGTCCCAGCCCACGGGGCTGCGCATGGCGTTGCGCTGCAACCGGGCCCAGATGTCGGGCCGGGCGTGCAGATCGCACAGCCGCGCCAGCGCATGCGCCAGGGCGTGGGCATCGATGGGAAACACCTGCAACCCGGTGGCGACGCCCGCGCGCAGCGCCGCCTCGGAGGCGTGGATCACCGTATCGGCCAGCCCCCCGGTCATGCCCACCACCGGGATCGCGCCATACCGCAGGCCGTACATCTGCGTCAGGCCGCACGGCTCGAACCGTGACGGGACCAGCACCGCATCGGCGCCCGCGAACATCCGGTGGGCCAGGGTTTCGTCATAGCCGATGCGCACGGCCACCGACCGGTTGCGCCCGGCGACCGACAGCCACGCGTTTTCCAGCGCCCGCTCTCCGGTGCCCAGCAGCGCCAGGCGCCCGCCCCGCCCCGTCAGCGCCGGAAGCGCCTCCAGCAGCAGGTCCAGCCCCTTCTGTTCCGTCAGCCGCGACACCACGATGCACAGCGGGCCGGGGCCATCCTCCAGCCCGAAGGCCGACAGCAGGCGCGCACGGTTCGCGGCCTTGCCGCGCGCGGTGCGGAAGGGGCGGATATGGGGGTCGGTGGCGGGGTCCCAGACCTCGGTGTCCACACCGTTGAGGATCCCCGTCAGCACATCGGCGCGCGCCCGGATCACGCCATCCAGCCCCATGCCGAAATCCGGGCTGGTGAGTTCATGCGCATAGGTCGGGGACACGGTGGAGATCCGGTCCGCCCACACCAGCCCCGCCTTCAACGCGCTGACATGGCCGAAGAATTCGTAACCGCCGGGGTGGAAACCCGCCTCGGGCAGGCGCAGCGCGCCGCGCCGGGCCCCCGGCGCCAGCCCGTGGAAGGCGATGTTGTGCACCGTCATCAGCGTGCCCGCGCGCGCGCCCATCTCGCGCGCATAGACGGCCGCAAGGGCGGCCTGCCAGTCGTGCAGGTGCACGACCTCGGGCCTCCAGCCCTCCATCGCGCCGGCGGCGATGCGCGCGGCCATCCACGACAGCCCGGCAAAGCGCAGGTCGTTGTCGGCCCAGTCGCGCCCCTCGGCGTCCAGATACGGGGTGCCGGGGCGGTCGAACAGATGCGGCGCGTCCAGAACCAGAAGATCGAGTGCGCCCACCCGGGCCGCCAGCACCCGCGCCGGGCCGCCGTACAGATCGTCCTCGCGGGCGACGACATCGTACAGAGCGCCCTCGCGGGCGACGGCGTCGGGGCCGTCGGCCGTGGCGCCGGCCGGCCCGCCCTGCGCCAGCGCGCGCAGAACCGCCGGATACCCCGGCAGGAGCACCCGCACCCCCCAGCCGAGCGGCGCCAGCGCCGCCGGCAGGGCGCCGACCACATCCGCCAGCCCGCCGGTCTTGATCAGTGGCGCACATTCGGACGCGACCGCCAGCACAGCGCGCATCACCGCCCCCCCGGTCCGGCCGTCACCGGGGCGGCGATCCCGCACCCGGCCGTGACGGCCATCCTCGCTGCGGGCGCCTGCGCCCCGGCGCGGCCCGGCGCGCGCATCCCGCGCCAGACCCGCGGGCCGCGCGTTGCCATGTGCTGCGCCCGACAGCGCGCTGTCCGGGGCCGCCGCGGGGGCAAATCCGGCGCCGTGGCGTGCCTCGGGCGGCGCCCGGCCGCGCGCAGCCCCCGCATCACGCGCCCGCCCGCCGGTCCAGCATCGGCTGGGTGATCAGCGTCACACCACCGGGCGTCACGCGAAACCAGCGCGCGTCTTCCTCCGGGTCCTCGCCCACGACAAGACCGGCGGGCACGTTGACCCCACGGTCCACGACCACCCGACGCAGCCGCGCATGGCGCCCGATCTGCGCCTCCGGCAGGACCACCGCCTGTTCCAGCGCGGCATAGGAATTGGTGCGCACCCCGGTGAACAGCAACGACCGGCGCACCTCGGTGCCCGAGATGATGCAGCCCCCGCACACGAGACTGGAGACCGCGAGCCCGCGCCGGGCCTCCTCGTCGTGGATGAACTTGGCGGGCGGCACCGCCTCGGCATAGGTCCAGATCGGCCAGTTGGTGTCATAAAGGTCGAGTTCGGGATCAAAATCGGTCAGGTCGATGTTGGCCTGCCAGAACGCATCCAGCGTGCCCACGTCGCGCCAGTACGCCGGTGCATCGGGCCGTGCGCGCACGCAGCTGTCCTCGAACCGGTGCGCGACGGCCCGGCCCCCGCGCACCAGCGCCGGGATCAGGTCGCGCCCGAAATCGCGGTGCGACTGCGGATCGGCCGCGTCCTGCTGCAAAAGCCGGCGCAACAGCGGCCAGTCGAAGACATAGATCCCCATCGACGCCAGCGATTGCGCGGGGTCGTCCGGCAGGCCCGGTGGATCGGCGGGCTTCTCCATGAACTCGGTGATGCGCCCGGCGCCGTCCACGGCCATCACGCCAAACCCCGAGGCGTCCGCCCGCGGCACCGTCAGGCAGGCCACGGTGACATCCGCGCCGGCCTCGACGTGGTGGCGCAGCATCGCCTCGTAATCCATCTTGTAGACATGATCGCCCGCCAGGATCACCACATGATCCACGCCATAGCTGTCGATGATGTCGATATTCTGAAACACCGCGTCGGCGGTGCCCTGGTACCAGTGCACCTCGTCCACGCGCTGGCTGGCGGGCAGGATGTCGAGGTATTCGTTGCGCTCGGCGCGGAAGAAGTTCCAGCCGCGCTGGCAGTGGCGGATCAGGCTGTGCGCCTTGTACTGCGTGGCGATGGCCATCTTGCGGATGCCGGAGTTCAGCGCGTTCGACAGCGCGAAATCGATGATCCGCGCCTTGCCGCCGAAGTGCACCGCAGGCTTCGCGCGCCGGTCCGTCAGCTCATGCAGTCGCGAGCCGCGCCCGCCGGCCAGCACGAAGGCCATGGCCCGGCGCGACAACCGCTCGGGCACCCGGCCTGCGGACATCTGCCGGCCCATCATTCCCCCCCGTCATGCACGAAGAACACCGCCGACAGCGGCGGCAGCATCACCCGCGCCGACGCGGGCTGGCCGTTGTGCGCCTCGGCCATCGCGGTCACGCCCCCCATGTTGCCCCGATCCTGCCCACCGTAAATCCCCGCATCCGTGTTCAGCACCTCGCGCCAGCGTCCCGCGCGCGGCAGGCCCAGCCGCCAGTCGGGCCGCGCGACGGGGGTGAAGTTCACCGCCACCGCCACCGGCGGATCGTCGGGCCCGCCAAAGCGCGCCCAGGCCAGCACCGATTCCGCCGCCGCGTCGACCTCCAGCCAGGCAAAGCCCTCGGCCTCGGCGTCGCGGACGTGCAATGCGGGCACCCCCCGGTACAGCGTATTGAGATCGCGCACCAGCCGCGCCACGCCCGCATGCGGCGCCCGCGCGGCCGCGGCCCAATCAAGCTGCGCGCCGTGGTTCCATTCGGCGGGCTGCGCGAACTCCTGCCCCATGAACAGCAGCTTCTTGCCCGGGTGGCCCCACATGAAGCCATAGTAGGCCCGCAGATGCGCGAACTTCTCCGCTTCCCCGCCCGGCATCTTGCCCAGCATGGAGCCCTTGCCGTGCACCACCTCGTCATGGCTGATCGGCAGGATGAAATTCTCCGAGAACGCATAGACGAGGCCGAAGGTCATCTTGTCGTGGTGCCAGCGGCGGTGGATCGGCTCGGTCTGCATGTACCGCAGGGTATCGTTCATCCACCCCATGTTCCACTTGTAGCCAAAGCCCAGGCCGCCCGCATCGACGGGCTGCGAGACGCCGGGAAAGCTCGTGCTCTCCTCGGCGGCCGTCAGGATGCCGGGCACCGCGCCATAGACGGTGGTGTTGACCCGGCGCAGCAGCGCGATCGCCTCCAGGTTCTCGCGCCCGCCGTGGATGTTGGGCACCCACTCGCCGTCCTTGCGCGAATAATCGCGGTAGAGCATGGAGGCCACGGCATCCACCCGCAGCCCGTCGACGTGGAATTCCTCCAGCCAGTACAGCGCGTTGGAGGTCAGGAAATTCGCCACCTCCGCCCGGCCGAAGTTGTAGATCAGCGTGTTCCAGTCGGGGTGATACCCCTCGCGCGGGTCGGCGTGTTCATAAAGATGCGTGCCGTCGAACCGCCCCAGCCCGTGGTCGTCCACCGGAAAATGCCCCGGCACCCAGTCCAGGATCACGCCCAGGCCCGCCCGGTGCGCGGCGTCCACCAGGTCGCGGAACTCGTGCGGGGGGCCGTGGCGGATGGTGGGGGCAAACAGCCCCACCGGCTGATAGCCCCAGGAGCCGTCGAAGGGATGCTCGCTGATCGGCATCAGCTCCAGATGGGTGAACCCGAGGTCGGCGGCATAGGTAACCAGTTCTTCAGCAAGCTCCACATAGGACAGCGGACGGTTGCCCTCCGCCGCCCGCCGCCGCCAGGAGCCCAGATGCACCTCGTAGATCGACACCGGCGCGGTGCGCGCATTGCAGCCCGCGCGGGTCTCCATCCAGGCCGCGTCCTTCCAGCCGTAGCCGGTGATGTCGCGCACGATGGAGGCCGTCTCGGGCGGGTGCTGGGCGCCAAAGCCCACCGGATCGGCCTTCAGCGGCACGCGGCGTCCGTCCACGCCCAGAATCTCGTATTTGTAGGCCGCCCCCTCGCCCACCCCGGGCAGGAAGATCTCCCACACGCCGGTGGCCCCGCGCCGGCGCATCGGTGCACGCCGCCCGTCCCAGGCGTTGAAATCACCCACCACGCTGACACGGCGGGCATTGGGCGCCCAGACCGCGAAATGCGTGCCCGCCACCCCGTCATGCATCATCACATGCGCGCCCAGCGCCCGCCACAGCCGCCCGTGGGTGCCCTCGCCCAGCAGATATTCATCGATCTCGCCCAGAACGGGACCAAAGCGGAACGGATCGTCATAGCTCCAGTCGCCCCCCGCCCCGCGCCCGTGCAGGCGATACGCCGCACCCGGCGCCACCTCTCCGGCGAACAGTCCCGGATGACCGGGCACCGGTGCCAGGGCCAGGTCGTCAGCCCTCAACGAGTCGGCGTGGGGGTCAAAGGCGACCAGCCTGCCGGACACGCCGCGGTGATGCGGCCCCAGCACGGCAAACGGATCATCAAGCCGTCCCTCGGTCACGGCGGCGGCGTCGGCGGGGTCCAGCCACGGGGGCATCTGCGCATTGCTCATCCCCTGAACGTATCCCCCCACGCCCGAAACACAACCATGCGCGCGACCTGCGGGCAGGCCACGCACCCGCTGCGCCCGATCCGGCGGCGCCCCGCCCGGGCCGAGACGGGCCGGCGGGCGGGGCGCCGCCGGATCGGG
>NZ_NHSD01000094.1 GCF_016653255.1 Rhodobaculum claviforme
CCCCCATCCGGCCCGCACCGATGTCTGAGGCTGATCCCGGCAGCCGCATCGAGGGCATCCGGCAGCTGGGAAATGTGGTGCGCGCCATGACCGGGATCGCCGGTGCCCGCGCCCGCACCGCCCGCGCCCAGATCGCCGCGGTCGAGGGGTATGCCGACACTCTGGGCGATGCCCTTGCGCAGGCCATGGCCGGGCTCGCCGGTGATGCCCCCCCCGCACCCGGCCGCCCGGCGGTGGTGGTGTTCTGCGCCGAGCAGGGCTTTGTCGGCGGATTTTCCGAGCGGGTGCTGGAGGCGGTGGAGGCGGACCGGGCGGGCGGCGATCTGTTCCTGATCGGCAGCCGGGGGGCGGCCATCGCGGCCGGTCGCGGGCTGGTTCCGGTCTGGTCCGCGGCGATGCCCGCGCGCTCGGCCAGCCTGCCGCAATTCGCCGATCAGGTGCTGGCGGCGGTATTTGCCCAAGGGGACCTGCGGCCGGTCTCGGTCGTCCATACGGTCTGGGCGCGGGGACAGGGGCGGGTGGAACGGCTGGCCCTGTTTCCGCTGGTGGCCGCAAGCGACGCCCCGGAACGGGCCGCGCCGCTGGCGAACCTGCCGGCCGCCGATCTGGCGACGAGCCTCAGCCTCGACCGGCTGCACGCGCTGATGACCCGCGCGGCGCTGCGGGCCTTTGTCGCCGAGAACGAGGCGCGGATGGCCGCCATGGCCGCGGCCTCGCGCCAGATCGACGAGGAGCTGGCGGTGCTCGAAGCCCTCGCACGACGGATGCGGCAGGAGGCGATCACCTCCGAGATCATCGAGATCGCCGCGGGGGCGATGGCGGGGCGGTGACCCCGCCCCCCTAACCTGGATCAGCCCGGCCGACCCCCGCGCCCGCTAGGCTGCGCCCAGCATGTCGCCCGAGGGAGCCGCCGATGCCGAGCGCCGAGAAATCCGGGTTCCGTTTCCCGTCCGCCTTCACCATCCTGTTCGGCCTGATCGTGCTGGTCGCCGCGCTGACATGGATCATCCCGGCGGGCCAGTACGAGCGCGTCCCCTCCGAGGCGCTCGGGCGTGACGTGCCGGTGGCGGGCAGCTTTGCGCCCACCGATCCGAACCCGCAGGGGATCTTCGACGTCATCCTTGCGCCCATCGCGGGCTTCTACGATCCGCTGCGCTACACCGCCAATGCCATCGACGTGTCGCTGTTCGTGCTGATCATCGGCGGGTTCATCGGGGTGGTGACGGCGACGGGCGCGATCGACGCGGGCATCGCGCGGGCCATGCTGCGCCTGAAGGGGCGCGAGACCTGGATGATCCCGATCCTGATGGCGCTGTTTGCCCTCGGCGGCTCCACCTATGGCATGGCCGAGGAAACGCTGGCCTTCTATGTCCTGCTGATCCCGGTGATGATCGCCGCGAAATACGACGCGCTGACGGCGGTGGCGGTGATCCTGCTGGGCGCCGGGGTGGGGGTGCTGGGCTCGACCGTCAACGCCTTCTCGACGGTGATCGCCTCGGATGCCGCGGGGGTGAGCCTGGCCGACGGGCTGCTGCTGCGGCTGGCGATCCTGGCGGTGTGCTGGGTCGTGACGGTGGCCTTTGTGATGCGCTATGCCGCGCGCGTCCGCGCCGACCCCACCCGGTCGCTGGTCCATGACCGCAAGGCCGCGAACGAGGCGCATTTCCTGGCGCCGGGCGCGGATCGCGAACAGCCCGGCGGCGCCCCCTTCACCGGGCTGCACAAGATCGTCCTGATCCTGTTCGGGCTGACCTTTGGCGTGATGATCTGGGGCGTCGCCATCGGCGGCTGGTGGATGGCGGAGATGAGCGGCCTGTTCCTGGCGGCCGCCATCGTCATCGGCATCATCGCCCGGCTGGGCGAGGGCAGGCTGGTGGACAGCTTCGTGGGCGGCGCGCGCGATCTTCTGGGCGTGGCGCTGATCATCGGGCTGGCGCGCGGGATCGTCGTGGTGATGGACGCGGGGCTGATCACCGACACCATCCTGCATGCGGCGGAAACCAGCGTGGCGGGGCTGTCGCAGACCGCCTTCATCCTCGTGGTCTACTGGATCGAGGTGGGGCTATCGTTCTTCGTGCCCTCCACCTCGGGGCTGGCGGTGCTGTCGATGCCGATCCTTGCGCCCATGGCCGATTTCGCGGGCGTGCAACGCGAGCTGGTGGTCACCGCCTTTGCCACCGCCAGCGGGATGGTCAACCTGGTCACGCCCACATCGGCCGTGGTGATGGGCGGGCTGGCCATCGGCCGGGTCCCCTATGAACGCTGGCTGCGCTTTGTCTGGCCGCTGCTGCTGGTCCTCACCCTCATCGTCATGGCCGCGCTGGCGCTGGCGGTCAATTTCGCAGGTGCCCCATGACCCTGACCTATGGCGTTCATTCCGAGGCGGGGCAGCTGCGCCGCGTGATGCTGCACCGTCCCGGCTCGGAGATGGCGCGGCTGACGCCCGCCAATGCCGAAAGCCTGCTGTTCGACGACGTGCTGTGGGTGAAACAGGCCCGCACCGACCACATGGCCTTTGTCGATGTCCTGCGCGAGCGCGGGGTCGCGGTGGTGCTGCTGCGCGAGATGCTGGAGGAGGTCGTCTCCGACCCGCAGGCCCGCCGCTGGCTGCTCGATGCCCGGATCAGCGACAATTCGGTGGGCGTGGGGCTGGCCGCCGACCTGCATGCCTGCCTGATGGAGATGCCCGCCAACGCGCTGACGCATGTCCTGATCGGCGGCATGAGCCGCAGCGAGCTGCCGATCCCGATGGCCGGTGTCGTGGCGCCGATGCTGCGCGAGGATGATTTCCTGCTGCCGCCCATGCCCAACCAGATCTTCACGCGCGACAGCTCCTGCTGGATCTATGGCGGGGTGACGCTGAACCCGATGTTCTGGCCCGCGCGGCGGCTGGAGACGCTGAACCTGGCGGCGATCTATCGCTTTCACCCCGATTTCCGGGATGCCGTGTTCCCGGTCTGGTATGGCGATCCGCTGGTCGATCACGGCCTTGCCACGCTCGAAGGTGGCGATGTGATGCCCATCGGCAACGCGACCGTCCTGATCGGGATGGGCGAGCGGACCACCCCGCAGGCGGTGGGGCAGGTCGCGCGCGCGCTGTTCGCGGGCGGCGGCGCGGAGCGGGTGATCGCCTGCCAGTTCCCGCGGGCGCGCGCGTCGATGCATCTCGATACGGTGTTCACCTTCTGCGACCGCGATCTGGTGACGGTCTTTGCCGAGGTGACGGACGCGATCCAGACCTATTCCCTGCGCCCCGGCGACGGCGGCAAGGTGGAGGTGACGGCCGAAACCGCCCCGTTCCTCGATGTGGTGGCAGGCGCCCTGGGCATGAAGACGCTGCGCGCCGTGCCCACGGGCGGCAACGGCTACGAGGCACAGCGCGAGCAATGGGACGACGCCAACAACCTGCTGTGCATCGGCCCCGGGGTGGTGGTGGGCTATGCCCGCAACACCCATTCCAACACCTTGCTGCGCAAGGCCGGCGTCGAGGTCATCACCATTTCCGGCGCCGAACTGGGGCGCGGGCGGGGCGGGTCGCACTGCATGACCTGCCCGCTGATCCGCGACGCCCTTTGAAAGGACGATCCCATGCCACAGAACCTGCACGGTCGCAGCTTTCTGAAACTGCTGGACTTTTCCCCTGAGGAGGTGCGGTTCCTGCTCCGCCTCGGGGCCGATCTGAAAACCGCCAGGGCCACGGGCACCGAACGCCGGCTGCTGCGCGGTCGCAACATCGCCCTGATCTTCGAGAAGGACAGCACCCGCACCCGCAGCGCCTTCGAGGTGGCGGCCTTCGATCAGGGGGCGCATGTCACCTACCTCGGGCCATCGGGCAGCCATATCGGCACCAAGGAGACGATGAAGGACACCGCGCGTGTGCTGGGCCGATACTATGACGCGATCGAGTATCGCGGCTTCGGCCAGGCCCAGGCCGAGGTGCTGGCCGCGCATGCGGGCGTGCCGGTCTACAACGGGCTGACGGACGAGTTCCATCCGACGCAGATCCTCGCCGATCTGATGACGATGCGCGAATTTTCCCACAAGCATCTGTCCGACATCGCCTTTGCCTTTGTCGGGGATACCGGCAGCAACATGGGGACGTCGCTGATGGTGGGCGCGGCCCTGATCGGCATGGACATCCGGCTGTGCGGTCCGCAAAGCCTGTGGCCGGATGCCGCGCTGCTGCAGCAGTGCCGCGACCTGGCGACGGCCAGCGGCGCCCGCATCACGACCACCGAGGACCTGGCCGAGGGCGTCCGGGGCTGCGACTACATCTACACCGATGTCTGGGTCTCGATGGGTGAGCCGGAGGACGTCTGGGCCGAACGCATCGCGCTGCTCTCGCCCTTCACCGTGACGCAGCAGGTGATGGACCGCACCGGCACCCCCCACACCAAGTTCCTGCATTGCCTTCCGGCCTTCCACAACCGCGAGACCGCAATCGGCGAGACGATCTTCCAGGCCCATGGCATCGACTGCATGGAGGTGACCGACGAGGTGTTCGAATCCCCCGCCTCCGTCGTCTTCGACCAGGCCGAGAACCGTCTGCACTCCATCAAGGCGGTTCTTGTCGCCACCATCGGAGGCTGAGCCATGCGGATCGTCGTGGCCCTGGGTGGCAACGCCCTGCTGAAACGCGGAGAGCCGATGACCCCCGAGGCGCAGCAGACCAACGCGCGCATCGCCGCCGTGGCGCTGGCCGAGCTTGCCTGCGATCACCAGATCATCGTGGCGCATGGCAATGGCCCCCAGGTGGGCCTGATGGCGCTGCGGTCCGCCGCCCATGCGCCCGACACGCCCTGGCCGCTGGATGTCCTGGGGGCCGAGACCGAAGGCATGATCGGCTATCTGCTGGAGCAGGAGTTGATGAACGCCCTGCCACCGGGGACCGAATGCGCCACGCTGCTGACCCGGGTGGAGGTGGACCCCGACGACCCCGCCTTCGACCGCCCCACCAAGCCCATCGGCCCGGTCTATGCCCGCGCCGAGGCAGGCCCGGTCGCGGCCGCGCACGGCTGGTCGATGGTCGAGGAGGCGACGGGCGGGCTGCGCCGGGTCGTGGCCTCTCCGCTGCCGATGGCGATCCTGGGCATCGTCCCGATCCGCATGCTGGTCGAGGGTGGCATCTGCGTGATCTGCGCGGGCGGCGGCGGCATCCCGGTGGTGCGGGGCCGGGACGGCAGGATGGAGGGGGTCGAGGCGGTGATCGACAAGGACCGCACATCGGCGCTGCTGGCGCGCGAGCTGGGCGCGGACGTGCTGCTGATGCTGACCGATGTGGCGGCGGTGTTGCGCGACTGGGGCGGCCCGGCCGAGGAAGCCATCGCCGCCATAACCCCCGAGGCGCTGGATGACCTGACCTTCGCCGAGGGGTCGATGGCGCCAAAGATCACCGCCGCGTGCGATTTCGTGCGCGCGGGCGGCGTGATGGCCGGCATCGGCCGCCTGCGCGACGCCCGCGCGATCGTGGAGCAGCGCGCCGGCACCCGTGTGCTGAGCCAGCTCCTGCCCCCCACCGCCCCGCCG
>NZ_NHSD01000095.1 GCF_016653255.1 Rhodobaculum claviforme
CGATGCCCCCGCCCGCCCGTCGCGCAGCCGACGACGCCACCCTGCACGAGGCCGCGCGCGCGGTGGAGGCACGCTTCCTGTCGATCATGCTGGAGGCCGCGGGCTTCGGCGCCGCGCGCGAGGCGTTCGGCGGCGGCATCGGCGAATCACAGGTCACATCGTTCCTGACCGAAGCCCATGCCGAGGCCATCACCCGTCGCGGCGGCATCGGACTGTCCGAATCAATCTTCCAGGCCCTGAAGGAGCGCGACAATGGCGCATGAGACATCTGACGAGAGCGTGGACGGCGGCGCCGCCCTGGTCACAACGCTGGATGCGCTGCTGGAGCGCGAGGCGACGGCCCTGCGGTCGGCCGATTTCGAGGCCCTGCCCCGGCTGGCCGAGGAAAAGGAGCATCTGGCCGCACGGCTGGCGGAGGCATCGCTTGCCGTGGATGCGCCGACGGTGCGCCGCCTGCAAGCCCAGGCCCAGCGCAACGCCGTCCTGCTGGAGGCCGCGCGCAACGGGCTGAAATCAGCCGGCGATCAGGTGCGCAGCCTGATGGCACCGCGCGCCCCGCTGCAGACCTATGACGGCTCAGGCCGTCGGGCGCGGATCGAGCCGACCCGCCCGGGCACCGAGCGCCGCGCCTGATCGCGGCGCGGGGCCTTACAGCACGCCCGGCACCACGAGGTCGGGCGGCCGGTGCCCGTCGGCAAAGGTCTTTATGTTGACGAGCACGCGTTCGCCCATCTCGATCCGGCCCTCCAGCGTGGCCGAGCCCATGTGCGGCAGCAACACCACATTGGGCAGGTCGCGCAGGCGCGGATTGACGTCCGCGCCACGCTCGAACACATCAAGCCCGGCCCCCGCAAGGTCGCCGCCGCGCAGCGCACGCGTCAGCGCGTTCTCGTCCACCACCTCGCCGCGCGAGGTGTTCACGATCACCGCCGAGGGCTTCATCAGCTTCAGCCGCCGCGCGTTGATCAGGTGGAACGTCGCAGGCGTGTGCGGACAGTTGATGCTGAGCACGTCGACCCGAGCGAGCATCTGGTCGAGGCTCTCCCACCAGGTCGCCTCCAGCTCCGCCTCGACCTCCGGACGCAGGCGTCGGCGGTTGTGGTAATGGATCTGCATGCCAAAGACGCGGGCACGGCGCGCGACAGCCCGCCCGATCCGGCCAAGACCAAGGATGCCCAGCCGCTTGCCGCCAATGCGGCGGCCCAGGTTGGTCATCGGCGCCCAGCCCGACCAGCTGCCGGACTGCATCGCGGCCAGCCCCTCGGGGATGCGGCGGGTCACCGCGAGAATCAGGCCCAGCGCCATGTCGGCGGTGTCCTCGGTCAGCACGCCGGGGGTGTTGGCGACCAGGATGCCACGCCGGCGCGCGGTTTCCACGTCGATGTGATCGACCCCGGCGCCATAGCTGGCGATCAGCTTCAGGCGCGGTCCGGCCTGTGCCAGCAGGGCGGCATCGATGCGGTCGGTGATCGTGGGCACCAGCACGTCGGCCGTGCGCATCGCATGGGCCAGCGCGTCGCGGTCCATCGGCGTGTCGGCCTCGCGCAGGCGGACGTCGAAGAGCTCGGCCATCCGGGTCTCGACGACGTCGGGCAGGCGTCGCGTGACAACAACACTCAGGCGCGGTTTGCTCATTGGGTCCCCCTCCCGGCTTGGCCCGGACGATCACGGGTGGCACAGTGGCACCCCTCAGCTTGGACAACAAGCGCCGCCGCGCGTGGGCAGGCGGCAGGACGGATCGGGGGCATGGCGGATGCGGCATTCGAGGCGGGCAATCCTGGCGGGGGCCCTTGCGGCCGGGCTGGTCGGCGCACCGGCGCAAGCGGTGGAAACCGCGGCGCCCGAGGTCGGCGTGGGACCGGTGACGGGGTTGGCGCTGCCGCGCTTTGTCTCGCTGCGCAGCAACGAGGGCAACGCGCGCCGCGGCCCCGGCATGACCCATCGCATCGACTGGGTGTTCACCCGGCGCGACATGCCGTTGCGCGTGGTGGCCGAGTTCGAGCACTGGCGCCGGGTCGAGGACGCCGAGGGCCTGGGCGGCTGGATGCACTTTGCGCTGCTGTCGGGGGTGCGCACGGTCCTGGTGCGCACCGACATGATGCCGCTGCGGCTGCAACCCGATGATCGCGCGCCCGTGGTCGCGCATCTGGAGGCCGGAGTGATCGCGCGGGTGCAGTCCTGCGCTCCGGACTGGTGCCGGTTGCGCGCAGATGGCGTGCGCGGATGGGCCCCGCGCGCGGATCTGTGGGGGCTGATCCCGGGTGAGACCTTCGAATAAGGCCCGCCCGGGTCACTGCAACTGGGCTTGCACCGTGGCTGTCAGCTCTGACAGGGAAAAGGGTTTCGGCAAGAACACCGCATTCGGGATCGCCGTGCGGCCGGTCTCCAGCGCTTCCTCGGCGTAGCCGGACATGAACACCACCCGCGCCTGCGGCCGCTGGCCCAGCGCCTTGCGCACCCATGTCGGACCATCGAGGCCGGGCATGATCACATCGGTCAGGAACAGATCGACATGCAGGCCCGGATCGTCGAGCTTGCCCAGCGCCTCCTCCGCCGAGCTGGCCTCGATCACGGTGTGGCCGCGCATCCGCAGCGCCCGCGCGGCAAAGGCGCGCACCGGGGCCTCGTCCTCGACCAGCAGGATCACGCCTTCGCAGTCGCGCCCCGGCTCCGGGGTGGGCACGGCCGGGTCACTGGCGGCCTCGGGCTCGGGCACCGGGGCGCAGGCCGGAAGGTACAGGCTGAACACCGTGCCGGTCCCCGGCGTGCTGTCGACAAAGATGAACCCGCCGGTCTGCTTGACGATCCCGTAGGCGGTCGAAAGGCCCAGCCCGGTCCCCTCGCCGGCGCGCTTGGTGGTGAAGAACGGCTCGAAGATCTTGGTCATGTGCTCGGGCGGGATGCCCGCGCCCTGGTCACTGACGCGCACCACGACATAGGCGCCGGGAGGCACCAGCGCACGGTCGCGCACAAGGCTTTCGCCCAGCGTCCGGTTTCGCGTCTCGATCCGGATCTCACCGCCCTCGCGCATGGCGTCGCGTCCGTTGACCACGAGGTTCATGATCACCTGCTCGATCTGGCGACGGTCGGCGCGCACCATGTCCAGATCGCTGTCATGGTCGAGCACCAGCGCCACCCGCTCCCCCACCAGGCGGCTGAGCAGATGCGTCAGCTCGCCCAGCGTGTCGCGCAGGTCGAACACCTCCGGACGCAGCGTCTGCTTGCGCGAGAACGCCAGCAACTGCCGCACCAGGGCCGCGGCGCGGTTGGCGTTCTGATGGATCTGCACCAGATCGGCATAGTCGGGATCGCCCCGGTCATGGCGCAGCATCAGCAGGTCGCAATGCCCCGAGATCGCCGTCAGAAGGTTGTTGAAGTCATGCGCCACCCCGCCGGCAAGCTGGCCGATGGCCTGCATCTTCTGGCTCTGGACGATCTGCGCCTCCAGCGATTTCAACTCGGTGGCGTCGTTGAATACCGCCAGCAGGCCCGGGCGCCCGTCCTCGGCCACGCGCCGCAGCGTGACCTGCAGGTAGCTGTCGGGATCGGACCGGCGCAGCCGCAGCACCTGGGGGCGGTTTTCCGCAAGCCCGGACATGGCGTCGGCGAGCCAGTCGCCCACCGGGCGCCCCGGCCCCTCCAGCAGCTCCGCCAGGCGCGGCGGCTGGCCCAGCGCGGGCATCACCAGTCCCAGAAGGTCGCGCGCCACGCGGTTGGCCTTGATCACCTGTCCGTCGGGAGAGACGCGGGCCAGCGCCAGCGGCAGGTCCTCGAACTCCGCCCGCGCGGCGGTGGGACGCGCGGCGTCGGGGGCGGGCAGCAGATACACCTCGCGCCGGCCCTCTCCGGCGTCGACCTCGGCCACCATCCGGCGACAGGGGCCGGCGGCACCCGCAACCTCCGTCACCTCGCCGGAGCGCAGGGGGAGATGCGGAAAGATCCGGTCCAGTGTGCGCGCCTCCACGCCCACAAGGCGTTGCATCGCCGCGTTCATGCACAACACGGTGCCGCTCTTGGAGACGCGCAGCATCGGCAGCCGCGCAGCACCCGATGCGTCGGCCGTGTGGTCCTCCAGCCGCCACAGCCAGACCCCCGCCCCGCTCCGGTGCACCGAGAGGCGCAAGGGGCCATGCAGCGCCGCGACCTCCTCGCTTGCGGACCCGTCGGCGGTCGCGCGCGCCTGCAACCGATAGAGGAGCGCACCCGGCCCCGTCACCAGCCCCCCCAGCGCCGCGACCAGGGTTGCCCCCGTGCCGAAGCGCGAGTCAGCCGCAGGGTTGCGCGACAGGATGCGCCCCTCGCAATCGGCCGTGAACATCGGGCTTGTGTCATCGGCCATGGGCGGTGCCGGGACGATGCGCGCAGTGGCACCGCGCCCCTCGCGCCAGGCCAGCACCGACACCATCGCCGCCAGACACGCCAGCGTCACCGACACCGACACCACGGCCATGCGCACCGTACCCGGCGCCATCAGCGTCGCCACCGCCGCCGCCACCGCCGCCAGCCCCAGCACCAGCCAGACCGCCCCGGTGAACCGCTGGGCCGTGCGCCCCAGTGCCTGTGAAAAGGGTATCGCCTGCGTCACGCGCTGCCTCCGACCGCTGCCCCCCGATAGCGCGCGAAAATGCTTAAGGTGGGCTTAACGCCCCCCCCGGGCCCAGCAAAGGCCGGGATCACCGGCGCGTCAAGACCGCAAGGAAGAACCCGTCGCACCCCTGCAGCGGGGTCCAGCGCGCGCTGTGAGCCAGCCGCCAGCCGGAGTGACGCCCCAGGAACGCCGCCACCTGGTCGTCGTTCTCGGCCGTCAGCAGCGAACAGGTCGCATAGGCCAGACGACCGCCCTCCGCCACCAGCCCCGCGGCGCGATCCATAATTCCCGCCTGGGTGTCGCGCAGCGCCGACAGACGCTCGGGCGTCAGCCGCCATTTCCCCTCGGGGTCGCGGCGCCAACTGCCCGAGCCGGAGCAGGGCACATCGGCCAGCACGAGGTCCATCGGACCGGCGCCCTCAGGGGGGGCGACGGGGGTGATGCGGGCGCCCGCGCGCGCGGCCCGCGCCGGCAGATCGGCCATGCGGGCGGGGTTGGCGTCATGGGCCAGCACCTCGGTGCCCAGCCGCGCGGCCAGCGCCAGCGCCTTGCCGCCACCGCCCGCGCACAGATCCAGCACCCGCATCCCCGGCGCCAGATCCAGCGCCGCCACCACCGCCTGCGAGGCGGCGTCCTGCAATTCCACCAGCCCGTCGGCATAGGCGCGCGCGCGCTGCACGCGGCGGGCACCCGACACGACCTCCAGCGCGGTGTCGGCGATGGCGCAGGCGCGGGCCTCGATCCCGTCCCGGGCCAGCGCGGCCAGGGCCTCGGCGCGGTCGGCGCGCGCGACATTGACCCGCAGGAACACCGGCGCGCGCTCGCGCAGCGCGGCCATGACCGGTGCGAATTGCGGCCCCAGGCTGTCACGCAGGAGTGGCACGAGCCAGTCAGGGCAATCCAGCTCCTCGGCCTCGGTCATGGCGGGGGGGTGGGCCAGATGCGCGGCCTCGGCCATGTC
>NZ_NHSD01000096.1 GCF_016653255.1 Rhodobaculum claviforme
AATCATGTTCGGCAGGCTCAAGGACTGGCGCCGCATCGCCACACGCTACGACCGATGCCCCAAGGTCTTCCTCTCCGCCATCGCCCTCGCCGCAACCGTCATCTTCTGGCTATGAGTCCTGAGCCTAGGCCACCTTCACCGCAGCCATCATGGCGGGCGTGGGCGGGGCCGATCCCGGCGCGATGGGTGTGCTCGCCGTCAGCCACGCTGGCCACGGCGAGGGGGGCGCGACCGTG
The DNA here is from genome assembly GCF_016653255.1 of Rhodobaculum claviforme. Lineage (GTDB taxonomy): Bacteria > Pseudomonadota > Alphaproteobacteria > Rhodobacterales > Rhodobacteraceae > Rhodobaculum > Rhodobaculum claviforme. The sequence goes on from NZ_NHSD01000096.1 coordinate 237, forward strand.
CGCTTCGCCATCCTCAACGGGTTGAAGGCTCCGCCTGCGCGCTGCGACGGGTCCGACCAGGGCCTGGGTGCTGATCGCGCTGGCCGATGCCTTCCACCGCCTGCACCAGCGCCAAGAGTTGGGGGAGGCGTTGGTTGAAGCCGTGTCGCCGGGCGGTGACACCGACACCAACGCCGCCATTGCCGGCGCGCTTCCGGGCGCAGCCCATGGCCGTGGGGCGATCCCTGCCCACTGGCGCCGCGCGGTCCTGTCCTGCCGCGCCGTCCCCGCCCGCGACGGCCATCACCCCCGCCCCTGCACCTGCCGGCCCGATGACGCCCTCGATCTCGCCGGAGCGCTGCTCGCGGCCGGCATGGGCTGAAACGCAGCGTTGATGCGGCAAGGCCGGCGGAGCAACCCTGCCGGCCGGAGATGGCCCGCAAGGACGCCCACGGGGAGTTGTCATGGCCCTCGGGCCGGCCGAGTTGCTTTTGGGGGCCCGGCTTCTAGGCTTTACCGCCTGCAGGCGAAAGGAACCCTCCCCTTGTCTCTGGCCTCCGTCGCGACCGCAGCGGGACTGACGGTGGATCAGTTCCTGACGCTGATGGTGATCGTCGCAACCATGATCGCCTTTGTCTGGAACCGCATCCGGCACGACATCGTGGCCTTCGCGGCGCTTCTCGCCTGTGTGTTGCTGGGGCTGACGCCGGCGGACACGGCCTTCAAGGGGTTCGGAAACCACGCCGTCGTGATGGTGGTGTTCGTGCTGATCCTGAGCCACGGGTTCCAGCGCTCGGGCGCGATCGACGCGGTCAGCCACTGGCTGGTGGCCGAGCGGGGCTCGGCGTTCCGGGGTGTGGTGCTGTTCACGCTGTTCGGCGCGGTGCTGGCGGCCTTCATCACCAACATCGGTGCGCTGGCGCTGCTGATGCCGCTGGGGCTGCAGTTCGCGCAGCGCAACGGGCTGCCGCCGGCGCTTGTGCTGGTGCCGCTCTCCTATGGCACGATCTTCGGGGGGATGGTCACGCTGATCGGCTCGCCGGCGAACCTGCTGGTTTCGGGGTTCCGTGAGGACGAGTTGCAGGCCGGCTTTGCGATGTTCGATTTTCTGGCCGTGGGGGCCGCGGTGGGGGCGGTCGCGCTGCTGCTGGTGCTGGCCCTTTCGCGCCTGCTGATCCCACGCCGAGCGGTGCGCAATGCACAGGCGTTCGAGATCTCGGCCTACCAGACCGAGGCGCGCGTGGGCCCCTCCAGCAGCGCCGCCGGCGCCACCGTGCGCCAGATCGAGGCCATCGTGGGCGAGAGCGGCGCGCGCGTGATCGGCCTTGCGCATGGCAATGCGCGCACCGTGCCGCCGCACCGCCAGATCGTCCGGGTCGGTGACATCCTGGTGATCGAGGCCAACCCCACCACGCTGCCGGGCGTCCTCGCGCGCCTCGATCTGACGCTGGAGGAAGAGGTGGCGCCGGAGCCCGCCGACCCCGCCCCGGGTCCCGGCGCCGATACCGTGCTGACGGAGCTTGCGGTGCTGCCGGGGGCCCGGCTGGCGGGGCGGTCCGCCCGCGAGATCCGCCTGCGCTCGCGCTTCGGCATCAATCTGCTCGCGGTGTCGCGCGCGGGCCGCCGCGATCCGCGCCGCCTGCGCGACATGACCATCACCGAGGGCGACGTGCTGCTGGTGCAGGGCGGGGACGAGGACATCGCCGACTTCGCCCGCGACTATGGCTGCGCGCCGCTTGCGGCCCGGCCGCTGCGCCTGCCGAAGGTGCGGCGGATGGTGCTGGCACTGGCGATCCTGGTGGGCGCGGTCGCCGTCTCGGCCACCGGGGTGCTTCCGACGGCGGTGGCCTATGGCTGTGCGGCGCTGCTGGCGATCCTGACCGGGGTGACGCCGGCGCGCAGCGTGCCCGGCGCGGTGGACTGGACGGTGGTGGTGCTTCTGGGCGCGCTGATCCCGGTGGCCAACGCGGTCGAGGCGACGGGTCTGGCCGAGGTCGCGGCCAAGGGCGCGCTGTCGCTGGGCGGCGCGGCCCCGGAGGGGGCGTTCCTGATCGGCGTGGTGATCGTGGCCAGCATGGTGCTGACCAACGTCTTGAACAACGCGGCCGCGGTGGCGATCATGGCGCCGGTGGCGTTCAGCATCGCGCGCAGCCTCGAGATCGGCCCGGACCCGCTGCTGATGGCCGTCGCCATCGGTGCCCAGGCCGGCTTCCTCACCCCCATCGGACACCAGAGCAACACCTTGATCCTGTCGTCCAGCGGTCTGCGGTTCTGGGACTTCTGGCAACTCGGCCTGCCGCTCCAGGCCGCTGTCCTGGCCGTCGCCGTCCCGGCGATCCTGTTTGTCTGGCCCATAAGCCAGGCTGGATGACCACAGACGGTTGCGGCCGCGCACCCGCCCACAGCGACGGCGCTGTCCGTGTGGCGCGATCCATCACACCCCGTGCCGGCGTCCAGGCGGTCGCCCCCTCAGGCCGTTGACCACACCATACGGCACAGCGCTGGCTGAGGGCGGCGTCCGATGTCACGCCACGCCATATCCGCCCTCCGGCAGAGTCTGCGCCCCGAGCTCGACGCCATCGGGCCGCAGGAGGGGGTCCGCCCGGTGCTGGACCCGGTCGTGACGTTCAGGGCGCTGGTTCCGGGTGCGCTCCACGACCCGGGGGCAGGCGCGGTGGCCGCGCATCATGTCAGATGACGTCGAAGACCTCCAGCGCAAGGCATGCCGCTGCCAGCAGGACGAGGGTTTCGAGAACCACCACCGCAAGATGGCCGCCCCCCACCGCGGTGAGCGCCTTGAGGGACGTCTTGATACCCAGCGCCGCGATCGCCACGACGAGGCAGGCGCGCGACAGGGTGGTGACCTGATCGACCAGCGCCTCGGGCAAGTGAACCACCGATCCGAGCGCCACCAGTGCGAGGAAAAGCACCATGAACCACGGCAGCAGGGCGATCCGCCCCCGCGCCCCGCCATGCGGCCCCATGCGCAGCACCAGCGCCACCGCGATCAGCACCACCGGCAGCATGGCCACCCGGAACAGCTTGACCACCGTGGCGGTCTCGCCCGCCGCGTCCGAGACGGAAAAGCCCGCGCCCACCACCTGGGCCACGTCATGGATCGTGGCGCCGATCAGAAAGCCCTGCTGGATCTCGGAAAACCCCAGCGCCTGGAACAGCAGGGGATAGGCGACCATGGCCACGGTGGACAGTGCCGTGACGGCCATGACAGTGAACAGGGTGTTGCGTTCAGTCCGGTCATTGGCGGGGATCACCGCGGCAATCGCGAGTGCCGCGGACGCCCCGCAGATCGCCACCGCCCCGCCCGTCAGCAGCGCAAAGCGCCACTGGCGCCCCAGAAGCGGTGCGATGACGAAGCCCGACGCGATGGTCAGCGCCACGAGCCCCACAAGCACCAGCGCCCCATCCCCCCCCAGCCGCGCGAGGTCCTCGAACGCGATGCGCACGCCCAGGAGGCCGACGCCGAGGCGCAGGATGAATTTCGCAGCCAGGTCGACGCCCTCGCGGCAGGGGCCCTCGGCGTGCAGGAAGTTGAAGGCCATCCCGATCAGCAGGGCAAACAGCATCACCGGCGCGCCATAATGCGACCCAAGGAAGCCTGCGGCGGCCGCCACCGTGCCCGCCAGCGCAAGGCCCGGCAACATCCGGACCGTAGCGTTGCGCCAGACCTCCAGCCGCTGCGCGATCATGGTCCGGTCCACTGCGCCGTGTTGGCGCCTGCGTGCGGAAACTGCGCGCTGTTGTGGGGCATTGCCGTCCTCCTCCGGTCAGGGGGTCCTGCAACATCGCGCAGAAGATCTCCGGTTTTTCCAGATGAACCGCGTGGCTTGCGGCGGGCACCACGCCAGGCTCGGCGCCCGAGATGCCCTGCCACAAGCGCTGCACCTGTGGCCAGAGGCAGGAGCGGTCGCCCCATGTGTTTCGGCACGGCATGCTGAGCCCCGCCAGCGCCGCGCGGCCGTCCCAGTCGCGCTGATCCGGTCCGCGGTGGCGGGCGGCGATGTCCTGCATGATCATGCTGCCCAGCCCATGGGCGAAGGCCGTGGGGTAGATGTAGCGCGCATTGCCGCTGGTGCGGGGGTTGGGAAAGATCGCCTGGATATCGTCGCGGGCCAGATCGTCCCAGTCGTTGATGTCCTTCGGCTTGCCCTCGCGCACCAGAAACGCCGGCCGTGAATACCACGGCGAGGCGCCGTTGGGCAGGGCGTCGCGCCAGTCCTCGGAGACAAGGCCACCCGCGCCGATGACGATCACGCGGTCGGCAAGTTCGAACGCCTCCTCCTGATCGTGGGTACCGAAGATCTTGGTCGAGCCGGTCGCCTTGTGCACGTCGCGCAGCCAGCGGCGCAGATCGCGCCGAAGGGCTCGTCCAGCAGCAGCACATTGGGCGCGATCGCCAGCGCGCGCCCCAGCGCCACCCGCTGGCGCTGGCCGCCCGAAAGCTGGGTGGGGTCGCGGTCGGCCAGATCCACGATCTGGAGGAAGTGCAGCGGCTCGTCGACCTTGGCCGCGATCATCGTTCGGCCCGGGGCGCGTCGCATGACGGCTGCAATGGATCCCGAGTGGGGAGGTCACCGTTCGGCCCACCGAGACCAGATCGAAGCCCGCATTGGCGTTCCGGTTGTCCGGACAGGGCCGGTGCTGGACCGCGTTCGTATCCAGATCGCCCTGCGCAAGCGCCTGGTTCGGAGCGACATGGGCGGTGCACTCGACGACCTCGATCTCCAGCCCGAGATCGGCGGCGCGGCCCGCCTGCGTCGGCGCGCCCTCGGCCATGGCGACGGTCCGGTGCAGAAAGCCCGCGCAGATGCGGATGACCGGCCGGCGGTCGTCGTCCACCTCGTCCCGGTTCGCGGCGTCCGGACGGCGAGGTCCGCGCGGCCCGCCAGCCGTTCTGTCGCGCGAGCCAGAACAGCGTGCCCACGATCACGCCGCGGACACCGGCGAAGCTGTCCCATTTCCTGGCGGTGCAGGCGGGATCGTTCCTGTCCGCCTGCACCCAGCGCGGCGTAGCGCGCGAGCCCGACCTTGATCCAGTCTTCATCGGGCGGGTCGTTGGTGGGGATGTGGGCGACGGCTTCCCCGACCAGTTCACGCGACGCGGCCTTGTTGCGTCGCAGCCCTGCCGCCCTCGCGCGCGATCTCGCGGCGATCGGCGGTGCTGTTGCCGCCGAGCTTGCGCAGATTTGCCTTGGCCGCAGGCGCGCGCAAGGCCGCAGGCGCAACGCCAATGATCCCGCCTGATCCGACCTGCGCTGGCTTGGCCCTGACGGGCCACGGCGGCCGACCGCCCATACCCCGGAGTGGCCGACCTTTACGCCGCCGTTGACAGAAAGGGGCAGGTCGGGGCCGGGGACAGCCGCAGG
>NZ_NHSD01000097.1 GCF_016653255.1 Rhodobaculum claviforme
GGCCGGAGGCTGCCCGTGCGGGGGCCGGCGCCAGCCGCTGGAACCGCCCGTCGACATGCGCGCCGCTTTCCACCGTCACGGTGCCATAGGCCAGCACCCCGCGCACCAGCGCGGTGGGCTTCAGCGTCAGCGTCTCGGCGACGATGTCGCCCTCGACGGTGCCGTCGATGGTGACGAATCCGCCCGCGATATTGCCCCGCACCACCGCCGAGCGGCCCACCCCCAGCGCATGCGCGCTCAGATCCCCGTCGATGCGGCCGTCGAATTCCAGCACGCCCTCGGTGTGCAGCGACCCTTCGATGCGGACATCGGCGGAAATCACCGACCGCGCCGCGTCGCGCCCGCCCTGGCCTGGCTGGCCACCCTGTGCAGACTTGCTGAACATCTCGTCCGTTCCCTTCATCGCCACCTTCACCGCCGTTGTGTTTGACCCCAGATGCCCCGCCAAGACAACCCGGCGCCCGCCACGCGGCACGCAACCGCCTTGCATGGGGCGGGCCGCTGCGGCAGGCATCGGGGATGATCCGTGCGTTCGTTGCCCTGCCGCTGCCTGAAACGCTGTGCCAGCGGGTGATGCTGTTGGAGCAGATGCTGCCGCTGCCGCGCCACGCCGCACGCCCCGCCCCGCCCGAGACGCTGCACCTGACGCTGGCGTTCCTGGGGTCGCAACCCGCGCCGGTGCTGGAGGATCTGCACCACGCGCTCGAGGGGCTGGGCGCGCCGTCGTTCGATCTGCGGCTGCGCGGCGTGGACCGATTCGGAGGCGACACGCCGCGCTCGGTGCATGCGGGCGTGGTGCCCTGTGGCGCGCTGGCGCATCTGCAGCGCAAGGTCGCGCAGGCCGCGCGCGGCGCAGGCATCACGCTGGAGCGGCGCCGGTTCGTGCCCCATGTGACGCTGGCGCGGCTGGACTGGCGGCGCCTGTCCCCGCCCGAGCGCGAGCGCCTGTCGCTGGCAATCGCGGGAAATGGCCATTTCAGCGCGGGCCCGGCGCGGATCACGGCGCTGGCGCTCTATCGTTCGTACCCGGGCAAGGGCGGCAGTCACCACGAGGAACTCGCGCGCTATGACCTCGGCCCCCCACCACCCTGAGGGGGGGCCGCGCGCAACCAACGCCGGTTGCCGCATGGCGGGGCATGTGGCATGTTCCATTCAACAACCAAGAACACAGCGAGCAGCCCGCCATGACGGACTACACGGCACGTCGGCTCATGATGGTCGACACCCAGATCCGGCCCTCGGATGTCACCAAGTTTCCCGTCATCGACGCGATGCTGTCAGTCCCGCGTGAGGTGTTCGTGCCCACCGCCCTGCGCGAGGCGGCGTATGTCGGCGAGAACCTGCCGCTGGCGCCGGGTCGGGTGCTGCTGGACCCGCGCACGCTGGGCAAGATCTGCGACGTGCTCGACCTGCACGCGGAGGAATCGGTGCTCGATGTCGGCTGCGGCTACGGCTATTCCACGGCGGTGCTGGCGCGGATGGCCGGCGCGGTCGTCGCGGTGGAGGACCTGCCCGGCATGGCCGCCGAGGCCGAGGGCCTGCTGGCCGAACAGGGCGCCGACAACGCCACCGTGATCGAGGGCCCGCTGGACGCGGGCGCGCCCCGCCACGGCCCCTATGACGTGATCGTGGTCCAGGGCGGGATCGAGGTCCTGCCGGCGCGGCTGTGGGAACAGCTGCGGCCGGGCGGCCGCATCGCCGCCGTGTTCATGCAGGGCCCGCTGGGCATCGTACGCGTGGGCCACCGCACCCCGGCCGGCATGAACTGGCGCGACATCTTCAACGCCACCGCCCCGGTGATCCCCGCCTTTGCCCGCGCGCGGGAGTTCCAGCTGTGAGGGCGCGGCACCTGCGCGGGATGGCCGCGGGGATCGCGCTGGTGGCGGGGCTGGGCATGGCCGCCCCGCAGGCCGCGGCGCAGACGCTGACGGACACGCTGATCGCGGCCTATCGCACGTCGAACCTGATCGGACAGAACCGCGCCGTGCTGCGCGCCGCCGACGAGGACGTGGCCCAGGCGGTTTCGGCGCTGCGACCGGTGGTGAACTTCGTGGCCCGCGCCGAAGGGGTGTCCGCCGAGCAGTCGCTGCCCTCCGGCCCCGGCACCACCCGGGTCGAGAACCTGACCGCGCAGCTGGCGCTGTCGGCCGAACTGACGGTGTTCGACTTCGGCCGCAACCGGCTGGCCATCGGCGCCGCCGAGGCGCAGGTTCTGGCCACCCGCGCGGCCCTCGTGGGGGTGGAACAGCAGGTCCTGTTCAACGCGGTCGCGGCCTTCATGGACGTGCGTGCGGCGATTTCCCGGCTGGAGCTGCGCGAGGCCAACGTGCGGCTGATCGGCCAGGAGCTGCAAGCCGCGCGCGATCGCTTCGAGGTCGGCGAGATCACCCGTACCGACGTCTCCATCGCCGAGGCGCGACTGGCCGGCGCGCGCAGCCAGGTGGCCGCCGCGCAGGGCGACCTGGCCGTCGCCCGCGAGGCATATCGCGCGGCAACGGGCGATTATCCGGTGCGGCTTGCGCCGCCGCCCGCGCTGCCGGCGCTGCCCGCCTCGCTGGAGGCCGCACAGGGCGTGGCGCGCGACCGCCACCCCGCGATCCGCCGCGCACAGTTCGAAGTCACCGCCGCCGACCTGAACGCCGAACGCACCGCCGCGATCGGACGGGGCACGGTGAGCGGGACGCTCAACCTGTCGATCGACGATGACCGGCGCGACCGCTCGTCGGTGGGGCTCAGCTACAGCCGGCCGGTCTATACCGGCGGGCGCAATCCGTCGCTGTCGCGACAGGCCATCGCGCAGCGCGACGCGGCACGCTCCAACCTGCACCAGACCGCGGTGGAGGTGATCGAGCAGGTGGGCCGGTCATGGTCCAACATCGCCGTCTCCCGCGCCCAGATCCAGGCCAGCGCCAGCCAGATCGAAGCCGCGCAGACCGCTTTCGAAGGCATCAGCCAGGAGGCCGAACTGGGCGCGCGGACCACGCTCGATGTCCTCAACGCCGAGCAGGAGCTGCTGGACGCCCGTGTGGGAAGGGTCGACGCCGAAACCGCGCGCACGCTGGCGGTGTACGGGCTGTTGTCCTCCATGGGGCTGCTGACGGTGGAGCACCTCGACCTCGGGATCCCGGTCTATGACCCGGAGGCGTATTACAACGCCGTCCGCAACGCCCCGCTGCGCAGCCCCCAGGGCGAGCAGCTGGACCGCATCCTTCAGCGGATGCAGCCCTGACGGATCGGGCGCACCTTGCGCCCGGTCCCGCCCCGCCGCCGGAGACGATGCCCATGACCAGCCCCCTGCCCCGCCCGGACCTCGGCGTTGCCCCCGACGGGGACGACATGATCGCCTCCATCCGCAGGCTGGTGTCCGACCGGCCGGCGCCCGCGCCCGAGGCCATCCGCCCGGCCCCGCTGCGCCTGACGCCGGACCAGCGCGTGTCCGACCCCGACCCGAACCCGACCGAGGATGCCGCGCTGCGCGCGCTGGTGGCCGAGGCGGTTCGTGCGGAACTGCAGGGCGCGGCCGGCACCCGCTTCACCCGGCAGCTGCGCCGCCTGATCCGCGCCGAGATCGCCGCGGCACTGGCCGCCCGCCCCCGCTGAGGATCAGCCGCCGACCACGCGGATCAGCTTGCGCTCCAGCACCCGCAGGACGCCCGCCAGCTCGTGGCCGCGTTTGAGCACCTGTCCATCCGGCCCGATCACGGCATACATCCCCTGGCGATGGCGCAGGCGGGGGCGTTTCTCGATCCGGTAAAGCGGATGCTCGGCGGTGCGGCGAAAGATCGCGAACACCGCCACCTCGCGCAGGCACGAGATCCCGTAGTCCCGCCATTCGCCGATCGCGACCATGCGGCCATACAGGCCGAGGATGGTGGTCAGTTCGCGCCGGTCAAAACTGACCTGCTCGACCGGGGGCACGGGCTGCGGGGGGATCACGGACATGACGCCAGCATGTCGCGCCCGGCGGTCCGGATCAAGATGCCGCAGACGTCCCGGCCGCAAGCCACGGCGTCATCAAGGCATGGCCCGGCACCCGGGCGCGCAGCCGGTGCGCCAGCAGATAAAGGCCGCCGAGCTTGCGCTGCACGAACAGAACCTCGGCGGGGGGCAGATGGCCGCCGGGGCCGTGCTCCATCGCCAGCGCCATGCCCGCATCGCGCAGACGCTCGGTGATGCCGAGGCCCGCCACATCCACCGCGCCGGGCTGGCGCAGCGGGGCAAAGGCCAGTTCGGCCAGTGTCAGAAGCTCTTGCAGATGGGCCGCGGGCAGCGCCGGTCCGATCAGCCCGAGGTCGGTCGCGGCGCGCTCGACCGCCCGGGCATCGCCCGCCATGCCGGCGCGCAGCAGCGCGCGATAGCCCTCGGCCATGGCGGCGGGGATCTCGCGGGTGGCGCCGAAGTCCAGCAGCACCACCGTATCGGTCGCCGCGTCATGGCGGTAGTTGGCAAAGTTGGGGTCGGTCTGCATCAGCCCGAACTCGAACATCTCGCGCAGGGCCAGCCCGACCAGGCGCGTGGCCACGCTGTCGCGCACCGCCTGCGGCGCGGTGATCAGCCCCTCCACCGGCCCGCCGGCGACATGGTCCATCGCCAGCACGTCGCCGGTGGTCAGATCGGCATGCAGCGCGGGCACCTGCAGCCCCGGCGCATCCGCCAGCAGCGCGCCGAACCGCGCAAGGCAGGCGCCCTCGCGGCGGTAGTCGGCCTCCTCGTGGAGCTGCCGCTTGGCCTCCTCCAGCAGGGGGGTGGGATCGGCGCCGCGCGGCAGGACACCGGACCAGCGGATGAGCGCGGCCACATTGTCCACGTCGCTGTCGATGCTGCGGCGCACGCCGGGGTACTGGATCTTGATCGCCAGATCGCGGCCGTCGCGGGTGCGCGCCCGGTGCACCTGTCCGATGGAGGCGGCCGCGATGGGCGTCACGTCGAACCGCTCGAAGTCGCGCAGCCAGTCGCGGCCCCAGTTCGCGGCCAGCGTCGCCTTGAGCTGGCGCGGCGGCATCGGGTGCGCCTCGGCGCGCAGGCGCGACATCGCGGCGGCCATCTCGGGGGGCAGGAGATCGCCGGTCTCCATCGACATCAGCTGTCCGAGCTTCATCACCGCGCCGCGCATCCGCGCCAGCTCATCCGTCAGACGGACGGCATTGCCGGGGCTCAGCATCAGCGCGGGAAGGGACGGGCGTTGTCCGCGCGCAAGCTGGCGCGCCCCCTCGGCCATCGCCCCGCC
>NZ_NHSD01000098.1 GCF_016653255.1 Rhodobaculum claviforme
GCATGACCGCCGCACAGGTCGCCATCGCGCCCCCGTCCGGCTGGGGGGCGGACGCATCGCCCGACACCGACGCCGCGCGCACGGCCGCCATCGCCGCCAGCCTTGGCGCACTGGCCGAGGGCTGCGCCCTGGCGCGCGCGCTGGGGCCGTTGCTGGCCGCGCTGGGCTGGGACGGCCCGCCGCGCACCCTGGCCGAGGCGCTGCCGCATTTCGAGGATCGGCTTGACCTTGTGGCCCTGCGCGATGTGATGGCGCTGCTGGGGTATGCCTCGACCGTGCTCCCGGACACCCGCGCCGACCGCATCGACGCGCGGCTGATGCCGGCGCTCATGCTGCCGCGCGATGGCCGCGCCCTCGTGCTGCTGGGCCCCGGCGGTCCCCGCAGAGAGGTTCGGGTCCATGATCCCGCGCTGGATGGGCCCGCCCGGCGGCATGCCCGGCACCTCAGGGGCGACATCTGCCTGTTCGAGCGGATCGAGGGCACGGGCGACGCCCGCGCCGCCGCCGAGGCCGGTCGCTGGGTCGGGTTCGTGATGGCGCGGTTCCGGGGTCTTTATGCGCGCGTCGCGGCGCTGACGTTCCTTATCTATCTGCTGGCGGTGGCGCCGGCGCTGTTCATCATGGCGCTCTATGATCGGGTGATCCCGGCAGGGTCGCTGCCGACGCTGGTGTCGCTGCTGGTCGGCGTCGCGGTCGCCCTGCTGGGTGAGGCGGTGTTGCGCAGCCTGCGTGGGCGCATGCTGGCGCGGCTGGGCGCGCGGATCACGCTGTTGCTGTCGGGGGGGGTGTTTGCGCATCTGCTCGCGCTGCCGGTGGCGATCAGCGAGCGGATGCGCATGGGGGCGCGGGTGCAACGTCTGCGCCAGTCCGAGGGGGTGCGCGACGCGCTGGCGGGCTCGGCCGCGATCACGGTGATCGAACTGCCGTTCGCGGCGGTGTTCCTGGCGGCGCTGGCGCTGCTGGGCGGGACACTGGCGCTGGTGCCGCTGGCGGCGGTCGGGGTGTATGGGCTGGCCGCGCTGGTGCTTGCGCCGGCGCTGCGGGGTGCGGCGGCCGCGCAAGCGCAGACCGCCATGGCGCGTCAGGACTTCCTGTTCGAGGCGATCGCGCATGGCGAGGACATCCGCCTGGCCGGTGCCGCCCCGCGCTGGCGCGCGCGGTTTCGCATGCTGTCGGGGGCGGCCGCGCATGCGGGCCACCGCGCGCAGACGCTCGCGGCGCTGGTGACGGCGGTGGGGCAGATCGTGATGGTTTCTGCGGGGTTGCTGACGGTCGGCCTCGGCGCGCTGGCGATGATGGAGGGGGCGCTGTCGATGGGGGCGCTGATCGCGATCATGACGCTGACATGGCGCGCGCTGGCCCCGATCCAGGCGGCGTTCGTGCTGCTGACCCGGTTCGATCAGCTGCGCGGCACCATCGCCAGCATCGACCGCGCCATGAAGACCCCGCCGGAGGGCTGCGCCACGACCCGGCGCGGCGACATCGCACCGCTGCGCGCCGGAGGGCTCAGCCTCGTGCGCGTGTCGTTCAAGTACGCGGCCGAGCTTGATCCGGCGGCGATGGCGATTTCCGCCGAGATCGCGCCGGGCGAGATCATCGCGATCACCGGCCCGAACGGGGCGGGCAAGTCCACGCTGCTGAAGCTGCTGCTTGGCCTGCACGCCCCGCAGGCCGGCACCATCGTCATCGACGGCATCGACACGCGCCAGCATGCGCCCGTCGCGCTGCGCCAGGCGATCGGCTATGTGCCGCAGGAGTTCGAGCTGTTCTTCGGCACGGTCGAGCAGAACCTGCGCCTGTCGATGCCGACCGCCACCCCGCAACAGATCGACGCCGCGATCCGGCGCGCCGGGATCGGGGGGCTGATCCGCCGCCTGCCGGGCGGGCTTGCGCACCGCGTCGGGGACGGGCGCAGCGGCCAGGTGTCCTCCAGCCTCGTGAACGGGTTGGGGCTGGCGGCGGCCTATCTGCGCGAACCCCGGCTGCTGCTTCTGGACGAGGCGATCGACAACCTCGATCCCGATCTGACGGCGGTGTTTCACGACCAGCTTGCGGAGTTCCGCGGCGCCGTGACGACGCTGATGGTCACCCACCGGCCCGCGACGATGCGGCTGGCCGACCGGGTGATCGTCCTGAACGGCGGCAGCGTCGTGCGGGCCGCCCCGCCCGCGGCGCTGATGTGACCCGCCGCCCCCGGAGCGCCCCGCAGGAGGATCGCGCATGACCACCCTTGTCCACCCGCACCCCGCCCCAGGCCGCGGCCGCCGGTCGCGCGGCGATGCGCTGCTGGCGCATGCCACCTTGCTGGAGGAACGCGCGGCGCCCGCGCTGCTGCGCTGGACGGCGGTGGCGGTGCTGGCGCTCGTGCTGGCGTTCCTTGCATGGGCCGCCCTTGCGCCGCTGAGCGAGCTTGTCCGCGCCGAGGGCGAGGTGGAGGCGCGCGTGCCGCTGCAACGCGTACAGCATCTGGAGGGCGGCATCGTGGCCGAGCTGCTGGTCACCGACGGCCAGCAGGTGCGGGCCGACGAGCCGATCCTGCGCCTGGATACCCGCGCGCTGATGGCCGAGCATGCGCAGTTGCAGGTGCGCGCCCGCGCCCTCGCGCTGGATCTGGAGCGGCTGGAGGCGCTGCTGTCCGGGCGCCCGCCCAGGTTCGACGCGGTCGATGGGGCCACGCCGGCGATGCTCGCTGCCCAGACCGCCCTGTTCGAGGGCCAGCGCAGCGCCGAGGCGACGCGCCGCTCGGTGCTGGACAGCCAGATCGCCACGGCCCGCGCCGGGATTGTCAACCTCGACCGGCTGCTTGGCGATGCCCGGCTTCGGCTTGCGATGGTCGAGGAGGAACGTGGCATGCGCCGGGATCTTGCGCGCACCGGCGTGCACTCGCGCATGCATGTGATCGAGGTCGACCTGCGCCACAGCAGTGCCGAAAGCGAGGTGCGCCGCCTCGAGGGGGAGGGCGAGCGTCTGGCGCGCAGCATCGCGGAGACCGGGCAGCGCCTGGCGGAACTGGCCGCGCACAGCCGCGCCGACCACCTGAGCCAGCGCGCCGTCGCGCTGCGTGAGGCGGCCGAGCTGCAGGAGGCGATGGCGCGGCTGGAGGATCGGATCACGCGCACCGTGGTGCGGGCGCCCACCGCCGGCGTGGTTCTGGTGGCATTCGCCGGGACGGTGGGCGGCGTGATCGCCCCCGGCGCAGACGTGGCCCGCATCGCCCCCGACGGCACCACCATGCGCATCCGCGCCCGCATCGCCCCCGGCGACATCGGGATGGTCGCGGCGGGCGACACCGTCCGCCTGCGCTTTCCGGCCTTCGACTTTGCCCAGCTCGCGCCCCTTGCCGGTCGGGTGGAGGCGATCCTTCCGGGCCTTGCCGCGGATGCGACCGGGCGGCCACACTACACCGCGTTCATCCGCCTCGAGGAAGACAGCACGCTCGGGGGGGCCGGGTTGCAGCTGTTGCCCGGCATGGCGGCGCAGGTCGACATCGTGGTCGGTGACAGGACATTGCTGGATTACCTGTTCCGCCCGCTGCGGCACATGCGCGAGCGGCTGTTCACCCAGCCCTGAGCGGTGCTGCCCGGCGGGGCGCGGTGGCGCGCGGCACGGCAGGCGCGCGCTGCGGGTGGCGTGATTGCGCAGCACCCGCCCTCGGGCCCGATGAAGGGCCGGAGGGGGGCCTCCGGCCCGGGCCGTCATGAGGCCGCGCGGGCAAGGCCCGGATCGGCCTGCCACGAAAGTCCGGGCCGGTAGCGGGCCGCGATCCGCCCCCCCTCCAGCGCGAACAGGTGCAGCCACCCGTTGTCGAACAGCGCGCGGACCTGCGGGTGCCGGTCCAGGATGGCGGTCATGGCGGGCTGTGGCGCCTCGATCAGCACCGACAGCCGCAACGGCTCGTGGACCAGCTGCGCGCCGTCATGCACCGTCTGCCACGGCAGGCCCGGCCGCAGGATCCCGCCGTTGCCCTGCACGACCCCGATGCCGCCGGTGACATTGTGGATCAGCTTGTTGCCGCCGCCAAAGGCCGTGGGGGCGACGGCCGAGCCGTAGTATTGCAGGCTGATCCAGCTGGCCACGACCACTGGCGCAGTCAGGATCAGCTCCAGCGTGCCGAAGCCGTGATCGGCCTGCCAGTCATAGCTGTGCAGGAACGCCCGGCCCTGAAGGTCGGTCCCGGCCGTCACCGCGCGCGGTGCTGCGATGAAGGCCGCACACCCGGCCAGACCCCATTCGGGGCGGACCTCGGCCCAGTCCAGCGCGCGGGCGGGGATCGTCTCGGCCGTGGCGCCGGGCAGGCGCGCGGCGCGTTCCACCCGTGCCAGCCGCGCGGCCCGCGCCAGCCAGTCCCGTGCCGTCGCCAGATCCTCGGCATGCCCCGGCATCGGCGCGTCGCGATACAGGGTCACCGCATCGGTGGTGGTGTCGTGCAGCCCGGCCACGAACACCGTGTCGTCCGGCAGCGTGATCCCCAGCGCAGGCAGCCCCGCGCGCGTCTCGGGATCGTTGAGCAGCGCGGCCAGCAGCCGGGCCGACACCTCGCCGGTCTGTCCGCCGCAGGCGCCGCAGTGATAGGCGCTTTCGTGCGGATTGTTGGTGACGCGCGCGCCATGGCCCAGCAGCAGAACCAGCCGTGCGTGACCGGTGGTCAGGCTCATGGCCTTCAGCACCGCCGCGCCGGTCGCGGCCTTGGCGTCGGCCGACAGGCCGCCCTCGATCCGGGGGGCCGGGTCGGGGGCTGCGGGCTGCGTCAGGCCAAGCGCGTCGCGCACCAGCTTGGCGCCATAGAGCGGCCCCGCCGCCTCGACAAAGGCGAACGAGGACACCGCCGCCTGCCGGAACCGGCCCCAGGCGCGGCGGGTGCGCGCGGCGATGCGGATGGCGTCCTCCCGTGCCGGGTCGGCGTGGGCGGTCGAGGTCAGCCCCGGTGTCAGCAGCACCGGCAGATGCGCGGCGGTGTCGTCGGTGCCCTGGGCACGGTGGGCCAGCGGCAGCCCGAAGAAGCCGGCGAACCCCAGCGTCTCGATCCCCGGATCGAGGCCTTCGAGTGCGCGCCGGAACACCTCGGAGCGCACGTCGATGCAGAACGCGGCCTGCAAGGCGGGACGCCCCTGCGCCACCGCGGGCCCGGTCAGCAGCGCGCCGAGGCGGCGCTGGTGGGCGCGCTCGGCGGCCTCCTGGAGGAGGGCGTCGAGGACATGCTCGGAGGTCGGCACGAGCGGTTCGGCATGGGCCGCGACGGTCTGCGTCCAGTCGTGGGCGACCTGCGGGGCATGGGCCAGCAGCGCCTCTTCCCAGATCAGCCGGATCGCCAGCAGATCGGTGAGCGTGGCATCGGTGTCGCCGTGCAGCTCGGCCTGCCACAGCAGCCAGCGGGCGTGCTGGGCCCAGCCGCCGAGATCCATCAGCAGCCGGTGCAGCGCGGTGGGCGCGGCGGCGTCGGACAGCGCCAGCGCCTCGGCGGCGCGCAGGATCGCGCGTTCGGCGGTGTCGGGGGCGGCGGCGACATGGGCGCAGAACCCGCCCAGCCCGGCGATTTCGGGGGTCAGGTCATGGGTAGCCCATTCGCGCCAGGCGGCAAAGGCGCCCCGACCCGGGGCAGGGGACCACAGCGCCTGTCCCCGGTCGAACCGGCCCGCGGCCCACAATCCGACGCTGCGCGCGATCACCGCCGGCCAGTCGGTGCCGGTGGCGCGGGCGGCCAGCCGGGCAACCGTCGGCAGGGCCTCGGGGGTGGGGGCAGGGGCGGCCAGCCGCGCCCGCAGG
>NZ_NHSD01000099.1 GCF_016653255.1 Rhodobaculum claviforme
TGTGGGTCATCGGGGGCCTTTGCGGGGCGACGGTTGCGTGGGGGGGCCGAAGCGCGCCAGCATGCGCGCGCGGATCTGGTCGCGGGTCTCGCGGTAGGCGGCAAGGCGGGCCTCGCGCGTCTCACCGAGGCCCGCGGGGTCCATGATGGGCCAGTATTCGATGTCGATGTGGGCGTGGCGGGTCAGCTCCAGCGCGCGGCGCTGGCTGGCGGGCGTCAGCGCGACGATCAGGTCGAACTGCGCGAGGTCGTCGCCCCACTCCTCCATCTCGTCGAAGCTGCGCACGCGGTGCTGGTCGAGCTCCACGCCGATCTCGCCGGTGACGGAGACGGTGAAGCCGTCGACCTCGCGGTCGGAGCGCACGCCCGCGGACTGCACATAGGCGCGCTGGCCGTAGAACTTCTTCATCATCCCCTCGGCCATGGGCGAGCGGACCGAGTTGTGGTCGCAACAGAACAGCACCGACGACGGGAATGCGTCCGACGGCCCGCCGCCGGAGGGTGTGGCGTCCTGTGGCCGGTGCGGGTCGTGATCGGCCATCGCGCCCCCTTCATCCGCCGTGGTGCAGGACGCAGATCAGCGTGAACAGCCGACGGGCGGTATCGATGTCGAGGGCGACCTTGCCCTCCAGCCGTTCCTGCAGGAGGCGCGCGCCTTCGTTGTGGATGCCGCGGCGGGCCATGTCGATGGCCTCGATCTGGCTGGGCGGCAGGGTCTTCACGGCGGAATAATAGGAGCCGCAGATCTGCCAGTAATCCTTGACCACCTGGCGGAACGGACCGAGCGACAGGTGCAGGGCGGTGACCGGGGCGCCGGCCTCGGTCGCCACCTCCATCACCAGACGGCGTTCGCGGATCGCAAGGCCGAGGCGGTAGGGGCCGGCGGGCGCGGGCCGGCCGTCGCGCCCCGGCAGGGTGAAGGAGTTGTCCTCCAGCAGATCGAACACCGCCACGCGCCGCTCCTGCTCGATCTCGGGCGTGGGTGCGGGCAGGGCGGAGTCGTCGATCTCGATATGGCAGATGCGGGTCATGGTGCGTGCGATCCCAACGGCCGGGCTGCCCCTGTGATGCCCCAGCGGGCAGGGCGGTGCAAGCAGGCCCGCACGCGCCCCGCGCCGTCCGGGGTCAGCGGTCGAGACGATCGAGCCGGGCGCGCACGCTCAGCCCGTGGGCCTCCAGGCTTTCGGCGTGGGCCAGCGTTTCGGCGGCCGGGCCGATGGCGCGCAGGCTGTCGGGGGTCATCCGCGCGATCGTCGTGCGCTTGAGGAAATCCGCCACCGACAGCCCCGAGGAGAACCGCGCCGACCGCGCGGTCGGCAGCACATGGTTCGGGCCGCCGACGTAATCCCCGATCGCCTCGGGGGTGTAGGCGCCCAGGAACACGGCGCCCGCGTGGGTGATCTGCGCCAGCAGCCCTTCGGGGTCTGCGGTGCACAGCTCCAGATGTTCGGGCGCGAGGCGGTTGGAGAGGGCTGCGGCCTCGGCGAGGTCGCGGGTCACGATGATCGCGCCGTAGTCGCGCCAGCTGGCACCGGCGATGTCGCGCCGCGCCAGCGTCTCCAGCCGGGCGGCGACGGCGTCGGCCACCGCCCGCCCGAAGGCCGCGTTGTCGGTGATCAGGATCGACTGCGCCGCCGTATCATGTTCGGCCTGGCTGAGGAGGTCGAGCGCGATCCAGTCGGGGTCGTTGTCGGCGTCCGCGATCACCACAATTTCCGACGGGCCCGCGATCATGTCGATGCCGACGCGGCCGAACACCTGCCGCTTGGCCTCTGCGACATAGGCGTTGCCGGGGCCGGTGATCTTGTCCACCGGGGCCACGGTCTCGGTCCCGTAGGCCATCGCCGCCACCGCCTGCGCGCCGCCCAGCCGGTAGATCGTGTCCACGCCGGACAGCCGGGCCGCCAGCAGCACCAGCGGATTGACCACCCCGTCCGGGGTCGGGGCGCAGATCACCAGCCGCGCCACCCCCGCGACCCGCGCGGGGATCGCGTTCATCAGCACCGAGGACGGATAGGACGCCGTGCCCCCCGGCACATAAAGGCCCGCCGAGCCCACCGGCGAGAACCGCCACCCCAGCGACGCGCCGGTGTCGTCGGTCCAGCGCGCGTCCTGCGGCATCTGGCGGGCGTGATAGGCGCGGATGCGTTCGGCCGCGAGGTCCAGCGCCGCGCGCTGGTCGGCGGGGACGCGGGCGATGGCGGCGTCGATCTCGGCCTCCGAGAAGGCAATCGTGTCCGGCGTCAGCTCCAGCCGGTCGAAGCGCGTCGTCAGCTCGATCAGCGCCGCGTCGCCGCGCGTGCGCACATCGGCGATGATGGCGCGCACGGCGGCGTCGACGTCGGCGGCCTCTTCGCGCTTGGCGCCCATGACGGTGGCGAAGGCGGCGTCGAAATCGGGTCGGGCGGTGTCGAGGAACACGGGCATGGCGATCTCCTGTTGCCGGGGCGTCTAGCCTGCGGGGGCCGGTGGCTCAAGCGGGGCGATGCGCCGCGGACGCTGCCATGCGAAAGGGCCCCGCGCGGGGCGGGGCCCGGGATCAGGGGCGTGCCCGGGTCATCAGCGCGGCAGCAGCACGCGGTCGATCACGTGGATCACCCCGTTGGAGGCCTGCACATCCGCCGCCGTCACGCTGGCCGAGCGGTTGATCCGCACGCCGTCGCCGGTGGCGTCCATGTGGATGAAGCCGCCGTTGACCATCTCGATGCGGCCGCGCTGGCCGGTCAGGAACTCGGCCGTCATCAGGCCGGGGACGACGTGATAGGTCAGGATCGCCGTCAGCGCCTCGGTGTCCTCCAGCAGCCCCTCGAGGGTGCCCGCGGGCAGTGCGGCAAAGGCGGCATCGGTGGGGGCGAAGACGGTGAACGGGCCGGGGCCCTGCAATGTCTCCACCAGGCCCGCGGCCTGCACGGCGGTCACGAGGGTGGAAAAGTCGGGGTTGCCTGCGGCGACGTCCACGATGGTCCCGGTGCGGGCAAGGGCCACGCCGGGCAGGGCGCCTGCAAGGGTGGCCCCGGCAAGACCCGCGAGGGTCTGGCGACGGTTGAGCATGTCGGTCTCCTTGGTATCGAAACTTCGGGATCGGAATTGGGGGATCGGAATTGGGGGATCGGATCCGGATGGCCGGCGCGGGGGCCATCATCGGGTTCGCGGAGCGGTGCCATGCGGCCCGGCGTGCCCCCGTGTTGCGGATATCGCAGACCCCCGGGTGCCGGCCGGCCCCCCGGGGCCGCGCCATGGGGGCCGGAGGGGGGCGGTCGGGCGGCGATCCCGCGCGCGTGCGGCGCGGGATCGCCAAGGATCGCGGGGCGATCAGGCCGCGATCACTCGGGTAGGATCACCGCGTCGATGACATGGATCACGCCGTTCGACGCCTCGATGTCGGCCTGCACCACGGTGGCGCCGTCCACGGTCACGGTGTCGCCCACGCCGATGGTGACGGACTGGCCGTTGACCGTCTCGGCCTCCATGCCGTCGGTCAGGTCGCCCGACATCACCGCGCCCGGCACGACGTGATAGGTCAGGATCGCGGTCAGCGCCTCGGTGTCCTCCAGCAGAGCCTCCAGCGTGCCCTCGGGCAGGGCGGCAAAGGCCTCGTCGGTGGGGGCGAAGACGGTGAAGGGGCCGTCGCCCTTGAGCGTCTCCACGAGGCCCGCGGCCTCCACGGCGGCGACGAGGGTGGTGAAGCTGCCCGCGGCGACGGCGGTGTCCACGATGTCATCGGCCATCGCCATGGTGGGGACGGCCAGCGCCGCGGCGGCGGTCATCGACAGCAGGGTCTTGCGGATCATGAAACTCTCCCGTTCACTGATGTGGGTTCCGGCGACGTCCGCCGGTCCGCGACAGCAGCTAGGGCAGGATGTCGCGGTCAGGGAGGGGGGCCGCGCGGATCAAAACCCCGTAGCGGCGGGTTGATCGGCGGGCGGGCGCGGCTATGCCGGTGGTTTCCGTGCTGTCCAGTGAACTCCATGTGAGCATCGGTGAGGCGTTGTGACCGTGGCGTGCGCGCCACAGGCTGGTGCCGAGCCGCGCGCGACACCTATCTCTGACGTCACATCAGTCAGGAGGATTCCGCATGCTTCATCCCGGTTCTGCGATCTGGCCGCCCGAATGGGCCGATGTCGCGCCGCCGCGGGCGGTCCTGGGGCGCCGCGCGCTGTTGACGGGTGCGGCGGCGGGGCTGGTTCTGGCCGCCAGCCGCGCGGGCGCTGACATGGGGGCGGACATCCGCGACAGTCCGTTGTCGACCGACATGACGCCCACCAGCTTCAACGACATCACCACCTACAACAACTTCTACGAGTTCGGCACCGGCAAGTCCGACCCCGCCCGCCACGCCGGCGCGATGACCACCACGCCGTGGTCGATCACCGTCGACGGGCTGGTGGAGGCGCCGCGCGACTGGTCGCTGGAGGAACTGACCGAGGGCATTCCGCTGGAGGAGCGCATCTATCGCTTCCGCTGCGTGGAGGCGTGGTCGCGCGTCGTGCCCTGGGTGGGGTTCCCGCTGGCCAGCCTGATCGAGCGGCTGCGCCCGCTGCCCGAGGCGCGCTATGTCGCCTTCGAGACGCTCGTGCGCCCCGAGGAGATGCGCGGCCAGCGCACCCGCATCCTCGACTGGCCCTACCGCGAGGGGCTGCGCATGGACGAGGCGATGCACCCGCTGACGATTCTGGCCACCGGCCTGTATCGCCAGCCGCTGCCGAACCAGAACGGCGCGCCGATCCGGCTGGTGGTGCCGTGGAAGTACGGCTTCAAGTCGATCAAGTCGATCACCCGCATCCGCTTCACCGAGGAGGAGCCCGCGACCACCTGGAACATGATGGCCCCCGAGGAATACGGCTTCTATGCCAACGTGAACCCCGAGGTCGCCCATCCCCGCTGGAGCCAGGCCAACGAGCGCGTGGTCGGCGGCGGGCTGTTTGCGGCCCGTGTTCCGACACGGATGTTCAACGGCTACGCCGATCAGGTGGCGCATCTCTATGACGGGATGGACCTGACACGGCAGTTCTGATGGCGGCGGGGGGTCTGGTGCAGGCGCTCAACGCAGGGCTGCGGCGGGTTCCGGTGGCACCTCTCTATATACTGGGGGTGCTGCCGGCGCTGTGGCTGTTCTGGCAGGCGCTGACAGGGGGGCTGGGGCCGGATCCGGTGCGCGCGCTGGAGCACCGGTATGGCGAGATCGCGCTGCAACTGCTGATCGCGGGGCTGGTGGTGACGCCGCTGCGGCGGTTCACGGGGGTGTCGCTGCTGCGGTTCCGGCGGGCGTTGGGGCTCCTCGCCTTTGCCTATGCGGTCTTTCATGTCTCGGTGTGGCTGGTGCTGGACGTGCAGCTCGACATGGCTGCGGCCTGGGTGGACGTGTTCGAGCGTCCGCACATCACGGTGGGGGCGGTCGCGGTCGCGCTGCTGGTGCCGCTGGCGCTGACATCGACCGATGCGGCGCTGCGGCGGCTGGGGCCGCAGGCGTGGCGGCGCCTTCACATGCTGGTCTATCCCGCCGTTCTGGGGGGGGCGATTCACTGGATGATGCTGGCCAAGACCTGGGAGGTGGGCGCGGCGACTCATCTGGCGGTGATTCTGGTGCTGCTGGCGCTGCGGCTGCCGTGGCGCCGGAAACCCCGGTCGCTGCGCGACAGATCCTTGCGCGCGGACGGTTCGCGTTGAGCCTTGTGTTGCGGCAAACGCCATATCTTGTGGCATGAAATTTGCGCATCGAAAAAATGACGGTTGGACGACGATCGGCACTTGCGGAGGTATGCCAACCTCCGTAAACCCCGCTTCACCGAGACGGCGACGCCGGATCGGACGCCAGCCGGCGCCAGCAGGGCAGCGGAGACGTTCAGAGGGATGCGGGTGATCGCAAGGTAAGCGGTCTGTTCGTGCACCTCATCGCTTTTTGACATAACTGTAACATGAAGGGGCATGTGGGCGGTTTTGGTTTTTGCTTCGGCGGACTGGATCGTTTGCATGTCGACCTGCTAGGTAGCCTGAGAGGGTTTACCGATGATGTGGGTGTC
>NZ_NHSD01000100.1 GCF_016653255.1 Rhodobaculum claviforme
CCCAGCCAGCGCCCCGTCGCCACGCGCCCCGCCAGCAGCGGCAGTGCCCCCAGCCCGGTCGCCAGCGCCGTGATCAGCGCAGCAACGAACACAAGCGTGACAGTGGGATCGATCATCTGGGCTGGCCCCTCGGCTGGCGAAGACCCTACTTTAGAAGCATTCTAAACGACGTCAACCCGGCGTCAGCGTCCCAGCTCGCGCACGCCGCGGGTGATCCCCTCCAGCGTCATCGGAACCATGCGGTCCTCGAAGATGTCGCGGATCAGGCGGATGGAGTGGGCGTGCGCCCAGTAGCGTTCGGGCGTGGGGTTGATCCACAGGGTCGCGGGCCACTGCGCGCGGGCGCGCTCCAGCCAGACGCGGCCCGGTTCGGGGTTCCAGTGCTCGTTGGCGCCGCCGGGGTGGGTGACCTCGTAGGGGCTCATGTTCGCGTCGCCCACAAAGATGCATTTCCAGTCGCTGCCATAGGTGCGCAACACTTCCGCCGTGGGGGTCTGCGCGTCCCAGCGGCGTGCGTTGTCGCGCCAGACGCCCTCATACAGGCAGTTGTGGAAGTACCAGTATTCCAGGTGCTTGAACTCGGCGCGGGCGGCGGAGAACAACTCCTCCACCACGCGGACATAGGGGTCCATGGACCCGCCGACGTCGAGAAACAGCAGCACCTTGACCGCGTTGTGGCGCTCGGGCCGGGTGCGGACGTCCAGCCAGCCCTGTTCGGCGGTGGCGCGGATGGTGCTGTCGAGGTCGAGCTCCTCCACCGCGCCCTCGCGCGCCCAGCGGCGCAGGCGGCGCAGGGCGACCTTGATGTTGCGGGTGCCGAGGTCGACCTGGTCGTCGAAGTTGCGGAACTCGCGCTTGTCCCAGACCTTCACGGCGCGCTGGTGGCGGCTTTCGTCCTGGCCGATGCGCACGCCTTCGGGGTTGTAGCCATATGCGCCGAAGGGTGAGGTTCCTGCGGTGCCGATCCATTTCGAGCCGCCTTGGTGGCGGCCTTCCTGCTCGGCGAGGCGCTGGCGCAGCGTCTCCATCAGCTTCTCGAAGCCGCCCAGCGCCTCGATCTGCGCGCGTTCCTCGGGGGTCAGGTGCTTTTCGGCCAGCTTGCGCAGCCAGTCGGCGGGCAGGTCCAGCGCCTCCAGCATCTGTTGCGGGGTGATCGCCTCCAGCCCCTTGAAGGTGGCCGCAAACGCCCGGTCGAAGCGGTCGATGTGGCGCTCGTCCTTCACCATCGCCGTGCGCGCGAGGTAGTAGAACGCCTCCACGTCCCAGGTCGCCAGCCCCGCGCTCAACCCCTCCAGAAAGGCGAGGAATTCGCGCAGGCTGACCGGAACGCCCGCCCGCCGCAGCTGATCGAAGAACCCCAGAAACATCGCGTCACAGCATCCGTTCGATCCCGATGGTGGCAAACAGGCCCAGAATGCC
The DNA here is from genome assembly GCF_016653255.1 of Rhodobaculum claviforme. Lineage (GTDB taxonomy): Bacteria > Pseudomonadota > Alphaproteobacteria > Rhodobacterales > Rhodobacteraceae > Rhodobaculum > Rhodobaculum claviforme. The sequence goes on from NZ_NHSD01000100.1 coordinate 1,420, forward strand.
GCCGAGGATCGCGCCGACGGCGGTGTATTGCGCCAGATCCAGTCGGTTTCCGCCGCGCCTGCGTGCGCTGGAAAGCCCCAGCACGCCGCCTGCGATCAGTCCCGCCAGAACGATCATCCCCTCAGCCCCCCGTCGCCTGCCTGCCGATCCGTGGCTGGCCCAGGGCCGCGATATCGGCCAGCCGGGCGTTGACCACCTCGATCGTGCCGAACCCGTAGCGGCCCCAGCCCAGACTGTCGAGGCGGATGCGCCGTGCCTCGTCCGTGCGGCCCAGCCGGTCCAGCGCCTCGGCCTCCACCATCATCAGCGACGACAGCAAGGCCGCGTTCTGCGTCGCGCGCGCGGCGGGCTGGGCGGCGCGGGCCAGCAGGCGGGCCTCCACGGGTTGCCCGGCGGACAGGGCGAACACCGCAAGCTGCATGTCCACATGGGCCACATGCGCTTCGGCGCCCGGCAGCGAGCGATAGATCATGCCCGCCTGCAGGAACCCCGTCAGCGCGAGGTCAACCTCCTGCGGGCGGGCAAGGCGCGCCAGCGTGAACCACGAGAACGCCAGCCGCGCGTCGCGCCAGTCCGCCTCGATGGCGATGCGCAGCGCCTCGGCGGCGGCGTCGCGGCGGCGGGTGCGGCTGGCGCCGGGGCCCTGCGCGGTCTCGATCGCGTCCTGCCAGGCCTGCGGACGGCGCGGCGGCAGCGGCGCGGCGGCAATCCGCTCTCCGCGGGGGTTGAGCCGGGCAAGGATCGCCGGCAGGCGCGCGGCCACCGCGTCGCGGTCCATCCCGATCGCCAGTGCCGGGTCGTTCCAGGCCGCCAGCAGCAGCATGTCGAAGCCCGTCAGGATGGTCTGGAAGTTGTCGTCGTTGAACACGCTGTCGTGCAGGCGATACAGGTCATTGAGCGGGCCGAACGCCTGCGCGATCTCCTCGTGCAGGCAATCGCGGGTTTCCTGCGGGGTGGTGTCGGCGGGGATGAACACCGCGACCTCGTCGCGCTCCGTCACCGTTGTCCAGGACAGCCGGGGGCTGCGGCGCTGGCTGCGGAAATCCTCCCAGCTGGAGATGCGGGGCACGATGAAGCACGCAGCCTGTGGCACCGCCCGGCGCATGGCCGCGCGCGGCACGAATTCCGCGGTGACGCGGCGCCCGGCGGGGGGGGTGCCGGGCGCGGCAAGCGTGACCTCCAGGCCTGCTTCCTGGCGCAGCCGGGCAATCAGGGCCTCGGCCTCGGCGCGCGCGCCGGGGGGCTCGGGGCCGGTCAGGAACACCGTCACCGGCCCGTCAAAGCGCGACAGGACCGGCAGCGGGCGGCCGCTTTCCATGAAGAAGCCCATCTCCAGGATGTCGTGGGCGATCTCGCGGTTGGCGCGCTGCGGAGCCGTCACGCGGGCGGGGCCGAAGCGCGGCACGGGCGGCAGATCCAGCGCCTCGGGGCCGGCCAGACGGGACGGCGGCGACGGGGCGCAGGCCCCGAGTGCGAGGCCCAGGATCACAAGGGCGATCCACGCGCGCATCCCCTCAGCCCCGGATGTAGCGCATGAAGTCGGTGGGCACCGCCACCCGGTCATAAAGGGCGCGCGCGGTCGCGTTGTCCCTCTGCGTCATCCAGTAGACCGAGGGCCGCCCCGCCGCATCGCCCGCCGCATACACCGCCGTGATCAGCGCCCCCGCCACACCGCGCCCGCGCGCGGCCGGGTCGGTGAACAGATCCTGGAGATACACCACCCCCTCGGGCTTCCAGCAGTGCAGGTGGAACAGGTAATGCACCAGGCCCACGGGGCGCCCGTCGATGTCGGCCAGCAGGCCGAAGGGGCCGTCCGGGCCGGGTGCCAGCAGCCGCGCGAACAGGGTGTCATAGGTCGCCTCGGGCAGTTCGGTGCGATAGAACGCAAGATACTGGCGCCACAGCGCCGCCCATGCGTCGCGGTCGGCCGGGGTCACGGGGCGGATCAGGGGCGCGGGGGGCTGGGTCATGGCGCCAGACTAGAGCGTCGGTGCCGCGCGTGACAGCGGAAATTCATGACCCCGCGCGCCCCGGCGGGCAGGTCCGGCGGTCGGCTGCCTGGCGGGGCTACTCGGCGGCGATGCCGTCGGTGAACTGCAACCGTGCCAGCCGGGCATAGAGGCCGCCTTCGCTGACCAGCGCGTCATGGGTGCCCTCGGCGACGATGCGGCCGTTCTCGAACACGAGGATGCGGTCGGCCTTCTTGACCGTCGCCAGCCGGTGCGCCACGATCAAGGTGGTGCGCCCGGTGGCCAGCCGTTCGACCGCGTGCTGCACCGCGCGCTCGCTCTCGGCGTCCAGCGCGCTTGTCGCCTCGTCCAGCAGCAGCACGGGGGCGTCGCGCAGGATCGCGCGGGCGATGGCCACGCGCTGCTTCTGGCCACCCGACAGCAGCACGCCGCGTTCGCCCAGGGTGGTGTCGTAGCCGTCCGGCAGCGCCATCAGGAAGTCATGCGCGGCGGCGGCGCGGGCGGCGTCCTCCACCTGCGCATCGGTGGCGTCGGGGCGCCCGAAGCGGATGTTGTCGCGCGCGGAGCCGGCAAAGATCACCGGGTCCTGCGGCACCAGCGCGATGGCTGCGCGGAAATCGGCCCGTGCCATGGTGCGCAGGTCGATGCCGTCGATCAGGATGCGCCCCATCGCCGGGTCGTAGAACCGTTGCAACAGCTGGATGATGGTGGTCTTGCCCGCGCCCGAAGGGCCCACCAGCGCCACGGTTTCCCCCGGCCGCACGTCAAAGCTGACGCCGTGCAGCGCCGCCGTGTCAGGCCGCGCGGGATAGCGGAAGGTGACGTCCTCGAAGGCGATCTCGCCGCGCACGGGGCGGGGCAGGGGGGCGGGCGTGTCCGGGTCGCGCACGCCGTCCTCGGCGGTCAGCAGCTCCACCAGGCGCTCGGTGGCGCCGGCGGCGCGCTGCAACTCGCCCCAGATCTCGGACAAGGCCCCCACGGCGCCGGCCACGATGACGGCATAGATGACGAACTGCACCAGCTCGCCCGGGGTCATGACGCCGGCGGCGACGCTGTTGGCCCCCAGCCACAGCACCCCCACGATGCCGGAAAACGCAAGGAAGATCACGATGACCGTCATCACCGCGCGCGTCAGGATGCGCTTGCGCGCGACGTCGAACGAGGTTTCGGTCACGCGGGCGAAATCGGCGCGGGTGCCGGCCTCCTGGGTGTAGGCTTGGACCGTCTGCGCGGCCTGGAGCGCCTCGGACGCGCTGCCCGAGGACGCGGCGATCCAGTCCTGGTTCTCGCGCGACAGCTTGCGCAGGCGGCGCCCGATCACCACGATGGGCACGATCACCGCGGGCACCAGCAGCAGCACGAAGGCCGTCAGCTTGGCCGAGGTCAGCATCAAGGCCACCAGCCCGCCCACCAGCAGCAGGATGTTGCGCAGCGCGATCGACACCGACGACGCGATCACCGACAGGATCAGCGTGGTGTCGGTGGTGATGCGCGACAGGACCTCTCCGGTCATGATGCGTTCGTAGAACGCGGGCGACATGCCGATCATGCGGTCGAACACCGCCTTGCGGATGTCGGCCACCACCCGTTCGCCCAGCCGGGTCACGAGGTAATACCGCAGCCCCGTCCCCAGCGCGAGCAGCCCCGCCACCCCCAGCGCGCCCGCGAAATACGCGTTGAGGAGCATGGTGTCCTTGGCCTCGAACCCGTCGACGACGCGGCGCACCGCCAGCGGCAGCGTCAGCGCCACCAGCGCGGTCGCCACCAGAGCCGCCACCGCCAGCGCCAGCAGCCGCCGATAGGGCCGCATGAACGGCCACAGCGCGCCCAGCGCGCCGACCTTGCGCGACCTTGCGCGGTCCTGCCCATCGCCTGCCGTCTGGTCCGTCATCGGGTGTCCAAGCCTGTGTTTGTCGCCTTGGTTTAGGGCGTCGACCGGGGTGCCGCAACCCGGGCGGGCGCGGCGAATGGCCCTGCGGGGCCGCCCCTCAGCGCTGGAACACCCGCCGCGCCATCAGCACCCGCGACAGCGCCGTCACCAGGCACAGCGCGCCAAAGGCCCAGGCCAGCGGCGCGAACTGCGCGGGCCACAGGCACAGCGCGACGAAAAAGGCGATGGTCTCGGCCCCCTCCAGCAGCCCGGCGGTGAAATAGAGCGACTTGACCCCGTGGCTGCGGGTGCGCAGGCCGCGCCGCTCGGCCAGGATGGCATAGCCCAGAAAGCTTGCGCCGTTGATGTAGAAGCTCAGCAGCAGGAACGCTCCGGCGGCGCCGTTGGCGGCCGGGTCATGCAGCACGAACGCCAGCGGGATCGCGCCGTAGAAGGCGAAATCCGCCGTGATGTCCAGAAATCCGCCGAAATCGCTGGGTCCCAGCGCGCGCGCCACCGCCCCGTCCAGCCCATCGGCCAGCCGCGACAGCCCGATCAGCCCAAGCGCCAGCCAGAACGCCCCGGCCACCA
>NZ_NHSD01000101.1 GCF_016653255.1 Rhodobaculum claviforme
GGCAGCGCGGGCGCGGTGGGGGTGCCCGCGCGGCTGCGCGCCGCCAGCACCGGGCGGGTGCGCGACGCGCCCGCCCGCCCCTCGCGCATCACGATATAGACGCCGCTGGCGATCACCACGCCCGCGCCCAGCAGGGTGGCCGCGTCCGGCACCTCGTCAAAGAACACCAGCCCCCACAGCGTCGCCCACAGGATCTGGGAATACTGCATCGGCGCGATCGCCACCGCCTCGCCGGCGCGATAGGCGCCGATCACCAGCAGCATGCCGACGAACCCCAGCCCCGCGATCACCGCCGCGGCGCCCAGCTCGGCCATCTGCATCGGCACATAGACCAGCGGCAGCAGCGCCCCCATCAACAGGAAATTCGCCATCAGCGGATAGATGATCAGCACCACGCTGCGCTCCTCGGCGCCGATCTTGCGCATGATGATCGCCGACAGCGCCGAGAACACCGCCGCCGCCAGCGCCGCCAGATGCCCCACCTCCAGATCGGCGCTGCCGGGGCGCAGCACGATCATCACCCCCGCCAGACCCACCAGCACCGCAAGACCGCGCCGCAGGCGCACCCGCTCGCCCAGGATCGGGATCGCCAGCACCGTGATCAGCAGCGGCGCGGCGAACAGGATCGCATAGACCTGCGCCAGCGGCAGCGTGGTGAAGGCATGGAACGCCGCCAGCGCCCCCACCACCGCCGACAGCGTGCGCAGCGCCACCCACCACGGATGGCGCGGCACCAGCGTGCCGTCGGTGCGGTCGCGCATCAGCATCATCCCCACCAGCGGAAACCCGAACAGCGTGGAGAAGAACAGGATCTGCACCGGCGAGAGCGTCCCCCCCAGCGCCTTGATGACCGCGTCATGGCTGGCAAACACCGCAAAGGCCGCCAGCGCGAACAAAGCCCCCCTCAGATTGCCGGTCATCCGCCCCCCTCCGCGCTGGCCTCCGGGCTGGCGCCCGCACCGACCATAGCCGACCGCGCGCCCGGCTCAATCCCGGGCGCGCGGTGTGCGCCTGCCGGACGGCAGGGGACAGCTTCGCCGCGGTGACCGGTGCGCTGTGGCAATCCGGGCCGGTCGGGGCGGCCGGGGGCCGTCCCTGAGCCTCCCGTCGAGCCCATCCGGGATGCAACACCTGCCGCCTTCAAGACGACCGATAACAGACATCACCCCTCCCAACTCGATATTACCGAGACCGGTTGGCGCTGACCGCGCGCCTCCGCAGCCGTTTTGGAGGGCGTCGTCAGCCTGAACCACGCGATGGGCCGCGGCATCGGCACGCACGGCGGTCGGGCGCATTATCTGCGCCAGAACGACGGATGGGACGGGTCATCCGGTCTCGTCTTGCGACAGGATAAAACCCGGGGCGCCCTACCCTTTTCCGTGGGGTGCGTGTGTGACGTCGCCAAACGCCCCCGCGACCATCGACCTCGACGGCGCTGAAATGACACCACGCCTCGGGGCCTGACCCGCGGCGGCGTTGGCCGGCCGGATCCGCGCCCTCGTGGAGGTCCGGGCCGCGATTCCGATCCGCCCCGCTTCGGGCCGATGCCAGGGGTGGACCAGGGAAGGTGGCTCCCGCCCAGCCATCCCAGGCGACCCGGGCACCTCCCGCGCCCGAAACGGCGGGATCGCGCGCAGGCCTGCGCGCCCGACCTCGGCGGCCAACGGGGACCGTGATCCCGGCTAGGCTCCGGGCCGCCTGTGCGCGTCCTCGCCCGGGCCCCGGGGGCCGAAGACCAGCTCGGGCAGGACGACCTCCCAGGTCGGGCGCCGGTGCTGCGCGCGGTAGGCCTCGTCCCCGTCCTCGGAGCGCCAGGCCAGGATCGCGGCGATCTCGGCCTTGACAAGGCTGAGGCCCGACGGCGGCTGGAAGGCCCGCGACATGCGGCCCAGAACCTCATCTGCGCGGTTGACGATCAGCCATCTGTCGCGGACCTGCCGCAGGGCGACCGGATCGCCCACGCGCGCCGCCGCGATGGCCGCGAGCGAGGGGTGGCCGTGGGGCAGCCGGCCCGCATGGGACAGGTCCACGAGCTTCGGATCGGGGGCGATGAAGCGGCGTGGACCGCCGGAGAGCTGTGCGGCATCCGGCGCCACCCGACGCCCGAGCAGCGCGGGCGCCGTCGCCTCGACAAAGGGGTGCGTGCGCGATGCCAGCAACGTCAGGCTGGCGCGCGCCCGGGTCATGGCGACGTAGAACAGGCGGCGGGGCGCGTCGGCGTCCTCGCCGCGCGATGTCCGGTCCCAGCCCCCGTCGAGGATCGCGACATGGTCGAACTCGAGCCCCTTGGCCCGGTGGGCGGTGAGCAGGAGAAGCCCGCGCTGTTCGGCGCGGGCCTCGCGCGCCCATTCGCCGAACCACTCCACCAGCTCGGGCACGGGGGCGGATTTTTCGGACAGCTCGCGCGCCAGCGTGCCGATGCCTTCGCCGATCAGATCGGTCCAGCGTGATTGCGGCAGCCCGTTCAGGATACCGGTCAGGTCGGAAATCGACAGAAGCCGCGTGCGGTCCGCCAGCAGGCCGCCGACGAAGGCCTGCATCTCGCGCAGGCGCCACAGGCCGGGCAGGGCCTCGTTGGCGATCTCCACCGGTAGGCCGAGCGCCTCGGCATGGGCCCGGACGGGCTCCAGCCGGCGCCATTCGCGCGCGATGATGGCCGCGCGGCGCCATTGCCAGTCCGGATCGAGGCGGCTGAGGCGCACCAGCTCGTCCACCGCCGCCACCGCCTGGGGCCCATCGCCCGGCGGGCAGGACAGGACCGACACGCGCCCCTGGGCCACGGGGTCGTGCAGCGCCATGGCGCCGCCCGGCGGGGCCGCGTGGCGTGCGCGGTCCACGGTGATGGCGTGGTCGACCTTCAGGCGCCCGGCGGCGGGCGCGATCACCGCGTTGGCGGCGGCGATGATGTGCGCGGTGGAGCGGTAGTTTTCGGTCAGGAACACCGGCCGGGCGGCATAATCGGCCTCGAAACGGCGGATGAAATCGATCGAGGCACCGGCGAAGGCATAGATGTTCTGGTCGTCGTCGCCCACGGCAAAGAGGCTGAGGCGCAGATCAGGATCCTCCAGCGACCGCCCCGCGACGGCGGCGATCAGGTCGTATTCCTCGGGCCCGATGTCCTGGTATTCATCCACCAGGATCCAGCGATAGCCCTGGATCAGCGTGTCACGCAGCGCCTCGGCCTCCGCACGGGCCAGCCCGTCGCCGCGCAGCAGGCGCACCGCCTCGCGCATTATCCCGTCGAAGTCGCGCGCGCCCTCCTGCAGGCCGGCAAAGCTCGCCCCCACCAGCCGCATCGCCAGCGCATGGCAGGTCGAGACGGTGACCCCGGCCCCATCCCGCCCGATCAGCCGGCGCAGGCGCTCGCGGATCTGGGCCGCCGCGTGACGGTTGTAGGTCAGCACGAGGATCCCGCGCGGGTCCTCCCGCCGCACGCGCACCAGCCAGGCGATGCGATGGACCAGCACGCGGGTCTTGCCCGACCCCGGCCCGGCGAGGACGAGCACGTTGGTCTGCTCCCGGTCGTCCCTGACGATCTGCTCCTGCACCGGGTTGCCCAGGCCCTCGACGATGGCCTTCCACGAGGCGCTGGTGGTCTGGCGGCGCAGCTCCGTGCCCCGGCCGGGCAGCCAGCGGCGCAGGAAGGCATCGCGGTCCAGCACGAAATAGTCGTCCGACAGCCGCAGCGCCTCGGGCATCTGCTCAAGCCCCGTCTGGGCATAGGCCGCCATCACATGGGTCTGGAGGGTCGTCTCGGTATAGTGGTCCTCCAGAGGGGCGAAGTGCTGGACGGTGAAGCCGCCGCCCTGGGGGTTCAGCAGGACCGTCATCGCCGGGCGGAACACCGTCAGCCCCCGGCCCAGCGTCGCCACCTTCTGCTCATGCAGCCACAACAGCGCGCGGTCCATCAGCCGGGTCATGTCGCGCACCTCGGCGCGCAGCAGCGCGTCGCCGTTCAGCGCGGCCAGCATGGCGCCCAGCGTCGTCTCGACCTGAATGTCCTTGCCCTGTTTGCCCCTGGGCAGCCGACCCGCGAGATGCGCCAGCAGCACCTCCGCCCCCTGCCGCCGCAGCGCCGCGGTCTGGGCGATCACGTCCCACGATCGTTGCAGCCGCACCCACAGCAGGGTCCGGGTCGCCTTGCGCAGATGCAGGTTCCCGCGCCCGCCCTCCTGGTCACGCCCGTCCTGCGCCATGCTGCGCAGGAGGCCCTCGACGATGTCGGGGCGGACGGCGGCATGGCCCTGTTCGCGCAACGCCTGACAGGTTTCCGCCAGATGCAGCGGCAGGGCGTCGGTGCCATCGGCATCCGGCGCGGCCTCGCGCAGCAGCGCCACCAGGTCGCGCTCCAGCCGCGCGGCCTGCTCCAGCCGGCGCGGCGCGCTGTCCTCCACCCCCACATTGACAAAGACGGTGACGGCGGTGTCGTCGCTGGCGATGCCAAGGGTTTCCAGATCGCTCATCGCCTTGCGCAGGGCGGTGCCCGACAGCCCGCAGGCGCCGGTCAGCTCGTCGGTGGAGATGCCGCGGTCGGGCTCGGCGGTCATCACATGCCGCACGATGTCGAGGAGCTGGCGCCGCCGCGCCCCGGTGATCTGCGCGCGGCCGAGGATCGCCGCGGCCTCGGCCACCGTGCGGATGCGCAGCGAGGAGGGGAAGACATGCACGCGGTTTTCCTCGCGCGTGAGCAGGCGCGATTCCTCCAGCCAGCTCACGGCGGTCTTGACGCGGGTGTCGTCGGTGGCGCTATCGCGCTCGAACTCCTGGTCCTTTTCCTCGCGCACGATCTCGCCCGGGGTGGCGACCACCTCGCCGCTTTTCCGGGTGCGCCCGTCGAGCCGGCGCAGCGCCTTGAGGATCGCGCCGATCTCGTGCCGCGCAAGGCGCGAGCGGGCCGACAGGCTGAACTGCCGCTCCACATCGTCGGTGTTGAACAGAAGCACGCAGGCCGCCGGGTCGCGGTCGCGGCCCGCCCGCCCGGCCTCCTGCAGGTAGTTTTCCAGCGAGCCGGGGATGTCGCCATGCACCACCAGCCGGATGTCGGGCTTGTCGATCCCCATGCCAAAGGCGTTGGTGGCCGCGATCACGCGCAGATCGCCGACGCGGAAGCGCTCCTGGATCTCGCGCTTTTCATCGGGGGGCAGGCCCGCGTGGAAGCGGTCGGCGGCGAGGCCCTGCGCCTTGAGGAAGTCGGCCACCCGTTCGGCGGCGCTGCGCGTCGCGCAATAGATCACCGCGCCCGAGGCGCCCTCGGCCGGCAGGTTGGCCTCGATGCTGGCGAGGATGTCGGCGAGCTTGGTGCGCGCCTCGGTCCGCAACACGGCGAAGCTGAGGTTCGTGCGCGTCGCCCCGCCGTCGAGCAGCATCAGATCCACCCCGAGACGGCTGTGGAAATGCTCGCGGATGTCGCGCACGACCTCGGGCTTGGCCGTGGCGGTCAGGCACAGCACCGGCGCGGGCGGCGCGTCGCCCGAAAACTCGCGGATGAAGCGGCTGACGTAGCGATAATCGGGTCGGAAATCATGGCCCCATTTCGAGATGCAATGCGCCTCGTCCAGCACCCAGAGCCCGACCTCGCGGCTTGCCAGCACCGCGCGGACCGAGACCGAGCGCAGCTGCTCCGGCGCGATCAAGAGGATCGCCGCGTCGCCCATCCGCACCTTCTCCAGCGCGTCGTGGCGTTCGGGCAGCGACAGCATGCCGTTGACCGTGACGGCCGAGGAGATCCCCGCCCGCGCCAGCCCCTGCACCTGGTCCGCCATCAGCGCCACCAGTGGCGAGATCACCACCGTCAGCGCCCCGATCCGGTCGAAGGCCGACAGCGCCGGGATCTGGTAGCAGACCGATTTGCCGGTGCCGGTGGGCAGGATGCCCAGCACGCTGCGCCCCGCCAGCGCCTCGGCCACGATGCGTTCCTGCAACGGCCGGCCGTCGGCGTCCACGGGTTCGGGGCGGAAGGCGGGAAAGCCGAACCAGCGGTCCAGCGCGCGGGCGGGATCGGTCGCGTCAGTGCACCACGCGCAGGCGGCATCGCCGCAGGGCGTGTTGCGCAGGTGGCGCACGATCAGCGCGGCCTCGCGGAACTGCGCCCGCACCCAGGGCGGCATGACCGACGCGCCCCCCGCCACCGATATCCAGGACAGCGCATAGGCCATCGGCCAGCCCAGCTGCGGACTGCCCAGCCGGCCCAGCGTCTGCTCCAGCCGGTGTGCGCAGGCCCGGCCGGCCATCAGGCGCCGGATCGCCGCCTCGGCCTCGGCCGCCGACGGGGCGCGCGCATCGCGCAGCCCGGCGAAGACGGCATCGAAGCCACCGGCCGCCTCGGCGCGGGTCGTGAGGTAATGGTAGGCCGCCAGCGCGTCCGGGCTGTCCCGCCCGAGCTGCCGGAACGCGTCGATCTGGGTCTCCAGCACCTGCAACACCAGCCGCGCGTCAAGCTCCGGGTCGTTCACATGGCCCGCCTGCAGGCGGCCGTCGTGGTGGTGCTTGACCAAATGGTGGTAGGGGTTGCGCGGAAACGCCAGCGGGTTGAGCCACAGCGTGTCGATGGCCGTATCCGCCAGCCGCGCCAGCCCCGGCCGGTGCGCCAGCAGATGCGGCAGGTCGTGGCGCAGGATGTTGTGCCCGATCAGGTGATCCGCACCGGCACAAAACGCTTCCAGCCGCGCCATGTCCCGGGCGGTGTCGCCCGCGCCCAGCACCAGCGCCGCGCCCGTGCCGCCCCTGACGGCGGCCATCGCGAACACCCGCGCCGCCCCGGGGCTGACCTCGAGGTCCACCGAAACGCATCGGTCGAGGAGTCCGGACGGTGTTTGCAAGCTGCGCAGGGCCCCTCGATATTTCCTTGCCGGACCAGACGGTACTGCGGCAAACGGGCCAGCGAAAGGGTCGCGTGCGGTCGGTGCGGTCCATGGCCCGACGCGCCCGGGGTCCACCGGGGATCGCAGGGGATCACCGGGACGCAGCGCATCGGGGCGACCTTTCTGCCGCCTGCGGAGTTGCGCATCCGGACTGCCGGTCGGGCGATCGCCGTCATCGACGGGTGCGGGGGGCGATCACGAAGGGTCGGTCCGGGGGCCGCGGACATCATGCGCGCCGCACCAGCCTTGGCAGGCGGGACACCTGCCGCGCTGCCGCACCTGTTCGGCGCGCAATCCGCAGACCGGCGTGCCCTGGGACCGGGACGCGCAAGGGCGCCGGGGATGCAGCGGCCGGCCGCAGGCGTCCCGCGCTGGCGGGCGCGGGTGCTGCGCGTTGTGTGCCGCCCGTCGCTGCGGTAGCCTGCGGGGATGATGACCCCGACGGCGTCCGATGGCCGCCCCCGCAACGGTGGCCCCGTGCCGGAGCAATCCGCGCCCCTGCCCCGGCCCCTGCGGCCGGAGGATGAAGCCGGCATCGCGCGGCTTGCGGCGCGGGCCTTTCCGCGCAGCCAGGCCGTGTTCGTGCGCGCAGGCAGCGAGGGCTTCGTTCTCGACGCGGAGGACGGGCTTGCCGCCGCCGTCCTCGTGCGGGTGATCGTGCTGCCGGGCGGGCGGCGGATCGGGTTCGTCGCCTGGGCGATGACCGACCCCGCCCATCAGGGGCGCGGCCTCGCACCGGCGCTGGCCCGACGGGGCATCGCGCGGCTCGAGGCGCTCGGCTGCGACGCGATCGTCACCGAGATCGAGGGCCACAACGCGGCCTCCGAGGGCGCCTTTCGCAAGCTCGGCTTCCGTCGGATCGGGCTGCGCGACCAGATCGCAGCCTTCGGGCTGGCGGGGGCGGCCCGGATGCGGCTGTCCATCGGCCACGGCATGGATCCGGGCCATTTCATCTGGCTGCGCGGGGCCAGCCCAACGCCGACCGTCGAGGGGCGCGAGCGGGCGCTTGCCTGGGGGCTCAACGGCGCCTTTGCGGTTCTGGCACTGGCCATGGGCGGTGGGCTCGTGGCGGGCGGCATGCCCGCGCTGCCCTCGGCCGCGCAGGCGGGCCTTGCGCTGCTTGCCGTCGCCCTCGTCCTCGGGATCCGGGAGGGGGCGATGCGGACGGCGGCGCGGCTCCGGGGGCTTGCCGTCACCTGCCGCGCCTGGGACTCGGGGCTTACGATCACCGCCGCCGTGGCCGTGCTGTTCGGCAACCTCTTTCCGCTGCCCGGCAGCGTCTATCCCGCCGCCGAGGACTGGCGCGCCCGTGATGCCGGCCCGGCCCTGGCGACGGCGGCGCTGGCCGGCAGCGGGGCGGTGGCGGTGCTTGTGGGGCTTGCGATCTGGGCCGGGGGGGCCTTTGCGGGCACCATGGGGGGCGCGGTCGCGGCGGCCGTGCTGCTTGTCGGCAAGCCGCTTTTGCTGTTCGACACGGTGATGGCGTTCCCGCCCTTTCACGCCTTCAACGCGCGGCGGATCTACGAGCATCACCGGGGCGTCTGGGCGGGGATGGCCGCGCTCGGCGTTCTTCTTTTCCTGCTGTAAGGCCGCCGGTCCGGACGGTCATCGACCCGCGGGCCGCCCCACCGGCTCCAGGCCCGCGAGCGCCGCCATATGCCAGGCGAGGCACCGGTTGGAGCTGAGCACCGGCATGCCCAGCTCCGTCGACAGCGGCGCCAGAATGTCGAGCGTGCGCAGGTTGGTGCAGGACAGGAACAGCCCGTCGAGGGGGCCGCGGCGGGCCAGCGTGCGCGCGGCCTCGGCGATCGAGGCGGGCGCGATGCGGGCGACCCGCGCCTCGACCTCCTCACCGAAGGAGAGGGTGGCGGGGACTTTGATGCCCGCGCCCTCGAAGGCCGCGCGGATGGGCGCGGCCACGGCCGGGATGTAGGGCGAGACGATGCCGATCCGCCCGAGGCCGAGCGCGTGGCACTGCGCCAGCGCCGCCGTCAGCGGGTCGGTCACGGCGCGGGTCTGCACCGCCCCCGCCACCAGATCGCGCACCCGCCCGGCCCCGATCAGGGTCGTGCCGGAGGTGCAGCCGTAGCCCACGGCATCCAGCGGCCCGGGCAGCAGACCCGCCGCGGCCGGCAGGACGGCGGCCATCCGGGCGATGGTGTCGGGCGTCAGCGCGGCGCCCGAGGGGATGCGGGTGACCTGCAGCCGGGCGCTGTCGGGGGGAAAGAGGCGGCGGAACTCCTGCTCGATGGTCTCGTCGACCTGCAGCACGACCAGACCGAGGCGCGGCGCCGGGTCCTCCTGCAATTCGTAGGGGAAGCCGGTCATGCGGGGATCTCCGGCAGCTCGGCGGCCGCGCGGGGCGAGAGAAGCTCCGCCCCGTCCGCGCGCAGGACGAAGTTTTCCTCATGCACCATGATCCGGCCCTGCGCCGTGATGCAGCCGGGCTCCAGCGTCAGGACCATGCCCTCGCGCAGCGGGGTGTCGTCGAGCGGCGTGAACGACGGCCATTCGGTCAGGGTGAGGCCCAGACCATGGCCCAGCCGGCCGCCGGAGGGGGTGGCGCCGTGCCGTTGCAGGCCGGTGCAGAGCAGCGCATGCACGTCACGCGCCCGCAGCCCGGGGCGCAGGGCGGTCAGTGTCTCTTCGGTCGCCTGCCACAGCGCGGCATGGGCGCGGCGGGCGGTGTCCGAGGCCGGGCCGATGGCGAAGTTGCGGTCGAAGTCGCAGAAATACCCGTCCTTCACGGCGCCGGTGTCCAGCATCAGCACATCGCCGCGCCTCAGCGGGTCAGGGTCGGCGGGCGAGATGACATCGCCATAGCCGTCCGGCCCCGCGCCACCGGCGACATAGCTGACCCAATCCGCGCCCTCGGCCAGAAGGGCGATCTGGAAGTCGCGAAAGACCTCCGAGAGGGGGCGCCCGGCGGCCGCGATGCCGGGCACCCGGGCAAAGGCGCGCCCGGCGATGGCGCAGGTGGCGCGGATGCGGGCGATCTCGGCCTCGGACTTCACCTCGCGCACGCGCTGCACACAGGCGGTGGCGTCGGTGAAGGGCCGCGGCGCAAGCCGTGCGCGCAACGCCTCGTAGTCCGCAAGCGGCATGCGCAGATGCGTCTCCTGCCCCATCGGCAGGCCGATGCGGCCCCGGGGCGGGACCGTCTCGGCCAGCGTTTCGGCCAGCGTCTCAGCCAGGAGGCCGACGCCGTCGTCGCGCGGGTCCGGCGCGTCCCAGGTGCGGATGTCGCGCAGCCAGCTGCGGCCCATCAGCGCCGCGCCGATGGCGGGGATCACCGCCACCGGCGCGCCTGTCTGCGGCACGACGACGAACCACGGCCGCGCCGGGCTCTCCCAGAACCGGGTCAGGAAGCCGGTGGTGTAGAACACATCGGCGGGCGTGGTCAGCAACAGCGCGCCCAGCCCCTGCGCGGCCATGCCCGCCTGCAACCGGGCCACGCGGTCCCGGTATTCCCGCGCGGCAAAGAGCGGCGCGCGCTCAGCCATCCTCCGGCCCCTCGCTGAGGATGGCCATCACGCGGGCCTCGGACGGCAGCTCCAGACCCGCCAGCAGCGCCGCGACGCCCGCCGCGCCGGAGGGGGTGGTCGGCAGGCCATGCGCGGCCAGAAGATCGGCTGCACGCAGGCCGTCTGCCTCGGAGAGGGTGATGAAGACATCGGCGTCCCGCGCCAGACCGTTCAGCGCGATCATCGACGCCGTCTTGCAGTCCAGCCGTCCCATGCCCGAGGCCGGGCCCGTCGTCGCCACCACCTGCCCCGCGCGGATGCTCTCGATCAGGGCGGGGGCGGCCTCGGGCTCCACCACGATGATCCGCGGGGCGTCGCCCCAGACATGGCGCGCATGGGCGGCGACGGCGGCCGCCAGCCCGCCGACACCGGCCTGCAGCAGGATATGGGTGGGGGGCCGGTCGATCTGCGCCGCGGCCTCGGCGGCGAGCTGCAGATAGCCTTCCATCACCCGCAGGGCCGCGTCGGTGTAGCCGGGCCAGGAGCTGTCGGACAGAAGCGTCCAGCCATGGGCCTCGGCGGCTTCGGCGGCGGCGTGCATGCTGGCCTCGTAATCCGCGCCCGCGCGCCGCACCTCGGCCCCCCTGGCGCGCAGCCGGTCGGCAAAGGCCTCGGGCACCGCGTGCGAGAGATACACCAGCGCCCGCGCCCCGAACAGCCGCGCGCCGGCCGCCACCGAGAGGCCGTGATTGCCCGCACTGGCCGTGACATGGACCCGCCCCCGCAGCGCGTGGCGCAGGTCCGGGGCGCCGGTCGCGGCGGCCGCACGCGCAATGGCATGGGCGGCGCCAAGCGCCTTGAAGCTGCCCAGCCCCATGCGCGCCCGCTCATCCTTCAGCCAGAGCCGGGCGATCCCGAGACGCGCCGCAAGCGCCGCCGCGTCGCGCAGGGGTGTGGGCGCATGGGCCGGGCAGCGCTGCAACAGCCGGGCGACATCGCCCGCATCGGCCAGCGGGAAGATATCGGCATCCCCCAAGCCCCGCCCACGCCAGGGATTGTCCAGATACTGCTCCATGCGCCCCCCATCCCGCGTTCCGCCCGCCACCCGCGATGCATGTCCCGGCGGCAGGACACCTGCGACCGCAATAGCCCGGTTTCGGGTCCCTGTCCGGTTGTTCGGTCCGGTTTTTCGGCGTGGGGCCGAAAACGCGCCTCGTTTCATCGGCTGCTCCCGGATGCGCGCGTGATGGTGCCGCCCGAGGCCGATCGCGCCGACGAACAGCACAACGGCCGCGCCCCGGTGACAGGGTGCCGCCCGAGGCCCCCGACCGCGCGGCCGCCCTCGCCGGGGCCCATGCCGCGACCTGCCGGGGGGCGGGCGCCTGCGTCCGGATCACTCCGGTCGCGGTGATGGCCCCCGCGCTGATGGCCAAGGGGGGCCTGAGCCTGTGGCGGCTGGCGTGGCAGTTCAGGGTCGCGGGCATCCGATCCGCGAGGTGACGGGCGTCCGGGGCCGGGCCGACCGGGGGGGCCAGCGCCGTGATGATCCCGCCCGGCGCGGCGCGGAGGTCCGCTCAGAACGCCCCGCCGAAGGCGAGGTCCCAGTTGAGCAGGGATGCGGCCAGCGCCGCCAGCGCCACGGCGAAGGCCGCGTGGTGCAGCCGGCGCCACCGGCTCCAGCCCGGCGCGCGCGCCATCGCCACCAGCGAGACGAGGACGACCCCCGCCATCACGGCCACCGCGTCCCCCAGCGCGAGGAACACCAACATGCTGGGCTGCGGCCGGTCCATCAGGAACTCGGCCCCCAGCGCGGCGGCGGCGGCGGCCATCACCCCCGCGGCGGCGATCAGCCCCAGAACCGAGACCGCCCCGCC
>NZ_NHSD01000102.1 GCF_016653255.1 Rhodobaculum claviforme
CTCCAGCCACCCCGCGGCGTGGAGCATGAAGTTCACCCCCGCCAGCAGCGCCACGTTCAGCGAGTTGGCGCTCTCATACCCCGCCTGCGCGTCCGGCAGCTTGGAGCCGCAGAACGCCCCCCCCGAGCGGTACGGCAACCCCATCCGTCGCGCGAGCTGCCCCGCGCCGAGCGTGATCAGCGCAGCCTCCGGCGTACCGAACGTAGGCGCGCCGGAGTTCATGTCGATCGAGGTCACGAACGCGCCAAAGATCACCGGCGCGCCGGGGCGGATCAGCTGGGCATAGGCGACGCCCGCCATCACCTCGGCCAGCACCTGCGTCAGGGTTCCGGCCACCGTCACCGGCGCCATCGCCCCGCCCACGATGAAGGGCGACAGGATGCAGGCCTGTCCGGCGGCGGCGTACACCTCCAGCGCGCCCATCATCACCGCGTCGAACGTCAGCGGAGAGTTGATGTTGATCAGCGAGGTCAGCGCGCAGCGCCCCTCCAGCCCGCCGAACAGGATCTCGGCCATCGCCACCGAATCAGCCGCGCGCGCGGGGTCGGTGACCGAGCCCATGAACGGCTTGTCCGACAGGGTGGCATGCGCCAGCAGCATGTCCAGATGGCGCTTGTTGACCGGCACATCCGTCGGCTCGCACACCGTGCCGCCCGAATGGTGCAGCCAGCGCGACATCTGCCCCAGCTTCACGAAGTTGGAGAAATCCTCCATCGTGGCATAGCGCCGCCCCCCCGCCGCATCGCGCACGAAGGGCGGGCCATAGACCGGTGCCAGCACCAGATTGCGCCCGCCGATCTCGACCGAGCGTTCGGGCGTGCGTGCGATCTGGGTGAAGCGGGCGGGGGCGGTGGCACACAGCTTGCGCGCCAGCCCGCGCGGGATCAGCACCCGGTCACCCTGCACATCGGCGCCGGCGTCGCGCCAACGCGCCAGCGCGGCGGGATTGTCCACGAAACTGACACCAATCTCGGCCAGCACGGTCTCGGCGTTGGCCTCGATGATCTCCAGCGCCTCGTCGGTAAGGACGGCGTGGTCGGGGATGTTGCGCGCGATCACCGGGGCCACGTCATGCACCACGGCGGTGCGCGCGGCGCGGCGCGCGGCGCCGCCCCCGCCACGGGTGGCACGCCGGGGGGATGCTGTCTCGGCCATGGCCGGTCCTTTCAAGGCTGTCGGGGCTGTCCTAGCAGGGCGCGCGGGACCACGCGCGCCCGGTTTGCGGCGGTCGGCGGGCGGAAACCGACATCGCCCGGCGCGCTGGACCTCTTGCGTCCGGCCGGGGCGCGCCCTACCAGACCGCATGCAGCATGATCGCCTCCTCATCATCGACTTCGGCAGCCAGGTGACGCAGCTGATCGCGCGTCGCCTGCGCGAGCTGAACGTCTATTGCGAGATCCACCCCTTCAATGCGGTGGACGCCGAATTCCTGGACCGCTTTGCGCCGCGCGCGGCGATCCTGTCGGGCGGGCCCGACAGCGTCACCCGCCCCGGCAGCCCGCGCGCGCCGGATCGGCTGTTCGAGATGGGCATCCCCGTGCTGGGGATCTGCTATGGCCAGCAGGTGATGACCCTGCAGCTGGGCGGCACGGTCGAGGGTGGCCACCACGCGGAATTCGGCCGCGCCTTCGTCACCCCCGCTCAGGGCCATGCGGGCGACGCCATCTTTGCCGGCCTGTTCGATCAGGGTCGCGAAGAGGTGTGGATGAGCCACGGCGACCGCGTCACCGCCCTGCCCCCGGGGTTCGAGGTGGTGGGCACCTCGCCCGGCGCGCCCTATGCCATGATCGGCGACGCCGCGCGGCGCCTTTATGCCGTGCAATTCCACCCGGAGGTCCACCACACCCCGCACGGCCGCCGCCTGCTGGAGAACTTCACCCGGCTCGCGGGCTTCACCGGCGACTGGACCATGGGCGCATACCGGGCCGAGGCCGTGGAGCGCATCCGCGCCCATGTGGGCGACGGGCGTGTGATCTGCGGGCTGTCGGGCGGCGTCGACAGCGCCGTGGCCGCCGTGCTGATCCACGAGGCGATCGGCGACCGCCTCACCTGCGTCTTCGTCGACCACGGCCTGCTGCGGCAGGGCGAGGCCGAGGAGGTCGTGACCATGTTCCGCGACGCCTACAACATCCCGCTGATCCACGCCGACGAGGCCGAGCGGTTCCTGTCGGCCCTCGACGGCGTCACCGACCCCGAGGAAAAGCGCAAGACCATCGGGCGGCTGTTCATCGACGTCTTCGACATGCACGCGAAATCCGTGGGCCAGGTGGAGTTCCTGGGCCAGGGCACGCTGTACCCCGACGTGATCGAAAGTGTGTCCGTCACCGGCGGGCCGTCGGTCACCATCAAGAGCCACCACAACGTCGGCGGCCTGCCGGAGAAGATGGGCCTCAAGCTGGTCGAGCCGCTGCGCGAGCTGTTCAAGGACGAGGTCCGCGCGCTGGGCCGCGAGCTGGGCCTGCCGGAGCGGTTCATCGGCCGCCACCCATTTCCCGGCCCCGGCCTTGCGATCCGCTGCCCCGGTGGCATCACCCCGGAGAAGCTGGAGATCCTGCGCCGGGCGGATGCGATCTACCTCGACCAGATCCGCCGCCACGGGCTCTATGACGAGATCTGGCAGGCCTTTGTCGTGCTGCTGCCGGTGCGCTCGGTGGGGGTGATGGGCGACGGGCGCAGTTATGACTATGTCTGTGCGCTGCGGGCGGTGACGTCGGTCGACGGGATGACGGCGGATTACTACCCGTTCTCCCACGACTTCCTGTCGGAAACCGCCGGCCGCATCATCGGCGAGGTGCGCGGCATCAACCGCGTCACCTACGACATCACCTCCAAGCCCCCGGGCACCATCGAATGGGAGTGACCGGCGCCGGCCGCGGGGCTGTCGCCGGAACGCCCGATCGGGCGGACATCGGACGTCCGCTGGCGGCGTTCGGCTGGATGCTGGGGGCGATCGCGTCCTTCGTGTTGATGGCCGTCTCCGGGCGCGAGGTGCAGGCCGAGCTGAACAGCTTCCAGCTGATGGCCTGGCGCTCGGCCATCGGGTTCGCCATCGTCTGCGCGGCGATGGCGCTGTCGCGGCCCGGCTTTGCTCAGGCGCGCACCGCCCAGCCATGGCTGCACGTCAAGCGCAACGTCTTTCACTTTGCCGGCCAGAACGCCTGGTTCATGGCGCTGATGCTGCTGCCGCTGGCGCAGCTCGTGGCGCTGGAGTTCACCAGCCCGATCTGGGTGGCGTTGCTGGCCGCGCTGATGCTGGGCGAGCGGTTGACGCGGCGCAAGATCGTGGCGGTGCTTCTGGGCTTCACCGGTGTGCTGATCGTGGCCCAGCCGGGGGTCGAGCCGATCCAGATCGGCCACGCCGTGGCGCTGATGGCGGCGCTGGGGTTCGCGCTGAACACCATCTACACCAAGCAGATCATGGCCCATGACACGGTGCTGTGCGTGCTGTTCTGGATGACCCTCAGCCAGGGGCTGATGGGGCTTGTGCTGGGGCTGCCGGGGGGCTTTCCCTGGCCGTCCGCGGGGGTGTGGCCGTGGCTGGTGCTGGTGGGGATGACGGGGCTGTCGGCGCATTACTGCCTGACCAGCGCGCTGGGCCATGCGCCCGCATCCATCGTGGCGCCGATGGAGTTCCTGCGTCTGCCGGTGATCGCCACCGTGGGGGCGCTCGTCTACGCCGAATCCGTCGCGGTGGCGGTGTTCGTGGGCGGCGCGGTGATCCTGACGGCGAACATGGTCAACATCGGCGTCCGCTGGCCGCGCCGCCGCCGCGCGGGGTGACGCCGTGTCGCATGGGCCCGCCGGGGGGCTGTGCCGCGCCGGCTGTGCGCCTATCTGTTCCACGTCACAGTTCGGGAAACACCCCATGCTCCGCCGACCTGCCGCCCTGCTGCTTGCGGCCCTGATGGGCATCGCGCTGCCCGCCCTGGCCGAGGGGCCGTACCTCTCGGCCCCCAGCGTGGCGCAACTCGCGGCCGCTGACGTGCTGCTGGTGGACATCCGCACCCCCGGGGAATGGCGCCGCGACGGGGTGCTGCCGCAGGCGCTGCTGGTGGAATACACCGGCGATGACGCACGGTTCCTGGCCGACCTCGCTCCGCATCTGGACGGCCGCCCGGTGGCGCTGGTGTGCCGCAGCGGCAACCGCACGGCCCAGGCCGCTGCGGCCCTGGCCCCGGCGCTGGAGGTGCCCGTCATCGACCTTGCCGGTGGCATGAACCGGCTGCGCGCCGCCGGGGTGCAGGTCAGCGCCCCCACCCGTGCCCAGGGCTGCGCCAGCTGCTGAGATGCCCGCTTTTCGCGGCCCCCCGCGCGTGCTAGGCGCGCACCATCGGGACCGGAGGGCACGATGATCCATGCCACGGCGGCGGACTGGCGCGCCGCCCCCAATCGCCGCGTGATGCTGTTCGGAATGTCGGGCCTGGGCAAGACCCACGCCTCGACCATGCTGCGCGGTGCGGGGGGGTGGTTTCACTACTCCGTCGACTACCGCATCGGCACCCGCTACATGGGCGAACACATCGCCGACAACTTCAAGCGCGAGGCGATGAAGGTCCCGCTCCTGCGCGATCTTCTGATGACGGATTCGGTGACGATCCGGTCCAACATCACCTTCGACAACCTTGCGCCGCTGTCGACATATCTGGGCAAGCCGGGCGATGCCGACCGCGGCGGGCTGGCGTTCGATTCCTACATGATCCGCCAGGAACAGCACCGCGTGGCCGAGGTGGCCGCCCTGCTGGACACGCCGCATTTCATCGACCGGGCGCAGGCGCTCTATGCCTATCCGCATTTTGTATGCGACTCGGGCGGCTCGATCTGCGAGGTTGTGGACCCCGAGGATCCCGACGATCCGGTCCTGCGCACGCTGGCGCAATCGCTGCTGTTCGTGTGGATCGAGGGCACGGACGCCCACACCGCCGAACTGGTGCGCCGCTTTGATCGCGCGCCCAAGCCGATGTATTACCAGCCTGAATTCCTGCGCGCCGCCTGGGCGGAGTATCTTGGGGAAACCGGCCTGCCGGAGGGGCGCGTGAATCCCGACGCCTTTGTGCGCTGGACCTATGCCCGGGCGCTGGCGCACCGTGCGCCGCGCTACCGGGCGATGGCCCGCAACTGGGGTGTCTCCGTCACCGCCGAGGAGATCGCCGCCGCCCGCACCGAGGCCGATTTCATCGACCTGATCGCCACCGCCATCGACCGCCGCCCGCCCCGGCCTTGACTTCGCCGCCCCTCGGCGGTCTACCGCGCCCGAAGTCAGCCCCGGAGAGCCCCATGCACGCCTATCGCAGCCACACCTGCGGCGCCCTGACCAGCGCCGACGTCGGCCAGACCGTTCGCCTGTCGGGCTGGGTGCATCGGGTGCGCGACCATGGCGGCGTGCTGTTCATCGACCTGCGCGACCACTACGGCATCACCCAGGTGCTGGCCGACAGCGACAGCCCGGCCTTTGCCGAGGTGGAGAAGCTGCGCTCCGAATGGGTCGTGCGCATCGACGGCGTGGTCAAGGCCCGCGACGCGAGCCTGGTGAACCCGCGCCTGCCCACCGGCGAGATCGAGGTCTATGTCCGCGGCCTGCAGGTGCTGGGCGCCGCCGGAGAGCTGCCGCTGCCGGTGTTCGGCGAGCCCGACTACCCCGAGGAAACCCGCCTCGCCTACCGCTTCCTCGACCTGCGGCGCGAGGGGCTGCACGGCAACATGATGCTGCGCTCCAACGTCGTGCGCTCCATGCGCCAGCGGATGTGGGACACCGGGTTCACCGAGTTCCAGACGCCGATCATCACCGCCTCCAGCCCCGAGGGCGCGCGCGACTTCCTCGTGCCGTCGCGGCTGCATCCGGGGCGGTTCTACGCCCTGCCGCAGGCACCGCAGCAGTTCAAGCAGCTGATCATGGTCGCGGGCTTTGACCGTTACTTCCAGATCGCGCCGTGTTTCCGCGACGAGGATCCCCGCGCCGACCGCTCCCCCACCGACTTCTACCAGTTGGACGTGGAGATGAGCTTCGTCACGCAAGACGATGTTTTTGCGGCCATGGAACCCGTCATGCGCGGCGTGTTCGAGGAGTTCGGCAAGGGCCGCACCATCGACGCCGACTGGCCCCGGATTCCTTATGCCGAGAGCCTTGCGAAATACGGCACCGACAAGCCCGACCTGCGCTGCCCGCTGGAGATGCAGGACGTGTCCGAGCATTTCCGCGGCTCCGGCTTCGGCATCTTCGCGCGCCTGCTGGAACAGCCGGGCACCGAGATCCGCGCCATCCCCGCCCCCACCGGCGGCTCCCGCGCCTTCTGCGACCGCATGAACGCGTTCGCGCAGAAGGAGGGCCTGCCGGGCATGGGCTACATCTTCTGGCGTGACGAGGGCGGCGCGACCGTCGGCGCGGGCCCCATCGCCAAGAACATCGGCCCCGAGCGCACCGAGGCGATCCGCCAGCAGCTGGGCCTCGCGGCCGGCGACGCCGCCTTCTTCCTCGGCGGCGCCCCGGCGAGCTTTGAACCCGTCGCCGCCAAGGCCCGGACCGAAGTCGGCCGCGAATTGGGTCTGACGGACGAGAACCGCTTCGCCTTCGCCTGGATCGTCGATTTCCCGATGTACGAGCGTGACGCCGAGACCGGCGCCATCGACTTCAGCCACAACCCCTTCTCCATGCCGCAGGGGGGCATGGAGGCGCTCGCGGGCGATCCGTTGCAGGTCAAGGGCTTCCAGTACGATCTTGCCTGCAACGGGTATGAGATCCTGTCCGGCGCCATCCGCAACCACACCCCCGAGATCATGTTCCGCGCCTTCGAGATCGCGGGCTACCCGGCCGAGGAGGTGGAGAAGCGCTTCGGCGGCATGGTCAAGGCGTTCCGCTTCGGCGCCCCCCCGCATGGCGGCTGCGCGGCGGGCATCGACCGCATCGTGATGCTGCTGGCCGACGAGGCCAACATCCGCCAGGTCATCATGTTCCCCATGACCCAGCGGGCCGAGGACCTGCTGCTCGGCGCCCCGTCCGAGCCGACCGCCGCGCAGCTGCGCGATCTCGGGCTGCGGGTGCTGCCGCGCGACGGCGCTTGATGCAGATCAACGCCATGCGCCGCGCGCGCATGGCACCCGGGCCGCACCCAACCAAGGAGAGGCCCATGGACTACCCCGCCTTCATCGCCGACGCCCGTGACCGCGGCCGCGCCCTGGCCCGTGCCCTGCCCGACACCATGAAGGGCTTCTCGGTCCTGTCGAAGGCGGCCAAGGAAGGGCCCACGCTTGGCCTGAAGGAAAAGGAGTTCGTGGCGCTGGGCATCTCGGTCGCCGTCCGCTGCGAACCCTGCATCGGCTTCCACGTGGAGGCGCTGATGAAGGCCGGTGCCACCCGCGAGGAACTGGCCGACGTTCTGGGCATGGCGATCCAGATGGGCGGCGGCCCGGCGGTGATGTACGCGGCCAAGGCGCTGGACTGCTGGGACCAGCTCGCCGCCGCGTCCTGAGCCTCGGCGCGCCGCTGCCAGCTTGACATGTGCGGCGCGCTGGGCAACCTGCGGGCACACCGGGGCGCCCCCGGCCTGTCAGGAAAGGACGCAAGATGAAGGATTTGGAGGTTGGCTCCGTGCCGCTGGCACAGGCGGTGCAGGGCCACGACGGTCTGCTGCGCAAACTTGCGCTGGTGGTGGCGGGATCGTTGCTCATCGCCGCCTCGGCGCAGGTGAGCGTGCCGATGTGGCCGGTGCCGATGACCCTGCAGACGCTGGCGATTTCGGTGCTTGGGCTGACGCTCGGCGCGCGGCTGGCGGCGGCGACGGTGGCGGTGTACCTGGCGCAGGGCGCGATGGGGCTGCCGGTGTTCGCGGGCGGTGCCGCGGGCGCGGCCTATCTGGTGGGGCCCACGGGCGGCTTCCTGATCGGCTTCGTGGCGATGGCCTGGGCCACCGGCTGGCTGGTGGAGCGCGGCTTCGGGCGCGGCGGTCTGCGGCTGTTCGTGGCGGCTTTCATCCCGGCGGTGCTGCTGTTCGTGCCGGGCGTTCTGTGGCTGTGGGCGATCACGCCGCTGGACCTTCAGGCTGCGGTCATGGCCGGTGCGGTGCCGTTCCAGATCGGTGGGCTGGTGAAATCGGCGCTGGCCGCGCTGATCGTGGCGGGCGGCTGGCGGGCGCTGCGCCGTCGCGCCTGACCCCCTGATGTGACCGAAAAGGCGCCGCATCCCCCAGGGTGCGGCGCCTTTGCCTGCGCGCCCCTCAGGCGTCCTCGCGCAGCCGGATGCGCCCGGCCGAGATCATGTCGGTGGGCCGCACCGGATAATCGCCCGAGAAGCACGCGTCGCAATACTGCGGCTCGGATGCGTCGCGCCCCTGCGCCTCGCCCACCGCGCGATACAGCCCGTCGAGCGAGATGAACCGGATGCTGTCCACCCCCAGATGCACGCGCATCTCGTCGGCGGTCATGTTGGCGGCCAGCAGCTTGTCGCGGTCGGGCGTGTCCACGCCGTAGAAGCACGGCCATGCGGTGGGCGGGGAGGCGATGCGGAAATGCACCTCTGCCGCGCCTGCGTCCAGGATCATCTCCTTGATCTTCAGGCTGGTGGTGCCGCGGACCACGCTGTCATCCACCAGCACCACCCGCTTGCCGCGGATCAGCGCGCGGTTGACGTTCAGCTTCAGCCGCACGCCCATGTTGCGGATCTGCTCGGTCGGCTCGATGAAGGTGCGGCCCATGTACTGGTTGCGGATGATCCCCATGGCAAAGGGGATGCCCGACGCCTGCGAAAACCCGATCGCGGCGGGGGTGCCGCTGTCGGGCACGGCGCAGACCAGATCGGCCTCGACCGGCGCCTCCTTGGCCAGCTCGACCCCGATGGCGCGCCGCGTCTCGTAGACCGAGCGGCCGCCCAGGATCGAATCGGGGCGCGAGAAATACACATGCTCGAAGATGCAGAAGCGCGGGCGCCTGGCCTCGAACGGGCGGTGGGACTGCACCTCGCCGTTCTCGATCACGACCATCTCGCCGGGCTCCACCTCGCGCACCAGCTCCGCGCCGATGATGTCGAGCGCGCAGGTCTCGGAACTCAGCACCCAGACATCGCCCAGCCGCCCCAGCACCAGCGGGCGCACACCCAGTGCGTCGCGCACCCCGATCAGCTTAGTGCGCGTCATCGCGACGATGGAGAACGCGCCCTCGACCCGGCGCAGCGCGTCCTTCATCCGCTCGGGGATGGTGCGCTGGATGGACCGTGCCATCAGGTGGATGATGCATTCGCTGTCGGAGTTGGACTGGAAGATCGAACCCCGCTCGATCAGCTCGCGCCGCAGCGCGTTGGCGTTGGTGATGTTGCCGTTATGGGCGATGGCGGCGCCGCCCATCGTGAACTCGCCGAAGAACGGCTGCACGTCGCGGATCTGGGTGCCGCCCTTGGACCCGGCGGTGGAATAGCGCACATGCCCGATGCCCAACGAGCCGGGCAGCGAGTCGATCAGGCTGGCCTTGGTGAAATTGTCGCGCACCAGCCCGAAGCGGTGGGCGGCGTGGAAGCCGGTCCTGGCCTCGTGGGTGATGATGCCGCCGGCCTCCTGGCCGCGATGTTGCAGCGCATGCAGGCCGAGGGCGACGAAGCTGGCGGCGTCGGGCGGTCCGATCACGCCGAAGACGCCGCATTCCTCGCGCAGGCGGTCGCCGTCCAGAGGGTCGAAGGGATGGCGGGGAAGATCGGGCATGGGGCATGGGCTCCTGACGCGCGCGGATGAGGGGGACATAGCGTGCCGCGCGGGCAGTGTCACGCAGGCGTCTTGGTCCGGGGTGCCGACCCGGCCAGAATCAGGGCCATCAGGATCGGCGCCGCCAGGATCGGGGCCACCAGGATCGGGGCCGCCACACTCCGGGTCGGCGGAGCCGGGGCCGCGGGTCGCGGGCTCAGACAGCACCGCCCGGACCGGCCAGCAACGCCAGCGCCGTTGTCACCAGCTGGGCCGCCAGCCGCACGCCCTGCCCCTGCACGTCGCGGTCGGGCGCAAGCTCGGTCACGCTCAGCCCCGCCACGGGGCCACGGGCCGCCACGGCGCGCAGGATCGCCACCACATCGCCATAGGACAGCCCCCCCGCGGCGGGCGCCATCACCGCGGGCATCACCGCCGGGTCCAGCGCATCGAGGTCCAGCGCCACATGCACCGGCATGCCCGGTGGCAGCCCCTCCAGCGCGGCGGCGACACCGATCCGCGCCAGCGTGTGCGCGGGCACGATCCGTGCCCCCCACGCCCGCGCCGCCGCCAGATCGTCCGGCCGCGCCGAGCCGATGCCCCGCGCGCCCAGCTGCACGATCGCGCCCACATGGCCCATCTCGGACACCCGGCGCATCGCCGACGACAGGCCCCAGCGTTCGCCCTCGATCTGTTCGCGCCAGTCGACATGGGCATCGATCTGAAGCACCGCGACAGGGCCATGGGCGTCGAGCGCCTGCACCACCGGTACCACGACCGAACAATCGCCCCCCAGCACCACCGGCACCGCACCCGCAGCCACGAGCCCCGCGACCGCATGGCGGATGCGCAGACGGTTGCCCGCGCCATCGGCCGCCGCCAGCGCCAGATCGCCGCAATCGACCACCGCCCCCGGCCTCCAGCCCGCCGGCGCCGACCCGTCATCCCCCGCAAGGTCGAGGTTCACATGCCCCTCCTGCGCCGCCCACGCCATCGAGGCCGCCCGCAGCGCCCCCGGCGCGCCCGCCGCATACGCCCCCTGCCCGCGATAGGGCGATGCCATCCCCACCCCCAGGATTGCCGCCCGCGCCGTCACCGCGCCCCCTTCGGGGATACGGGGAACCGCCATGAAACCGTCGGTCATCGTCACCTCCTGTCGCGGGGCTGTCTGAAACGCGAACGGCACCCACGAGGGGTGCCGTCCGAAGTCTTGCGTCACATGCGCCGGCCGACCTGGCCGGAGGTGCAGGCAGATGCCCCCGAAAGGGTCCTCAGGCCTGGGCCTCGGTGATGAACTTCACCGCATCGCCGAAGGTCTGGATCGTCTCGGCGGCGTCGTCGGGGATTTCGATGCCGAACTCCTCCTCGAACGCCATCACCAGCTCCACGGTGTCGAGGCTGTCGGCCCCGAGATCATCGATGAACGAAGCACCGTCGGTGATCTTGTCTTCCTCGACGCCCAGGTGTTCCACCACGATCTTCTTCACGCGATCCGAGATATCGCTCATGTCTGTCCTCGTTTGCCTGGGTGGGAAATGCCCAATCCCGATTGTCTGCTCCTCGGGGGCTTGGAGCCCCAGTGGCTTGGCTGCTCCGCGGAGCGGTTCACGATCCGGCACGGTGTGCACCGGGGTCGCCGACCGGCTCGGGCGCGTACATGCCCCGGCGCAATCGACGCGGCCTATAGCACAGCTTCCGGCGGTGGCAAACGCTTTCGCACCCGCATCGCCCCCTCATGCCAGCGCCTCGATGGTCCGGGTCAGCAGCGCGAGGCAGGCCGGGTCGGAAAACCGGTGATCGGCGCCGCGCACCAGCGTCAGCTGCGCGTCGGTGGCCTCCAGATGCCCGAACAGCGCCATCTGGGCCGCAACCGGCACGTCGGTGTCCGCGGTGCCCTGCAACAGCCGCACCGGCATCGACAGCCGCAATGGCGCGTCCAGCACCGACTGGCGCGCGCCATCCTCGATCAACCTGCGGGTGAAGACATAGGGCTCCGGCGCGTACTCCGAGGGGACCTCCAGCCGCCCGTCGCGCTGCAGCCGGTCGCGGGCGTCGGCGTCCAGCCCTGCGATCAGGCGCACGGTGAAATCCGGCGCGGCGGCGATGCCCACGAGGGCCGCGACCCGCTCGGGATGATCGCGCGCCAGCAACAGCGCGATCCAGCCGCCCATGGAGGAGCCCACGAGGATCTGCGGCCCCTCGGTCAGCGCGCCGATGGCGGCGGCGGCATCCTCGGCCCAGTCGCCGATGCAGCCGTCCTCGAAGGCGCCCGACGATGCCCCGTGCCCCGAATAATCGAACCGCAGGAAGGCCCGCCCCCGCGCCCGCGCCCACCCCTCCAGATGCAGTGCCTTGGACCCCTCCTTGTCCGAGCGGAAGCCGCCCAGGAACACCACCCCCGGCCCCGAACCGGGCGTGAGGTCATAGGCCAGGCGCCGCCCCTGCGCGGTGTCCAGATAGCCAGCCGTCATGGTGCCGTCTCCCTCAACCCCAGGGCCACGAAAGCCCCGGCCAATGCCATGGCGATGAACAGCCCCAGCGTGACCTGCACGCCGAACAGCCCGGCCACCGCCCCGAACGCCCCGCCCGCCAGCAGCGCAACCCCGATGACCGTGTTCGCCACCGCGGTATAGACCGCCCGCAGATCCGCCGGCGCCATGTCCACCAGATAGGTGGACCGGCCCACCCGCACGCCCTGATGCGCCACCATCAGCACGAACAGCGCCCCCGGCAACGCCCAGACCGTGCCCGCCAGCCCCACGCCCTCCAGCGTCAGCGCCAGAC
>NZ_NHSD01000103.1 GCF_016653255.1 Rhodobaculum claviforme
CCCGGAATCGCCCCCACCGGCATCGCCCGACCTGGGCCGACGGTGGGTCCGGCCCGTCGCGCCCGCCCAACCCGGCGGGCGTCATGCGTTGTGTCCACCCGCTCCCGCCAGCTCCGTCCCGCGCCGATCTTGTGGGGGGTGGCCTAGTCCGTCGGGATAGGGGGGCTGTTCGGCCGGTCCCGGCCGCCATCCGCGCGCATCACCCACCAGCCCACCGGGGCCGTCGCCTGTCCGTCCGCTGCCTTGAGCGGCACCGCCGCCCCGGTGATGGTTGCCGCAACCTTCACCATGCCGCCCCCGGAGCCTAACCATGCAAATGTCCGCCCTTCGCGCCTTCGAGATGGCCCTGCCGGTCCCGCGCCTCGTGACGCTGCCCACCGTGCCGCTGTTTGGCCTGCGTGTCGTCAGCGCCGCCCCGGATGCGGTGATCGAGGACCTGCTGACCGGCGGCGCGCAGTGTCGCGTGGCCTTTGTTAACGCGCATTGCGCCAATGTCATGGCCCGTGACCCGGCCTATGCGGCGGCGTTGCAGACCGCCGGACGGGTGCTGCCCGACGGCATCGGGGTGGAGCAGGCCGCGCGCATGAACGGGGTGGAGATCGCCGCGAACCTCAACGGCACCGACTTCGTGCCGCAGCTGCTGCGCGGCGCGGCGGCGCGCGGGCGCTCGGTGTTCCTGTTCGGCGCGGCACCCGGCGTGGCCGCCGCGGCCGCCGCGCGGCTGGTGCGCGACATCCCCACGCTGCGCATCGCCGGCCACCGCGACGGCTTCGACGGCGCCGCCGACACGGATGCCGCGATCGCCGACATCAATGCCAGCGGGGCCGACATCCTGCTGGTGGCGCTGGGCGTGCCCGCGCAGGATGTCTGGCTGGACCGTCACGCCGACCGGCTGCACCCGGGGCTGACGCTGGGGGTGGGGGCGCTGTTCGACTTTCTGGGCGGGCAGGTGGTGCGGGCACCCGCGCCGGTGCGCCGGGCGCGGCTGGAATGGCTCTGGCGCCTGGCGCAGGAGCCGCGTCGCCTCGCGGGGCGTTATCTGCTGGGCAACCTGGCCTTCCTGCTGCGAGAGGGCACAAGCGCGTTGCGCGAGCGTCCCGACACCCAGCCCCAGGCGCTGGCCAAGCGGGCGCTGGATGTCACGCTGTCGGGGGCCGCGCTGGTGGCGCTGGCACCGCTGCTGGCGCTGACGGCGCTGGCGATCCGCCTCGACAGCCGGGGGCCGGTGCTGTTTCGCCAGACCCGGGTGGGACGCGACGGGCGCCCCTTCACGATCCTCAAGTTCCGCTCCATGCACATCGATGCCGAGGCGCGGCGCGCGGCCCTTCTGGCGCAGTCCGACCGCGAGGGGATCTGCTTCAAGGCCCGCCATGACCCCCGCATCACCCGCGTGGGTCGCATCCTGCGGCGGTTCTCCATCGACGAGCTGCCGCAGATCCTCAACATCCTGCGCGGCGAGATGTCGATCGTCGGCCCCCGCCCCGCCCTGCCGGAAGAGGTCGCGGCCTATCCCGCCCGCGCGCTGGGCCGGCTGACGGTCAAGCCGGGCCTGACGGGGATCTGGCAGGTGTCGGGCCGGGCCGAGATCGGGTTCGACCGGATGGTGGACATGGACCTCGCCTATGCCCGCTCGCGCTCGTTCCTGCTGGATCTGGTGCTGATCGCGATGACGTTCCGGGCCGTCGTGTCGGGCCGCGGCGCGTATTGAGCAGGGGCAGCGACATGGACACCCACATCCAGACCGACATGACCCTGGCCCCCGATGCCGCCCCGCGCCGCCGCTTCAGTCTCCTGCGGGTGTTTCGTGGCGGGGCGGTGGATGAC
The DNA here is from genome assembly GCF_016653255.1 of Rhodobaculum claviforme. Taxonomy (GTDB): domain Bacteria; phylum Pseudomonadota; class Alphaproteobacteria; order Rhodobacterales; family Rhodobacteraceae; genus Rhodobaculum; species Rhodobaculum claviforme. Next base: position 1,825 of record NZ_NHSD01000103.1, read on the forward strand.
CTGGGCCGGCTGCCGCGCTATGCCGCGCTGACGGTGCTGGGCCTTGCGGCGATCTGGGGGCCGGTCACGGCCTATCTGATGACCGCGCCGCTGCGCTTCACCTCCGAGGCGTCGCTGATCCTGCCCGGTGCGGGCACCGGCGCGTCGGTCAACCTCGAACGCATCGGCCAGGCCAGCTCGGCCGCCGCCTCGCCCTTCGCCAACACCTCCGTCAGCCCCACGGTGACGTATCAGCGGCTGCTGGGCGCGGGGCGCATCCTGGATGCCGCCGCGGCACAGCTGGACATGGCGCCGCGGGACTTCGGCGAACCGCGCATCAGGCTGATCGACCAGACCGGCCTGATCCGCATCGAGATGACCGGCAACTCCCCCGAGGATGCCCGCGCCCGCGCCCGCGCCCTGCTGGACGCCTTTGGCGCCGAAGTCGACGCCCTGCGCCGCGACGAGATCGGCCAGCGCGAGACCGGCGGCGCCGACGCCATCGCCCGCCACCGCGACGCCGTGGCGCGCACGCGGGTGCGCATCTCGGCGCTGCAACGCGGCACCGGGCTGATGTCGCCCGCGCAGTATGGCGCCATGGTCGAGACGGCCGAGGCGCTGTCGCGCGAGCTTGGCGCGCTGACCAGTCGGCTGAGCGAACGCGCCGAGGCGGTGGCCGCGCTGCAATCCGCGCTGGACCTGACGCCCGCGCTGGCGGCGGCCACACTGAAGCTGCACGCCGACAGCGGGTTCGCCGCCATCGTGGCCGAGATGTCCGAGCACGCCGCGCTGGAGGCGCGCCTGTCGGGGCAGTTCGGCCCCAACCATCCCCGCGTCACCGACGCGCGGGGCGCGCTGGCGGCCACGCTGGCGCGCGCGCGCGACCGCGCCGCGGTGCTGACGGGTCTGGGGGCGGGCGACGTCGCGCGGCTGGACCTGTCGCCCATCGGCGGGCGCGGGCCGCTGCTGGCGCGCCTTGTGGAGGCCGAGACCGAGCGCGCCGCGCTGGCGGCCGAGCACCGCGCCCTGACCGGGCGGGTGGCCGCGGCCGAGGCCCGTGTGGCCGGTCTCATCGATGCCGCCGCCGAGCTTGAGGAGTTGCAGCGCGACCACTCTGTGGGCGAGGCGGTGCTGGCCTCGGCGCTGGCGCGGTCGGACAGCTCGCGCACCGATCTCTATGTCTCGTATCCGCTGGTGCAGGTGCTGGAGGACCCCTCGCTGCCCGAGTATCCCACCTCGCCCCGGCGCAAGCTGGCGGCGGCGGCGGGCGCGGCCGGCAGCCTGTTCCTGCTGATCGGGCTGGGCATGGGCTGGCTGCGCCGCCCGCTGATCGACAAGCTGCTGGTGCGCCCGCAATGAGCGCACCGTCTGCCGCTGTGCCGACCCCCGCGCCCGGCTGCGGGCCCGCCGATGCCGCCTCCGGCGCGCAGCCGTCGCGGGACCCCCGGCCCGGGGCCGCGGCCAGGGCCGCGCAGGGCGGGGGCGGGCCTGTGGCCGGGGCGCCGCTGCGCCCTGAAAACCTGGCCGAGGGGATGGTCTGGCACGCTCTGGTGTGGACCTGGCCGCTTTATCTGGTGGGGGCGCTCTATGTGCTGGGGCCGGTGCTGGGGTGGCTGATCGGGGCGCTGGCGGCGCTGTCGCTGTACCTTGGCCCCGCGATCCGGGCCGATCTGCGCGCCACCGGGCCGGTGCCGGGGCTGGTGTGGCTGTGGGGCGCGGGCATGGCGGTGATGCTTGTGGCGTTGTGGGTGGGGCATCTGGACTGGGGGTTCGGGACCGGGGCGATCATCAAGTCCTCCATCGGCTGGGCCAAGGGCTGGGCGCTGATCGTGCTGTTCCTGCTGGCGGGCGCGGTGCTGCCGATCCGCCGGCGCCTGCTGGTGCGGGCGCAGTCGGTGCTGGGGCTGACCACGCTGATCGCGACGCCGGTGCTGGTGCTGGGGTATGCGGCGGGCCTGCCGGAGCAGCTGTTCGTCTCGCCCCTGCGGGCGGTGGGGGGGCCGGGGCCCGAGTACTTCGGCGTCTATCTCTTTACCTACGACCCCTCCAGCTGGACGCCGCGGTGGCAGTTCTTTGCGCCCTGGTCGCCGTTCGCGGCCCTTCTGGGTGTCATCATGGTGCTGTTCGCGCTGGAGGAGGACAACACCCGCCTGCGCGCCATCGCCATTGCCGCCGGCGTGGCGATGATCCTTCTGTCGAAGTCGCGCATGGGACTGGTGGGGCTGGTGGCCTGCACGATGATCCCGCGGCTGATGCCGCTGATGCTGCGCGGCTGGGCGTGGACGGTGCTGGCCGGGGTGGCCGCGTCGATGGCGGTGCTGGGCGGGGTGCTGATCGCGGTGATCCAGGGCGCCATCGCGGGCTTTCGCGGCGCGCGCGCCGACAGCACCCGCGTGCGCGAGACCCTCCAGCGCATCGCCGCCGAGCGCTGGCAGAGCGATGCCTTCTGGTGGGGGCACGGCACCGTCCAGCCCGGGCCTCATCTCGTGGAATACATGCCCATCGGCAGCCACCACACCTGGTGGGGGCTGTTGTTCGTCAAGGGGGTGGTTGGGTTCATGGCCTTCCTCGTGCCGTTCGCGCTGCATGGCCTGCGGGTCGCGGCGGATGCTGTCGTCCACCCGCGTGGCCGGTTGCCGCTGGGGCTGATGCTGACCTTCCTTCTGCTCAGTTTCGGCGAGAACATCGAGATCCAGGTCTATCTCCTGTGGCCCGCGCTGGTCCTGCTGGGCATCCATCTGCGCGAGATGGCACAGCCCCGCGACCCCGGCGGACCCCGCCCCCGCGCCGAGGCCTGAGGGCCGGAACCGCACTGAGGCTCCCGCAGGCGCGCAAGCCCCCCCGGGGTGCAGGCGCGACGCCCGGACCGGCGGCCCGAACGGTGCGCCCGCGACCGCCCCCGCTGTCACGCAGGCCGTGGGCGAGGTCCGTCCGGGGCAGCGGGGACACCGGCTGTCGGGCGATGGGGTCGGCGGCGCGCGGTGAACTACCCCGTTGCAGTCCACGGACTGACACGATAACAGACACTCGTCTGCGACTGCGGCTCATCCTGATGGGGTCCCGCCCTGCGATATGTGGGCGCCATCATGGCAAGGGTGCGGAGTGTGACGCAAGGAAAAGGGTCTTGATTTTCGACCCGCCAGGACGCCCGCACGCTCACGCGGGTCCGGCGGTCCCGTAGCTCAGCTGGATAGAGTGTTCGCCTCCGAAGCGAAAGGTCGCGCGTTCGAATCGCGCCGGGACCACCACCCCCCTCCGAAGAAATCTCCAACGAAATCCGATCTTTTTGAAGAAAACCTCGTTCGGGGGATCGCCAGCGGTATGGGCGATGTCGCGCATCTGCCCCCGTCCCTGGCCCTCGAAGGATGCCGCCCCGTGACGGCGGTGGGGCCGCCGGTGCGCACGGTGTGCCCCGCACCGCAGACCGGCCAGCCCGTGCCGTCGGGCGTGCTCCGGGGCGACCGGAGGCGCTGGATCAGGACCGCGCCCGGACTGCGCCCGCACTGCCCCCGCACCGTGCCCCGTCAGGATCCAGCCCCGGAGCCCCCGCTGTCCGCCATCGCGCGGGCGTGAAAGGCGATGTGGTCGCGGATGAAGGTGGCGATGAAGAAGTAGCTGTGATCGTAGCCGGGCTGCATGCGAAAGATGCCCTCCTGACGGCGCGCCACCATGGCTTCGGCCAGGGCCTCGGGGCGCAGCAGTCCGAGGAACTGGTCCGCGCCGCCCTGGTCGACCAGCACCGGCCCGTCAAAGCCGTGTGCGCGCATCAGCAGGGTTGCGTCATGGGCGCTCCAGGCCGATTCGTCGGCGCCCAGATAGGCGGTGAACTGCTTGCGGCCCCAGTCGCTCTGCGTCGGGTTGGCGATGGGGGCAAAGGCCGAGACGCTGGCGAACCGGCCCGGCAACCCCATTGCGAGGCTCAGCGCGCCGTGCCCGCCCATGGAATGGCCGGTGATCGCCTGGCGTCCCTCGTCCAGCGCAAAGCCGTCGAACAGCACGCGCGTCAGGTCGGTCGCGATGTAGTCCCACATGCGGTAATGCCCGGCCCAGGGCGCCTGGGTGGCGTTGACGTAGAACCCCGCCCCCTGGCCCAGGTCGAAGGCCGCGTCGTCGGCGACGCCGTCCCCGCGCGGCGAGGTGTCGGGGAACACCACCGCGATCCCGTGCTCGGCCGCCCAGGCCTGCGCGCCGGCCTTGGTCATGGCGTTTTCATGCGTGCAGGTCAGCCCCGACAGGAACCACAGAAGCGGCACCTTGCCCGTGCGCGCCGCGCGCGGCAGGAACAGGCCGAAGGTCATCTCGGTCCCCGTGGCGGCGGAGGGGTGGGAATAGACCCCCTGCACGCCGCCGAAGAGCCGCGTTTCGGACAGCGTCTTCATGCAGCGCCCCTTTCAGTAGACCACGACGGCGCGGATCGACTCGCCCTTGTGCATCAGGTCGAACCCGTCGTTGATCTGATCCAGCGTCAGGACATGGGTGATCATCGGGTCGATCTCGATCTTGCGGTCCATGTACCAGTCCACGATCTTCGGCACATCGGTGCGCCCGCGCGCGCCGCCAAAAGCCGTGCCGCGCCAGCTGCGCCCGGTGACCAGCTGGAAGGGGCGGGTGGAGATCTCGGCCCCCGCGGGCGCCACGCCGATGATGATCGACTCGCCCCAGCCCTTGTGCGCGGCCTCCAGCGCCGTGCGCATCACGCCGACATTGCCGGTGGCATCAAAGGTGTAGTCCGCGCCGCCCTTCGTCAGCCTGACCAGATGGGGCACCAGATCGCCCTCGACCTCCGACGGGTTGACGAAATCGGTCATGCCGAACCGGCGTGCCATCTCGGCCTTGGCGGGGTTGAGGTCGACGCCCACGATCTGGTCGGCGCCGGCCATGCGCAGCCCCTGGATGACGTTCAGCCCGATCCCGCCTAGGCCGAAGACGATGGCGCGGCTGCCGATCTCCACCTTGGCGGTGTTGATCACGGCGCCGATGCCGGTGGTGACGCCGCAGCCGATGTAGCAGATCTTGTCGAAGGGCGCGTCCTCGCGGACCTTGGCCAGCGCGATCTCGGGCATGACCGTGTGGTTGGCGAAGGTCGAACACCCCATGTAGTGATAGATCGGCGTGCCATCGAGCATGGAAAACCGGCTGGTGCCGTCGGGCATCACGCCGCGCCCCTGCGTCTCGCGGATCGACTGGCAGAGGTTGGTCTTGGGGTGCAGGCAGTATTCGCACTCCCGGCACTCGGGGGTGTAGAGGGGGATGACATGGTCCCCGGGCTTCAGGCTGGTGACCCCGGGGCCGCATTCCAGCACGACGCCCGCGCCTTCGTGGCCCAAGATGGTGGGGAAGATCCCCTCCGGATCGGCGCCCGAGCGGGTGAATTCATCGGTGTGGCACAGGCCGGTCGCCTTGATCTCGACCAGGACCTCGCCCGCTTTCGGGCCGTCCAGATTGACCTCCATGACCTGCAACGGTTTTCCGGCTTCCAGGGCGACGGCGGCGCGTGTTCGCATGGCGGGATCCTTCGATTGCGGGGTTCGCGCCAGCATCGACACTGCGGCGGGCATGTGCAAGGGGCTGTGTCCGGACGCGGCGGTTGGGTCGCGGCGCGGGGGTGGCGCATCGCCGCACCGCAGGCCGAACGTGCAACCCCGCCGGGTGCGGGCGCGTTGACCTAGGGATTTCCCAATCATCAGGAGGGGCGCACATGGACGCCAGAACGCTTTTCATCACCGGCGCATCGAGCGGCATCGGCGCCGCCACGGCCCGCGCGGCCATCGCACAGGGCTGGCAGGTGGGGCTGTTCGCCCGATCCGAGGACAAACTGCACGCGCTGGCCTCCGAGCTTGGGGCGGCGGCCCATCCGCTGGTGGGCGATGTCACCGACCTCGACAGCCAGCGCGCGGCGATGGCGGCGCTGGTGGCGCGGACGGGGCGGCTGGACGCGGCCTTTGCCAACGCGGGCACGGGGCTGTCGGCCGCCGGCACCGAGGCGGGCGACCCCGAGGAATGGGAGCGGATGATCCGCATCAACGTGCTGGGCGTCCTGTGGACGGTCAAGGCGGCGATGCCGTATCTGCGGGAACGGCGGGGGCATCTGCTGCTGACGGGGTCGGCGGCCGGGCGGCGGCACATCGCGGGGTCGGTCTATGGCGCGTCCAAATGGTTCGTGCATGGCTATGGTGGCAACCTGTCGGACGAGATGAAGGCCTTTGGCGGCCGCTGCACCGTCATCGCCCCGGGAATGGTCGACACGCCGTTCTTTGCCGAACCCAAGCCCGACAAGCTTCAGCCCGAGGACGTGGCGCAGGCCGCCCTCCATGCGCTCGAGGCCGATCCGCGCTGTGCCATCAACGAGATTTTCCTGATGCCCACGCAGTGAACCGGCCGCCCCCCCGGTCGGTGGCCGGGGGGGGCGTCTCAGAAGGTGCGGATGCCCGCACCCCGCGCCGGGCCGCTGCGCAGCGAGCGCTGGAGCCGCGCAAGCCAGCCCGCGCCACGGTTGTAGTGCGCGCGGATCATCTCGGGCACCGCGACCTCGTAATTCAGCTGCAACCCCCAGATGTCGCCGATGTAGCGCTGGTCGCGGCGCATCCGGTCAAGCCGTTCCAGCGCGCCGGAATAGCTCAGCCCGCCGTCGCGTTGCAGGATGACCTGAAGGCGGTGTTCCACGTCATGGGCCATCTTGGCATCGCCGCAGATCATCACATGGCAGGCGGGGTGCAGAAGCGCGCGCGCCACCGCCGGTCCATCGGCGTCCAGCGCGTCCTGGACATACGCCTTGGCCGGACCGGCGCGGGAAAAGGCGACGGCGACGCGGCTCAGATACCCGTCGCGGCGCCACGCGAGGATGCGCTCGCGCTGGAGGAACTCGCCGTCGTGGCGGCAGCCGAAATACAGCGCCACCGGGGCATCGTCGCCCGCGCGCGCGCCGCGCGCCACGCGGTCCTCCAGCGCGCCGAACAGCGGCGCGATGCCGGTGCCGGCCCCGATCATCAGCACCGGGCCGCCGGGGTCCTCGGGCAGGTGGCGCGGCGCGCGTTTCAGCGCGATCCGCACCCGGGCCCCCTCGGGCTGCGCCGCGAGGTAATGCGAGCCAAGCCCGCGGACGATCCGCCCGTCCCGCTGCGGCACGCTGAGGACGCCGACCATGATCCGCACCTGGCCGGGGTGGGCGCGCGGGCTGGAGGCGACGGAATACATCCGCGGCTTCAGCCTCGGCAGCAACTGGATCAGCAGCCCGAATCCCGGCACGCTGTCGGGAAAGGAATCGAACAGGTCCACGATCGTCAGGTAATCCTGGCGCAGGCGATCGAGCAGGGCCCGGCGCTCGGGTCCGTCGTCGTCGCCGTTCAGCACGCCCAGCCAGTCGCGGATCTGTGCGCTGCCCTCGCCGCCCACCTCGAGCATGGCCGCCAGAACCTCCTCGGGGGCCTGCGGCATCGACAGGTCCAGCTCCTCGGCCAGCAGCTTGCGGATGGAGTACCCCTCGCGGAACCGCTCCAGCGCCTCGTTGGAGGCGCCATGCGCGCGGAACCACGCGTCGTGCGGCATGCCCAGGTGCGCACACAGCCGCGCCACCAGGTCATCGGGGTTCAGCGGATGCACGGCCACATGGTCGCCGGCCGCATAGGCCGCCGCACCATCGCTGCCCAAGCCCGTGCCCGCAGCCATCGCGGGGACCGGCAGGTCGATGCCGATGAACCGGGTGGACCGCGCGCCCGCGTCGCCCGCGCCGGGCGCGGGGGCGAGCATTTCGCGGTTGAAGGCGATGACGCCGGTTGCGGACGGGTCGGGCGGGGCCTCGCGTTGCGCGGGGATCAGCTCCACCAGCTGGCGCGGGGTGGCGTGCGCGGGCTGGTCGGCGCACCAGCGCTTGTGAAAGAGGTCGATCCAGCGCTTCACCGTGTCGGCCTGGCCCGCGATCTCGTCGGCCATCTCCAGCGTGGCCATCCGTTCGGCGCCGGCCCCGGCGAGGGCGGCATCCACGGTGATCGCGGCGCTGCAGAAATTGGGATAGATGCGGTTGCCGACGCCCAGAACGGCAAAGCGCGTGCCCGACAGCGCATCGGGCGCGGCACTGGCCAGCGCCGCCAGCAGCGCCTCGCCGCTTTCGGGCACATCGCCATCGCGGCAGGTCGCGACGAACAGCAGCACACGGGCCTGCCCCGCCAGATCGCCAAGGCTGACCTCGGCCATGGATTTCACCGTGGGCGCCATCCCCGCCAGCTTGCGCCCGGCCTGGTGGGCATAGCTCTCGGCGGTGCCGGTCTCCGAGGCGTAGACGATCAGCGGGCGCGCGGACTTCGAACGCGGCGGCGCCACCGCGCGCAGCTCCGGCCCCTCGTCGAGATGCGCGAGCCAGCGGTCCGGCGCATAGGTGAAGGACGGCTTGAGCAGGAAGTCCCGCATCTCGTGGTGCCACACCGGCGTGGTCGAGCCCCCCGCCGCCGGCACGATCCAGGAGCCCTGCGCCGGGCATTCGCGGCCCGCGCGCTTTTCGCGCAGGTCGTGGATCATGAACTGCCGCGATGCGGTCTGGTGATCGACCAGCGTCACCCGGGCCTGCTGGAACGAATGCAGGATCGCGACATTGAGTTCGAGGAACGCCCGGTCGCGCCACAGCGTCTGTTCGCTGGAGGTGTCGAGGCCCAGCGCCTCGGCGATGTCGAGCGCGCGGTCGTAGCGTCCGGCCTCCCACAGGTTGCGGGCGATCTCGGTGCCCATGAACCAGCCGTTGAAGGGGGCGCAGCCATAATGCACGCCGCCGATTTCCAGCCGGAAGTTGGAGATGGCGGGCACCGCGCACCACTTCATGCCCAGCGCCGCGATGCCCGGCTCGGTCGGGTGGCTGATCGCGACCTCCAGCACCTCCGCGGGGTCGAGCGGAAAGAGCCGCGGCGCCTCGCCCGGCAGTTCCACGACCAGCGGCAGGATGTCGTAATCCCCGCGCGGCTCGGGCGGGGTCCAGCCCAGCGCCATGATCGCCCGCGTCAGCTCCAGGTTCGCACGGTCGCCGCGGACCGTGCCGTCGGGCATCTCATAGGCGGCATAGCGCACGATCTGGCTGTTCCAGATCCGCGGGCCCCACCGCTCGGTCGGTTGCAGGGCGCGGAACACGGTCAGCACGATCTCGATGTTGCCGCCGTTGGTGGCGGTGCGCATGTGCTGGATGCATTCGTCATGGATCGACCCGGCGTCGGTGACGTGGCGGACGTCCCGCACGATCAGGTTCTTCCATGAGATCCGCCCGATGCACTTGGGCGCGTTGCGCCACGCCAGCTTGGCGCCGTAGTCGAGTTCCTCGTTGGTGTGGGTATAGGTGCCGGTGGCGCGCACCTCGCGCACGATGGCGCTCCAGCGCTTGCGGGTCTTCATCTCGGGCCAGTCGAGTTCCCCGGCAAGCTGGTCGATGAAGCCGCGCGCCTCGGACAGGACGCGCTCCTGCTGGGCCATCGGCTCCGAGACGATGCGCGAGACGCGGTCGAACAGCACCTCCCAGCCGCGGGTCATTTCGGCGTCCAGCGGGTGGCCGAACTTCGACAGCGTCTGCAACAGCGGATCGGCCAGGCGGGCGTACTGGTCCGGCGGGATCTGGTTGAGCTGATGGACGCGCGCCAGGTTGCGCAGCTCGTCGCGCAGCCCGCGCAGCGAGGTCGCGGCCTGGCTGAGAAACACCACCGTGTCGATCAGGTGGCGCGACAGCGTGTCCATGTTGGCGGTGCGAAACAGCCCCACCAGGTCCGGGCAGGCCTCGAACAGGGTGCGATAGAAGAAGACGCCGGCCTCCTGCGGCTGGGTCAGCATCGCTTCGGCCCCGGCGCGCATGCGGGCGACGACGTCGGGCGCAAGGGCGGCGTCCTGCGCCTCGCGGATGGCGTGCATCGGCGCCGCGATGTGCTGCGTGAAGGCCCGCGCCAGCGCCGATCGCGGCCCGCGCGCCAGGTCCTCGCGCTCGTAATCCTCCAGATAGGCGGCCTTGGACGCCGCCCATACGAACGCCTCGCGCGCCGTCGTCCAGTCCGCGCGGGTCATGCCGTGGGCGGCGAGGAAGACGCCGCACTCCTCGATGCTGCGGCAGCGCGCCTCGCGGGCGAGGGGGGCTGTGGTGTAGCCCTCGCGCAGGGTCTGCTCGGCGGCGGGGTCGAGCGCGCGCACCGCCAGGTCGAACAGCCGCATGAATTCCGCCGGCGCCTGCACCGCCGTCAGCCCCAGCGCGTCCTCCGGATCCGTGGCCCGGCTGACCAGCCGTTCGAAGAACAGCCCGGCGAACACCGTGTCCTGTGCGACGATCTTGTTCCAGCAGTCGCGCACCAGGACCCGCTCCACGCAGGACAGCGGGGCGTCGGGGTCGCTGTCCTCCCCATGCAGATCGGTCACCTCGTACCCTCGGGCAGAAACCTTGGACACCGCAAATACTCCCGATACATACCGGACGCGGCGGCGATGCCGCGCCAGGACGCCTCCCTCTGGGCGTCGGGTAGACCATGACTCGTCCGCAGGAGCCAAGGACAATCTTCCGTTGATTTTCAAATCCACCACTTGCTACGCTGCGTGTGTCGCGCCGACCTGTGGTCGGCGCAGGCACGGTGGCACGGGCGGTGGCACGGGTGGTGGTGTGGTGGTGAATGTGGGTCGGTCCGGCCGCGGAATTTCACGACATTTGCCGGGATGGCAGGGGGCGTGGCGGGGGGCGTGG
>NZ_NHSD01000104.1 GCF_016653255.1 Rhodobaculum claviforme
ACGGGGGCGGGGCTGGCGTTCTGCGCGGGGCAGGATCTGGGCGATGGGCCCAATGTGGCGGCGCTGAACCTGGAACAGTTGCTGCGCGATGAATACCACCCGCTGGTGCGGGCCATCGCGGATTGTCCGGTGCCGGTGGTGGCGGCGGTGAATGGCACGGCGGCGGGGGCGGGGGCGAGCCTCGCGCTGATCTGCGATGTGGTGATCGCGGCGGAAAGCGCGCGGTTCGTGCAGGCATTCGCGCGGATCGGGCTGATGCCCGACGCGGGCGCGACCTGGATGCTGCCGCGGCTGGTGGGTCCGGCGCGTGCGCTGGGGGCCGCGCTGTTCGCCGAGGCGATCCCGGCGCGGCAGGCCGCCGAGTGGGGCATGATCTGGGAAGCGGTGCCGGACGACGCCTTTGACAGTCGCTGGCGGTCGCGCGCGGCGCAACTGGCACAGGGGCCGACGCTGGCCTATCGCGAGGTGCGCGCGGCGATGCGGTCGGCCTGGCGGCAGGACCTGGAGCCGCATCTGGATGAGGAAGCCAGCCGCCAGGGCCGGTGCGGCCAGAGCCGCGATTTCCGCGAGGGCGTGCTGGCGTTCAGTGAAAAGCGCGCGGCGCTGTTCGAGGGGCGCTGAGGCGCCTTGCCTCGGTGGGGCAAGCCCCTGCCCGCGCTCCGATCGGCGGGCGAGGGTGGGCAAGCGGGGACGATCAGGATCAGCCGACGATTTCGGTGCCGGCGAAGAAGTAGGCGATCTCGGCGGCCGCGGTCTCGGCGGCGTCCGAGCCGTGGACCGAGTTTTCGCCCACGGATTGGGCAAATTCGGCGCGGATGGTGCCGGGGGCGGCCTCGGCGGGGTTGGTGGCGCCCATCACTTCGCGGTTCTTGGCGATGGCGCCTTCGCCCTCGAGCACCTGGACGACGACCGGGCCGGAGGCCATGAAGCCGGTGAGTTCATCGAAGAACGGACGCTCGCGGTGGACGGCGTAGAATTCGCCGGCCTGGTCCTTGGTCAGATGGATGCGCTTTTGCGCGACGATGCGCAGGCCGGCCTCTTCGAACTTGGCGTTGATGCGGCCGGTGAGGTTGCGCGCGGTGGCGTCGGGCTTGATGATGGACAGGGTGCGTTCGATGGCCATGGGGTCTGCCTCTGGATGGGCGGCGGGCCTGGCCCGTCCGCGATGATTGCGCGCGTCCCCTACCATGGGGTCCGGGGCTTGAAAAGCCGACCGGCACGGGTGCGGAGCGCGTTGACGGCGCGGGGTGCATGCGTCAGGGAGACGGCATGCTGGTGATCGATGACCTGAATTTCTCCGTGGCGGGACAACCGCTGTTCCAGGGCGCTTCGGCGCGGATTCCGGCTGGCCACAAGGTCGGGCTGGTCGGGCGCAATGGCGCGGGCAAGACCACGCTGTTCCGCCTGATCCGGGGTGAGATGGTGCCCGAGGGCGGGCGCATCGAATTGCCCGCGCGCGCCCGCATCGGCGGCGTCGCGCAGGAGGTGCCGTCGTCGTCGACCTCGCTTCTGGACACCGTGCTGTCGGCCGACACCGAGCGTGCCGCGCTGATGGCCGAGGCCGAGGGCGCGCAGGATGCCCACCGCATCGCCGAGGTGCAGACCCGGCTGGCCGACATCGACGCCTGGTCGGCCGAGGGGCGCGCGGCGGCGATCCTCAAGGGGCTTGGGTTCGACACCGAGGCGCAGGCGCGGCCGTGCTCGGATTTCTCGGGCGGGTGGCGGATGCGGGTGGCGCTGGCGGGGGTGCTGTTCGCGCAACCCGACCTGTTGCTGCTGGACGAGCCGACGAACTACCTCGACCTGGAGGGGGCGCTGTGGCTGGAGAGCTATCTTGCGCGCTATCCCCACACGGTGCTGCTGATCAGCCATGACCGGGGCCTGCTGAACCGGGCCGTGGGCCATATCCTGCATCTGGAGGACCGCAAGCTGACGCTGTACGCGGGCGGCTATGACAACTTTGCCCGGCTGCGCGCCGAGCGGCGTGCCCTGCAGGCCGCCGAGGCGCGCAAGCAGGACGCCCGCCGCGCCCACATGCAGAAGTTCGTCGACCGTTTCCGGGCCCAGGCCTCCAAGGCCACGCAGGCCCAGAGCCGGTTGAAGATGCTGGAGAAGATGACCTCGATTGCCGCCCCCGAGGATGCCGCGCGCGCCGTCTTCACCTTTCCCGCCCCCGAGGAGCTGGCGCCGCCGATCATCGCGCTCGACCGGGTGGCGGTGGGCTATGGCGGCCCCCTGGTGCTGCGCGAGCTGGGCCTGCGCATCGACCAGGACGACCGCATCGCGCTGCTGGGCCGCAACGGCGAGGGGAAATCGACCTTCGCCAAGCTGCTGGCCGAGAAACTGGCGCCCGAGGGCGGGCAGGTCACGCGCGCGACCAAGCTGCGGGTGGGGTATTTCGCCCAGCATCAGGTGGACGAGCTGGACCTGGAGGCCTCGCCGCTGGCGCATCTGCAACGGATGCGCCCGCACGAGGGGCAGCCGAAACTGCGCGCGCGGCTGGCGGGCTTCGGGCTGATGGCGGACCAGGCGGAAACCCCGGTGGCGCAGCTGTCGGGCGGGCAGAAGGCGCGGTTGTCGCTGCTGCTTGCGACGCTGGACGCGCCGCACATGCTGATCCTGGACGAGCCGACCAACCACCTGGATATCGAGAGCCGCGAGGCGCTGGTGGAGGCGCTGACGGCCTACACCGGGGCGGTGATCCTGGTCAGCCACGACATGCACCTGCTGGGGCTGGTGGCGGACCGGCTGTGGCTGGTCAAGGGCGGCCGGGTGGCCCCCTATGAGGGCGATCTGGAGGGGTACCGGCGCAGCCTGCTGACCTCCGACACCGCCGAGAAACCGGCCGAGCGGGCCGAGCGCCCCAAGGCCCCGCGCCCGTCGCGCGATGACATCGCCGCCCTGCGCGCCGAGGTCCGCCGCTGCGAGGCGCGGGTGGAGAAGCTGTCGGAGATGCGCGACAAGCTGGCGCGGCGGCTGGCCGACCCGGAGCTTTATGAACCCGGCAAGGCCGGGGAGGCCGTCGTCTGGCAGAAGAAATACGCCGAGGTGATGGAGGGCATGGACCGCGCCGAGGCGCTGTGGCTGGCCGCGCAGGAGCGGCTGGAGGGCGCGCAGGGCGCGTAACCGGGGGGCGGTATGGACTGGGGCTTTGTCGTTGCCGCCTTTGTCACGCTGTTCGTGGTGGTCGATCCCATCGGGCTGGCGCCGATCTTCGTTGCGCTGACCCAGGGGCTGGGGGCGCGCGCCCGGCGCGGGATCGCCGTGCGGGCGTGCCTGGTGTCGGTGGTGCTGCTGGCGGCCTTCGGCCTGCTGGGCGAGGAGATCCTGGGCTTCATCGGCATCTCCATGCCCGCCTTCCAGATCGCGGGCGGGCTTTTGCTGTTCCTCACCGCGCTGGACATGCTGTTCGAGCGCCGCACCGCCCGGCGCGAGGACAAGGCGGGCCACGAAGACCCCGGTGCCGATCCGTCGGTGTTTCCGCTGGCGATGCCGCTGATCGCCGGGCCCGGGGCGATGGCGTCGATGATCCTGCTGACCGGGCAGGCCCGGGGCGATCCGCTGGGGATCGCCGCCGTGCTGGCGGTCATGGTGGCTGTCGTCGCGCTGGTCTTCGTGATGTTCCTGGCCGCCGGGCTGATCGAGCGGGCGCTGGGCCGGCTGGGCACGCTGGTGGTGACGCGGCTGCTGGGGATGCTGCTGGCCGCGCTGTCGGTGCAGTTCGTGCTGGACGGGCTGCGCGCGCTGGGGGTGGTGGGGGTGGTGGGCTAGCGCGCCATGGCGCGCCGGAACGCCGGGCGGGCCACCATCCGTTCCAGATACGCCTCCCATGCCGGCTCGGAGATCGGGAACCTGGCCGCGCGTGCCCAGACGCCGCAATGGGTCAGCACGATGTCAGGCACGGTCATCGTGTCGCCCATCAGGAACGGCCCCGCGCCCAGCCGCTCCACCAGCGTGGCCTGCGAGCGGGTGAATTCCCACGTCAAGGACTCCTTGATGCCTTCGTGGCGCAGCGCCTCCGGCAGGATGAAGCTGTGGCGCGCGGCCACCCACAGCACCGAATCGAACTCATCGAGAACGAACTGCGTCAGGCTGTCCTGGCGGGCGCGCTCCAGCGTCCCGGCGGGGTGGGTCAGCGCGCCGTGACGGTCGGCCAGATACTGGATGATGGCGGTCGAATCGGTGATCGCGGTGCCGTCGTCGACCAGAACCGGCACCTTGCCGGCGGGGTTGAGGCGGGCCACCTCGGCGCTTTGCGGGGCGGCGGACAGATGCTCGTAGGGTTGGCCGAGTTCCTCCAGCATCCACAGGACGCGGGCGGCGCGGCTGCGGACGCCGCCGATGACGGTGTACATGGGGATTACCTTTCCTGTCGGGTGCGGCCCAGCATGGCCACGCGGATCAAGGCACGCTCCATCAGCGCCATCGCCGGCGCCCGGCTGGAGGAGCGCAGCGCGAGGTCGGCCTCCAGCAGCACCGACATGGCCTGTTCCAGCCGCGGCGTCGTCCACTGCCGAAGTTGGCGCTGCATCCGGTCGCGGGCGCGAAAGTTGCGCACCTCGGCCAGCCCCCGCGCGGGGTTGGCGGAGGCGGCGTGCAACTGGCGAAAGTGCCGCCCCGCGCCGATCGCCAGCGCCACCGGGGTCACGCCCTGCGCGCCGAGCCGCCGCACCAGCGGCGCCAGATCGCCCGCGCGCCCCTCGGCGGCGCAGTGCAACGCCTCGTCCAGCGCCGCCTCGACCGAGGCGGGGGCGCAGGCGGCGATCTCCTCGGGGGCGGGGGGCAATCCGTCATCGAGCTTGTAGAGCGCGAGCTTCTCGATGGTCTGGCGCAGATCGCCCGGCTCCAGGCTCAGCGCCAGCGCCATCAGGTCGTCCATCGCCGGGCCATCGGGGCGCGCCAGCCCGGCCGCCCGCAGCATGGCCTCGACCTCGTCCCGGCCGGGCGGGTCGTCATAGAGGGCCAGCGCGTGGGCGGCCTTGTGCCCCTCGAACAGCTTGCGCAGCGCCGACGCCGGGCGCAGCTGCCCCGCCGTCACCACCAGCCGCGCATCGCCCGCACGCCAGTCCGCCAGCACCGCGCGCACCGTGTCCGCCAGCCCGTCGCCCGCCTCCTCCAGGACCACGGCGCGGGGGCCGGGAAAGAACCCCTGCGCCTTGACCGCGTCCGACAGGGCGGCCGGATCGCGGCGCACATCGGCCCCTTGCAGGCGCGCCAGGCGCATTTCGGTGTCGGCGTCCGGGCCGGTCAGCGCGGCCACCGCCTCGGCCCGCTTCAGCGCCACGCGCATCGCATCCGCCCCAAAGATCAGAACGCCCGCCCAGATGTCGGGCGGGGCGGCCCAGAGCTTCGGGGCCTCGCGTGCCGACAGCTTCACGGGGCGCTGTCCATCCAGCCGGGCGCAGTGGCGATCAGCTCCGACGCGACCGCCTCGGCCAGCATTTCGGCCACGCGGCGGCGGGCATCCTCGGCGGCGGCGCGAATCGCCAGCGGCGAGGTGGTGCGGGAATAGCCCACGAAGCGCTCGGCGGTGCCGCGGGCCACGGGGGTGTCGGCGCCCTCGGGCGTCAGGGTCCAGTCGAGGCGCCCGATCATCTGCCCGCGCGAGTCACCCAGCTCCGCGACCAGCCCACGCCGTTCGGTGGCAATGCCCAGCGACCAGCCCAGCCGCCAACCGGGCGCCTGCGGGGTGCCCAGCCGTTCCTCCAGCCGGGTGACGAAGGCCAGCCCCGCATCGTCGCCCGGGTTGTCCGCGCGAATGCGCCCGCGCAGCCCGTCGGCAGGTCCGCCCGGCGCCAGCGCGGGGCGAAATCCGCACCCCGCCAGCGGCAGCGCCGCCAGCCCCAGCATCAGGGTGCGGCGATCACACGACCACATTGACGATGCGCCCCGGCACCACGATCAGCTTTTTCGGCGTCCCGCCCGCCAGCGCCTTGAGGACCTGTTCGTCGGCCAGCGCCGCGGCCTCGATGGTGGCGCGGTCGGCGTCGCGGGCGACCTCGATTTCCGAGCGGCGCTTGCCGTTGATCTGGATCGGCAGGGTGATGGTCGCCAGCGTCAGCAGCGCCGGATCGGCCTGCGGCCAGCGCGCCGCCAGCACGAGGCCCGTGCCCCCGGCCATGCGCCAGACCTCCTCGGCCAGGTGCGGGACCATGGGCGCCATCAGCTGCGCCATGGTGCGCAGCGCCTCGGCCCGGACCGCGCGCCCGGCGGTGGTCTCGCGCAGCGCGTTGGTCAGGGTATAGAGGGCGGCGACGGATTTGTTGAAGGCAAACCCCTCGATCCCGTCGCTGACGTCGCGGATGGCGCGGTGGGCGGCGCGGCGCAGGGCAAGGTCGGCCTCCGGGGTGCCATCCTCCGGCGCGGCCTCCAGTTCGGACGCCAGCCGCCAGACGCGGTTGAGGTGGCGGAACGCGGCCTCGGCCCCGGCGGCGGTCCATTCGACGTCGCGTTCGGGCGGGCTGTCGGACAGGATGAACCAGCGCGCGGTGTCGGCGCCGAAGTCGCGCACGATGGTGACCGGGTCCACCACGTTCTTCTTGGACTTCGACATCTTGGCCGAGGGGATGACCTCCACCGCCGCGCCGGTCGCGATCAGGCGCCCGTCCGCGACCTCCTCGGGCAGGTGATAGACCGGGCGGCCGCGGGCATCGCGGGTCAGGTAGATCTCGTGCGTGACCATCCCTTGCGTGAACAGCGCGCCGAAGGGTTCGCGGCAATGCTCCGGCAGGTGGCCGGTGGCGATCATCGCGCGGGCGAAGAACCGCGAATAGAGCAGGTGGAGAATCGCATGCTCCACCCCCCCGATGTACTGGTCCACATTCATCCAGTAGCCCGCCTGCGCCGGGTCGGTGGGCTTGTCGGCCCGCGGCGCGGTGAAGCGTGCGAAGTACCACGAGCTGTCGACAAAGGTGTCCATCGTGTCGGTCTCGCGCGTGGCGTCCCCGCCGCACTGCGGACAGGCGCAGTGCTTCCACGTCGGGTGCCGCTCCAGCGGGTTGCCGGGGTGTTCGAAGCTGACGTCGCGCGGCAGCTGGATCGGCAGGTTTTCCTTGCGCTCGGGGACCACGCCACAGGCGGGGCAATGCACCACCGGAATCGGACAGCCCCAGTAGCGTTGCCGCGACACGCCCCAGTCGCGCAGCCGGAACCGGGTGACGCCCTGGCCCACGCCCTGCGCCTCGCACAACGCGATGGCGGCGGCGATGGCGTCCTCGCCGGTCTGGACCTCCTCGCCGGCAAAGCCGCGGACATAGCGCACCGCCTCGGTCTTGGGCGGCACGAAGGCCACGTCGGCCACCGGCGCGGGCGCATCGCGCGATTCGAACACGTCGATCACATCCAGCCCGTATTTCCGCGCGAAATCGAGGTCGCGCTGGTCATGCGCCGGCACGCCGAAGATCGCCCCGGTGCCATAGTCCATCAGGATGAAGTTGGCGATCCAGACCGGCAGCTCCAGGCTTTCGTCGAACGGGTGGCGCACACGGATGCCGGTGTCGAGGCCGACCTTCTCGGCGGTCTCCAGCGCCTCTTCGCTGGTGGCGGTGCGGCGGCATTCGGCGACGAAGGCGGCCACCGCCGGATCGTCCCGCTCCAGCTTGCGCGCCAGCGGGTGATCGGGGCTGATGGCGGCGAATGTCGCGCCCAGCAGCGTGTCGGGGCGGGTCGAGTACACCTCCAGCCGGTCGAAGCCTTCGGGCGCGCCCACGGTGGAGAACGCGAACTGCAACCCGCGCGAGCGCCCGATCCAGTTCTTCTGCATCAGCCGGACCTTTTCGGGCCAATGCTCCAGCCCGTCCAGCGCGTCCAGCAGCTCCTCGGCCATGTCCGAGATGCGGAAGAACCACTGCGTCAGCTCACGCCGCTCCACCTCGGCGCCCGAGCGCCAGCCCTTGCCGTCGATGACCTGCTCGTTGGCGAGCACCGTCATGTCCACCGGGTCCCAGTTGACGACGGCGGCCCGGCGGTACGCCAGCCCCGCCTCCAGGAAATCGAGGAACATCGCCTGCTGCTGGCCGTAATACTCCGGATCGCAGGTGGCGAATTCGCGGCTCCAGTCGATGGACAGGCCCAGCGGCTTCATCTGCGCGCGCATGTCCCGGATGTTGCCATAGGTCCAGTCGGCGGGGTGGCCGCCCTGCTCCATCGCGGCGTTTTCCGCAGGCATCCCGAAGGCGTCCCAGCCCATCGGGTGCAGCACGTTGAACCCCTGCGCCAGCTTGTGGCGCGCCACCACGTCGCCCATGGTGTAGTTGCGCACATGCCCCATGTGGATGCGCCCCGAGGGATAGGGGAACATCTCAAGAACATAATACTTCGGCTGGCTGGACTCGGCCCGGGCGGCAAAGCTGCCCTCGCGGTCCCACTGGTCCTGCCAGCGGGGCTCGATCTCGGCGGGATCGTAACGGGCCATGGTTGCCTCGCTCCTGACTGCTGCGCGCCCGCTTATATCGCGCGCACGCCCGAGGTCCAGCGGCCCGCCCGTCCGGATTACAGCCGCCCGTCACGCACCCGAAGCTGCCGCGCGCGGGTCATGATCGCATCCTCGATGGCGCGCACGGTGGCCGGGTCGGCCGGGCCCGCCCGCGTCATCAGCGCGACGTTGATCGACCGCGCGTCCATCGCCGGGTCGTTCACCAGCACGGCCGCGCGATAGGCCCGCCCCCCGCCCGGCGGCGTGCCGAAGCCCGTGACGATCACCCCCGAGAACGGGTCCACCGTCTCCACCGGCAGGAAGTCCAGAACCTCCAGCGCCGCGTTCCACAGGTAGCGGTTGACCTCCACCGTGGTGTCGGGGGGGCTGGCGTTGACGAACAGGTCCCACACCGTGCCCGAGCCCGCAAGGGCGGCTTCGCGGTCGCGCCCGTCGGTGATCGTCGGGTCCGGCGATGTGCCCTGCGCGCCGCCGGACCCGCCGAACCACCCACCGCCGCCGCAGCCCGCAAGCGACGCCGTCAGCGCCCCGGCCACCAGCCAGCCGGACCATGTCTGTGCCTGCCTGCGCACCGCCATCGCGTGATCTCCCAAGTCCCTGTCTGCGCCCCGAGTCGTAGCCGAGGCCATGGCCCCGGACAAGCCGTCGCGGCACCGGCGCGCGCCGCCCGGCGCAAAGCTCCCCCGCGCGCCCTCGGGCGGCCCGGCCGCGCGGCGCCTGCCGGTCCCGTGGCTTGTCTTGCAACGGCGCCGGGGGGGACTGTGGCAAAGCTGCACCACCGCCGGGCGGTCGTTGCCGGGCCGGGCGCTTCAACTTGCAATGAAGGCCGTGCGGGGCGAAAGAGAGGCACACCCAAACTGGGCCTTCCGGGTTGGGCAAGTCCTTTCAAGACACGAGGGAAACATGAAAAAGATCCTCCTTGCCTCGGCCGCGACCATGATGGTTGCCGCCCCCGTTGCCGCCCAGGGCATCGACCTCAGCGGTTATGCTCGCTTCGGCTTCGAGTTCATTGAAGGCGAAACCGGTGGTTTCGACAACAGCGAAGTTGCAACCAACAGCCGCTTCCGCCTGAACATCAATGCCTCGGCTGAAACCGACTTCGGTGCGACCGTTTACGTGTTCCAACGCGCCCAGACCGTCAGCAACGATGGTCGGCAGCAATTGGCTGGTGGGGCCGGTCGTGCCGTTTCGTTTGCCGCTCCCCGCTTCGGCGTTCGTGGGGGTGGGCTTGACGTCCGCATTGGCAACATCGGTGGTGCCATCGCGGACATGCCCGGTCACTACTTCGGCTCCAAGTCGGCCGGCCTCGGTCTCGCCGGTCTTGGTTTCCACAACATGGCTGGCAACATGTCCGGCTCGCCCTTTGTCTGGGACGAATTCAGCTCCAGCGCCGCCGGTCCCGCTGCGAGCAACGGTATCGAGGTCGTCTACTCGGCCGCAGGCTTCCGCGCCCAGCTGTCCTACACAGACCGGAACCCCGGGATTGGCGCGCTTCGTGTGGACCCGCAGGGAAATGTCAACGTCGCTACTAACATCGCGCGTCAGGAGCGTGTTGCCGGTACCCTCGCCTACACCTTCGGCGAGTACACCGGTGCGATCGGCTTCCAGGAAGTGACCAGCCCGCGCACCGTGCAATCCAAGATTGCAAACCAGCTCGTGATCGCGACGTTCGGGGCTAACTTCGACCAGTTCCGCGTGAACGTGCAGGCTGCCGACCGCCGCGGCGTCAAGAAAGCCGTCCTGGCCGGTTCGTTCGACGTGACCCCCGAGGCCACCCTGCTCGGCTTCGTTGCCAACGAGAGCGGCAACCGTCCCGGCGCGACCGACTTCAACGGCACCTCGGGTGGCGTTGCTCTGTCCTACGCCCTCGGCGGCGGCGCCTCGATCGAAACCGGTGTTGTCCGCACGTCGGACAGCAACACCCGCGCCGACTTCGGCATGTTCTTCAGCTTCTGATCTCCGGATCACAAGTTGGCAGACAGGGAGAGAGCGGGCCGTTGGCCCGCTCTTTTCCGTTGGGGGCCGCAGCCAGGCCCCGCAGGGTCGCGGGGCCTTGAGGCGCCCCCCGTCCGCGCGCTATGGCAGAGGGGTCATGGAGGTTGCCGATGCTTCGATCCGTCCCCGCCGCCGCGCTCTGCCTTGCCCTTGGGGGCCTGCCCGCCGGGGCCGAGATCCGCTTCAGCGGTGACGCCCGGATGGGGGTCGTGCGCAACGATGGCGCGTCCGACACGGCGCGCCGAACCGAACTCCTCGCCGGGAGCCGCTTTCAGATCGATCTGGAGCGCGAGACCGATTCCGGCCTGCGCTTCCTGATGACGCTGGAGGTGGGCGACAGCCGGTTTCCCACCCGCGGCCCGCGGAACTGACGCGCATGTCCCTGTCCGAGATCGCCGACCGCCTGCACCGCGCCGAGGCCGCCGCCCACCGCCCCCAGGGCAGTGTGCGCCTGATCGCCGTGTCCAAGGAACAGCCCCACGCGCGGGTGGAGGCCGTGCTGGACGCGGGCCATCGCCTGTTCGGCGAAAACCGCGTGCAGGAGGCGCAGGGCAAATGGCCCGGCTGGCGCGACCGCTACGGCGCGGTGGAGGTGCACCTGATCGGCCCGCTCCAGACCAACAAGGCCCGTGCGGCGGTGGAGCTGTTCGACGTCATCCAGACCCTCGACCGCCCGCGCCTCGCCTCGGCCTTTGCGCGGCTGGCACAGGAACGCGGCGCCAGTCCCGATCTGTTCGTGCAGGTCAACACCGGGGCCGAGCCGCAGAAGGCCGGTGTCCTGCCCGCCGACGCCGACGCCTTTGTGGCGGAGGCCCGCGCGATGGACCTGCCGGTGGTGGGCCTGATGTGCATTCCCCCGGCGGACGAGGACCCGGCGCCGCGTGGCCGTGGCGCCCTTCGGACAGGAGCACGTTGTAGCTGCGGCAGGCGGTGGCCGAGGCCATCATCTCCACACCCACGCCGGCGTCTTCGAGGGTGCGCCGAAAATCGGCGGGCAAGGGGGCGATGTCGCGGCCGGTGCCGACGAATAGCACGTCCACCTCGTCCACCAGCGCGGTGAGGGGGGCGAGGTCGTCGAAGCCGCCCCAGCCCCGCACCCGATCGGCGCAGGCGATGACCGGGCCGGTCCAGACCGTGCCCCCGATGCGGAAAAAACCCGGCCCGTAGCCCTCGATGGGCTTGAGGCCGCCGAACGGCACTTCCCTCAGGTCCATGGTGGTTCTCCCCTGCGGTGGTTCAGGCGCCTTTGCCGGAGGTGGCGAACTGGGTGCCCGGTGTGTCGTCCTTGTCCTTGGACCAGTCCCGCGTGACGCCCAGCCGCAGCAGCACCGCCGAGGCCACGAAGACCGACGAATACGTCCCCACGATCACCCCCCAGATCATCGCGAACACGAAGCCCCGGATCACGTCGCCGCCCAGCACGAACAGCGCGATCAGCGCCAGCAGCGTGGTGACCGAGGTCATCACCGTCCGGCTGAGGGTTTCGTTGACGGAGATGTTGAGCACCTCCTTCAGCGGGCGTTTCTTGTACTTGATCAGGTTTTCGCGCACCCGGTCGAACACGACGACGGTGTCGTTGAGCGAGTAGCCCACGATGGTCAGCAGCGCTGCGATGATGGCCAGGTCGAAGCGGATCTGGAGGATCGAGAAGATGCCGATGGTCAGCACGATGTCATGGACCAGGGCCGCCACCGCGCCGACCGAGAACTGCCATTCGAACCGCAGCCAGACGTAGACGAGCACCGCCGCCAGCGCGAGCGTCACGGCAATGATCGCGCCGCGCACCAGCTCGCCCGAGACCTTGGGGCCCACCGATTCGACCGAGGTGAAGCGCAGCGTGGGGTCCACGCCCTGCAAGGCCGTCTCGACCTGGGCGACGACCTCGGGGCTGACGCTCTCGTCGCCGTCCTGGGCCTGGATGCGGATCATGGCGACGTTCTGGTCGTCGGCAAAGGTGGGGTCGAAGACCTCGGTGATGGCGATGTCGCCCAGCCCCATCGGGCCCAGCGCATCGCGATAGGCGCCGACGTCGACCGGCTGCTCGGCCTCGGTCCGGATCGACGTGCCGCCGCGGAAGTCGATGCCGAAGTTCAGCCCGACGATGGCGAACACCACGATCGACAGCACCATGGCCACCAGCGACGCCCCGAAGGTGTAGCGCCAGTGCCGGAAGAAATCGATCGTCGTGTCCTGCGGGACAAGCTTGAGGCGGTACATGGCGGGGCCTTTCGCTGGGGGCGGCCGGGCAGGGGGGTCA
>NZ_NHSD01000105.1 GCF_016653255.1 Rhodobaculum claviforme
AATCATGTTCGGCAGGCTCAAGGACTGGCGCCGCATCGCCACACGCTACGACCGATGCCCCAAGGTCTTCCTCTCCGCCATCGCCCTCGCCGCAACCGTCATCTTCTGGCTATGAGTCCTGAGCCTAGCAGCAACCTTTGGACAGGGAGCATGGATTCATCAAGAGATATCGCAACCAAAGAATACTAAAACTCGACGAGAACCAAGCAACGGAGCCTCCCCCATGCCCCAGACCCTCCAGCAGATGATCGACGCCGCCAACGCCGTGATCCCCAAGATCGACCGCGCGCAGGCGGAGCAGCTGATGGCTGACGGCGCCCTCGTCGTGGATGTCCGCGATGCCCCCGAGGTGGTCCACGACGGTAAGGTGGCCGGGGCGCGCCATGTCTCGCGCGGAATGCTGGAGTTCCGGGCCGACCCGGCCTCGCCGCTGCACGAGGCGGCGTTCGACCCCGAGCGCCCGGTGGTGGTCTATTGCGCCGCCGGCGGGCGCGCGGCGCTGGCGGGCAAGACGCTGCACGATCTTGGCTACACCCATGTCTTCAACCTGGGCGCGTTCAAGGACTGGGTGGCTGCGGGCGGCGCGGTCGAAAGCCCGATGGAACGCGGGATGTAGGCGGCCTGCCCTTCGGACGGGCAATCCGCGCGGCGGGGAAGACGGCGGCGGCACCCTGCCCCTTCCCCTCGGGCCATTCCCCCGGTTAACGTGGGACATCGCAGCCGAAAGGGGATCATGGACGCCTTCTTCAACGAGATGTTCGACGGCGGGCAGGTGCGCGCGCCCTATGCGCGGCTTGGCGACTGGACGGGGTCCATGCCGGACGAGTTGCGCCACCTCAAGCAGGCGGAGGCCGAGGCGCTGTTCCGGCGCATTGGCATCACCTTCGCCGTCTATGGCGAGGGGGGCGATCCCGACCGGCTGATCCCGTTCGACATGTTCCCGCGCGTCTTCACGCAGGCCGAGTGGCGGCGGCTGGAGCGGGGCATCCTGCAACGCACCCGCGCGCTCAACGCCTTTCTGGCCGATGTGTACGACCGCGGCGAGATCATCCGCGCGGGCCGCATCCCCGCCGATCTGGTGCACCGCAACGAAGCCTTCGAGCCCGCGGTCATGGGCATCCGCCCGCCGCGCGGGGTCTACAGCCACATCGTCGGCATCGACATCGTGCGCACCGGCCCCGACGACTTCTTCGTGCTGGAGGACAACTGCCGCACGCCCTCGGGGGTCTCCTACATGCTGGAGAACCGCGAGATCATGATGCGGCTGTTCCCCGCGCTGTTCCGCGAGAACCGGATCGAGCCGGTGGACGGCTATTCCGAGGCGCTGCGGCGCACGCTGGCCTCGGTCGCGCCGCGCAAGTGCGACCGCGAGCCGACCATCGTGATCCTGACGCCGGGGCCGCTGAACTCGGCCTACTATGAGCACAGCTTCCTGGCGGACCTGATGGGGGTGGAGCTGGTGGAGGGCCAGGACCTGTTCGTCGAGGGCGAGTTTGTCTGGATGCGCACCACCCGCGGCCCGCAGAAGGTCGATGTGATCTACCGCCGGGTGGATGACCACTTCATCGACCCGCTGTGCTTCCGCGCCGATTCGATGCTGGGGGTGGCGGGGCTGATGGATGTCTACCGCTCGGGCGGGGTGACGATTGCCTCGGCGCCCGGCGCAGGCGTGGCCGACGACAAGGCCGTCTATTGCTTCGTGCCCGAGATGATCCGCTTCTACCTCGGCGAGGAACCGGTGCTGAACAACGTGCCCACCTGGCAATGCGGCAAGCGCGACGACCTGAAGTACGTCCTCGACAACCTGGCCGATCTGGTGGTCAAGGAGGTGCACGGCTCGGGCGGGTACGGCATGCTGGTGGGGCCCAAGGCGACCGCCCAGCAGGTCGCGAGCTTTCGCGAACGGCTGCTGGCCAACCCAGCGAACTATATCGCGCAACCGACGCTGTCGCTGTCGACCTGCCCCACCTTCGTGGAGGAAGGGGTCGCGCCGCGCCATGTGGACCTGCGGCCCTATTGCCTTGTGGGGGAGCAGATCAAGCTGGTGCCCGGTGGCCTGACGCGGGTGGCGCTGACGGAGGGCAGCCTCGTGGTGAACTCCAGCCAGGGCGGCGGGGTCAAGGACACCTGGGTGCTGGCCGAGTGATGGTCCCCGAATTGGGCGGAGTGGGCGGATGCTGAGCCGGACGGCCGAGAACCTCTACTGGATCGCGCGCTACATGGAGCGGGCGGAGAAGACCGCCCGCCTGCTGGAAGTGGGGGCGCGAATCGCACTGATGCCGGGGGGCATCGACGGGTACCGCAACGAATGGGACGCGCTGTTGCGCGCCGCCGGCAGCGCCGAGGGCTTCCACGCCAAGTACGGCGACGCGGTGCAGCGCAACATCGAAAGCTATCTGTTCTTCGACACCGACAACTCCTCGTCCATCGCGTCGTGCATCGGGCGAGCGCGCGAAAACGGCCGGGTGGTCCGCACGGCGCTGACGACGCAGGTGTGGGACGCGCTCAACACCGCGTTCCAGGAGTTGCGGGAGCTGCAGCGCACGCCGCGCTCGGAACTGCCGCTGAGCCACATGGTCGACTGGACGCTGCGCCACTGCGCACAGGTGCGCGGCGCCATCGAGGCCACGCAGCTGCGCAATGACAACTGGGATTTCCTCCACCTCGGCTATTTCCTGGAGCGTGGCGACAACACCGCGCGTCTGCTGGACGTGAAGTATTTCGTGCTGTTGCCCCGGCTCGACCTGGTGGGTTCGGGGCTGGACAACTACCAGTGGACGACGCTGTTGCGCGCGCTGTCGGCGCACCGGGCGTTTCACTGGGCCTATGGCGGGGATGTGACCGCGCACAAGATCGCGCATTTCCTGATTCTCAACCCCCAGTGTCCAAGATCGCTGAGGACCTGCGCCCAGGGCATGTCCGATCACCTCGACCGGCTGGCGCGCGGGTACCAGCGCAGCTCGGTGGTGCAGACCCGGGCGCGCACACTGTTGGGGGAGCTGGCGGAGATGACGGTGGAGGATGTGTTCGAGGAAGGGTTGCACGAATTCCTGACCCGCTACATCGCCGAGGTCGGCGCCATCGGCCGCCTCGTGGGCGAGGTCTATCTGAGCGGGGATATCCGATGATCGTCACGGTGGAGCATGTCACCACCTATCACTACGACCGCCCCGTGCGCGGCGTGGTCCAGAGCCACCGTCTGACGCCGACGCGGTTCGACGGGCAGACCGTCCTCGACTGGTCGGTGGAGGTCAGCGAGGGCACCGCCGGCGGCGGCTTCCGGGACGGCGCCGGCGACTGGGTCCAGAGCCATTCCGCCCACGGCCCGCTGTCGGAGATCACGGTCAGCGTGCACGGCCGCGTGCAGACGCAGGATCTGGCGGGCGTGCTGCGGGGTCACCGCGAGCGGATGCCGGCGGCGGCCTATCTGCGCGACACCGCGCCGACGCGGGCCGATGTGGCGCTGACGGAACTCGCGCGCGCGGCGGTCGCGGGCGCGACCGAGGATCTGGACCGCGCGCACCGCCTGTGTGCGGCCGTGGCCGAGGCCATCGCCTATCGCCCCGGCGTGACCGAGGCGCACACCACCGCCGCCGAGGCGCTGCGCCTGGGCGAAGGCGTGTGCCAGGACCACGCCCATGCGCTGATCGCCACGGCGCGTGTGCTGGACTTGCCCGCGCGCTATGTCAGCGGATATCTGGGCGGCGAGGATGCGGACGCGCAGGGTGCCGCCGCCGAGGCCGCCCACGCCTGGGCCGAGATCTGGGTGGCGGGGCTGGGCTGGATCGGCTTCGATCCCGCCAACGCCTGTTGCCCCGATGCGCGCTATGTGCGGCTGGGGTCGGGGCTGGATGCGGCCGGGGCCGCCCCGATTCGCGGCGTCGCGCGCGGCGGTGCGACCGAACGGATGGATGTGACCGTATCGGTGCGGGCCACGCAGCAGTGAAACGGGCACGGGGGCCGGTGTGGCCCCCGCGTCGCAAGTCCGGGAACGCCGGCGCGGGGGTCCGCGGCCGGCTGTGGGGTGTGGGGGATCGGACGTGACCTATTGTGTCGGACTGCTGCTCAGATCGGGGATCGTGATGCTGTCGGACACCCGCACCAACGCGGGTCTCGACAATATCGCGACCTATCGCAAGCTGTTCACCTTCGAGGTGCCGGGCGAACGGGCCATCGCGATCATGACCGCCGGCAACCTGTCGGTCACCCAGACCACGCTCGCGCGTCTGGAGGAGGCGATGTCGGACGACCCCGACGCCGATCCCGCGCGCAACATCCTCAGGGCGCCCACGATCCTGCGCGTGGCCGAGATCGTGGGCGAGGCCCTGTCGGAGGTGCGCGGCGAGATCGCGGGCCGCATGGCCGGGGCCGAGCGCATGGCCGGCGCCAGCATGATCGTCGCGGGCCAGCGGCGCGGCGGTGGCATGCGCATGTTCCTGATCTATCAGGAGGGCAACTTCATCGAGGCGACCGAGGACACCCCGTTCCTCCAGATCGGCGAGCACAAGTACGGCAAGCCGATCCTCGACCGGGTGGTGCGCCCGGACCTCGGCCTTGATGACGGGCGCAAGGCGGTGCTTCTGTCGATGGATTCGACCCTGCGGTCGAACCTGTCGGTGGGCATGCCGCTCGACATGGCGGTGATCGCCGAGGGCGACCTGCGCATCACCGAGCGCACCCGGATCGAGGCCGGGGACGCCCGATTCGCTGCGATGTCGGAGTCGTGGTCCCACGCCCTGCGCGACGCGTTCGGTCGCATCACGCTGTGACACCACCCCCGGCCGCGCCGGGGGGCTCTCAGGGCTCGGGCTCGGACAGCACATAGGTGCCGGGCGCCGGGCACAGCGGCGGATACCCCTCGGCGCCGGGTTCGCGCGCGGGGACCATCCGGCCCGACCGACGGCCCAGCCACCCCTCCCAGCGCGGCCACCAGGAGCCGTCGTGGCGGGTGGCCCCGGCACGCCAGTCATCGGGGTCCGCCAGCGGCGCGTCGGATGTGAAGTGGCCGTATTTCTTCTTTGACGGCGGGTTCACGATTCCGGCGATGTGGCCTGATTCGGCCAGGATGAAGGTGCGGTCCTTGCTGCCCATCCCCGCGATGCCCCGGAACGACGACCGCCAGGCGGCGATGTGGTCGGTCTCGCAGGCGATGGCGCACAGCGGCAGGCGCACGTCGCGCAGGCTGAGCGTCTCGCCGCAGATCTCGATCCCGTCCCGGGCAAAGCGGTCCTGCTGGCACAATCCGCGCAGGTACTGCACCGTCATGCGGGCCGGCAGGTTCGTCGAATCCCCGTTCCAGTACAGCAGGTCGAACGCCGGCGGCGACTCGCCCATCATGTAGCTGCGGATCGCCGGCCCATAGACCAGGTCGTTGGAGCGCAGGAACGAGAATGTGCGCGACATGAAGAAGGAGTGCAGGTAGCCGCGCTCCTCGACCTCGCGCTCGATCCCGTCGACGAAGTCGTCGTCGAGGAACACCCCCACCTCGCCCTGGTCCGAGAAGTCCGTGAGCGTGGTGAAGAAGGTGGCCGAGCGCACGGATGCGTCCTTGCGCTTGTGCATCAGCGCCAGCGTCAGCGCCAGCGCGGTGCCCGCCACGCAATAGCCCACGGCGTTGACCTTGGCCTCGCCGGTGATCTCCTTGGCGACGCGGATCGCCTCCATGTACCCCTCCTCGATGTAGGTATCGAGGCTGGCATCGGCATAGCTGGCGTCGGGGTTGACCCAGGACACCACGAACAGCGTATAACCCTGATCCACGATCCACTTGATCAGGCTGTTCTGCGGCTTCAGGTCCAGGATGTAGAACTTGTTGATCCAGGGCGGAAAGATCACCAGCGGGGTGGCGTGGACCTTGTCGGTGGCGGGGCTGTACTGGATCAGCTCCATCATGCGGTTGCGAAACACCACCTGGCCCGGGCTGGTGCCCAGATCCTCGCCGACCTTGAAGGCGGTGCGGTCGGCGAGCGACACCACCACCTCGCCCTCGTTGGCCTCGATGTCGCGCACCAGGTTCTCGAGGCCCTTCACCAGGCTCGCGCCGTCCGTCTCCACCGCCTTCGACAGGGCCTCGGGGTTGGTGGCGAGGAAGTTCGTCGGCGCGAACATGTCGATGATCTGGCGGCTGAAATAGGCCACCCGGCGCTTGTCGCGGGCGTCGAGGTGGTCGAGCTCCTGCACCGCGCGGTCCATCGCCTCGGACGACAGCATGTACTGCTGCTTGATGAAGTTGAAATACGGGTGGGTCTGCCAGAGCGGGTTGGAAAACCGCTTGTCGGCGGGGGTGTGGTCCTGCGGCGCGGCCAGCCTGCCCGAACGCAGTGCCTCCTGCGCTTCGACGTAGTGCTTCAGGGCAGCCCCCCAATAGCTGACCTGCTGTTCCAGGATTTTCGAGGGGTTCTGCATCATGTCGGCCACATAGGCGGTGGCCGCGCGCATGTAGAGTTCCTGGTCGGGGGCCTGAAGTGCCGGACGCACGGGCTTTTTCTGCGCCAGTGCTGCGACCAGGCGCTGCGACAGCTCCTCTATGCGTTCGAGGTTCTCGTTGAGGCGTTCGAGATTGCCGCCTTCGTCCTGTTGCCCGGTTGTCATGTTAATCTTTCCCCCCTATCGTGCTGCCGTGCAGCATGGCGGCACCCGGCCGGGGGCTTTGGCGGCGTCACACCAAGAACGGGGCACCCCCGGGAGAGGACCACACGATGCGTTACATGTTCACCTACGACATGATGGAGACGGTCCGCAACACCAACGAGTGGATGGGCGCCTCGGCGCGGGCCATCGCGTCCTATCCGATGTGGGGTCTTGTGCCCCATCCGATGTTCAAGGTCATGTCGGCGTGGGGACGGGTGACGGAGCGGTCGTTCGCGCGGATGGTGATCAAGCCCGACTGGGGCATCCGCACCGTCGTGGGCACGGACGGGCGCGACCACCTGGTCGAACGCACGGTCGAGGTCGCGCGCCCGTTCGGCGATCTGGTGCGCTTCAACGTCCGCGGCCGCCCCGAGAAGTCGCGCCGCATCCTGTTGTGCGCGCCGATGTCGGGACACTACTCGACGCTCCTGCGCTCCACCCTCGCGAGCCTGCTGCCCGATGCGGAGGTGTGGATCACCGACTGGCACAATGCCCGCGACATCCCGGTGTCGGCCGGTAAGTTCGACATCGAGGATTACACCCTCTATCTGATGGATTTCATCCGCCACATGGGCCCCGACACCCATGTCGTCGCGGTGTGTCAGCCGGTCCCGCTGGCGCTGGCCGCCACCGCCTATCTGGCCGAGCTGGAGCCCGCCGCGCAGCCGCGCACCCTGACGCTGATCGGCGGCCCGGTCGATCCCGACGCCGCCCCCACCGAGGTCACCGACTTCGGCCGCCGCGTGACCATGGGCCAGCTCGAACACCTGGCGCTGCAACGCGTGGGCTTCAAATACGCCGGGGCCGGGCGCATGGTGTATCCCGGGCTGGCGCAGCTGTCGTCGTTCATCTCGATGAACGCCGAACGCCACGGCAAGGCCTTTGCCGACAAGATCACCGCCGAAGCCAAGGGCGAAGGATCCGAGCGCGACAAGCACAACCGCTTCTACGACGAATATCTGTCGGTGATGGACATGACGGCGGAATTCTACATGTCCACCGTCCTGCGCATCTTCAAAAGCCGCGAGATCGCGCGCAACGACTTCGTGGTGGCCGGCCACAAGGTCGACTTCGCCACCATCACCGATTGCGCAGTCAAGATCGTCGAGGGCGCGAAGGACGACATCTCCGCCCCCGGCCAGTGCGCCGCCGCGCTGGGGCTGCTGACCAGCCTGCCCGACACCAAGAAGGCCCACCATGTGGAACCCGGCGCGGGTCACTACGGTATCTTTGCCGGTCGGTCCTGGCGCGACAACATCCGCCCCCTGGTGCTTCAGTTCATCGACGAGAACGCAGGCCCCGGCCGCCCCGCCAGCGGCGAGGCAGACCCCAGCCACATCCGCCTCGCGTCCTCCTCGGGCGGCTGAAGCGCCCTGCCGGGCGGCTCCGGACACAGACAGGATCGGATCAGGCGGCCCCCGTGGTCGCCTTTTTCTTTTGCGCACTGGCGGCAATTAATTCCTTGACCACCATCCGGGGTTGAGGAAAGTTTATTTAAGATTCTTCATTTGGAAGGATGGTCACATGAAGCATTTTGCAGGTGCGGCGGTCGCGCTGGTGCTGGCCGCGCCGGTGTCGGCGGCGACACTCGATTTTTCCGGGGACATCTGTGGGGGGCCTTGCATCAACAACGCCCCGATAGACAGCACTTACGGCAGCATTCTGGGTCAGCTTGCCGTCAGCTACACCTTCAACGTGAACACCGCCACTTCGGACGCGTTCCTGCGCTGGTACGGCCCAGACTACAGCGGCTTGACGGGCGTGGCCTACGGGGCCAACGGGGGCCGTCCGGAGATTCTGTTCACCCCCGCCGCCGGCTACGAGGTCACGATCAGGAGCTTCCAACTCGGCGCCTGGCCGAACCAGAATCGCACCACACAGGTGAGCGTGCTGGACAGGGACGGCAACGCGCTTTTCGCAAGCCCCGCCGGGATCACCATTTCCGGGACGGCCCCAACCACCTTCAGCGGCCCCTGGACCCGCAGCGACGGGCTCCGCATCCAATGGGGGCCGGACGGCTTCAACGTGGGCATCGACAACATCGTGTTCTCGGTCCAGCCGACCGGCACGACCAACGTGATCCCCCTGCCCGCGTCGCTGTGGCTGCTGGGCGGCGGGCTTGTGGCGCTGCTCGGCGCGGGGCGCACCCGCCGCCGCGCCTGAGGCGGCCGGGCCGCGCGCGCCCGGGGCCGTTTGCGGGGGCTGTCCGCATTGACCCTCCGGCTGGCCATGCTAAGGCCCCGGGGTCCACGGGCGCCATGCCCGCCGGACCCCACGCCACAGCCCGGAGGCCCGCGCCATGAACCTTTTCTCCGACATCCGTGCGCTGGTGCTGGACTGCCTGCGCGCGATGCAGGCCGAGGGGGCGCTGCCCGCGGGGCTCGAGCTGGACGCGGTGACGGTGGAGCCGCCGCGTGATGCCGCCCACGGCGACATGGCCACCAACGCCGCCATGGTTCTGGCCAGGCCTGCGGGCCTGCAACCGCGCGCCATCGCCACCGACCTGGCGCAGCGCCTTGCCGATGATCCGCGCATTGCCGCGGCCGATGTCGCCGGGCCGGGGTTTCTGAACCTGCGGCTGGCGCCCGGCGTCTGGCAGGCGCTGGTGGCGGCCGTTCTGGCGCAGGGCGACGCCTATGGCCGCTCGGACATGGGGGCCGGGCGCCGGGTCAACGTGGAGTTCGTCTCGGCCAACCCCACCGGCCCGATGCATGTGGCCCACGCGCGCGGCGCGGTGGTGGGCGATGCGCTGGCCCGGCTGATGGCGTTTGCCGGGCATGAGGTGACGCGCGAATACTACATCAACGACGGCGGCGCACAGGTCGACGTGCTGGCCCGCTCCGCCTTTGAGCGCTACCGCGAGGCGCACGGGCTGGAGCCCGCCATCGCCGAGGGGCTCTATCCCGGCGACTACCTCATCCCGGTGGGCCGGATCCTCAAGGACCGCTTCGGCGACACCCTGCTGGAGCGCCCGGAGGCGGAGTGGCTGACCCAGGTGCGCGAGATCGCCACCGAGGCGATGATGGCCATGATCCGCGACGACCTCGCGCAGCTGGGCGTCACGATGGACGTGTATTTCTCGGAAAAGTCCCTCTATGGCACCGGCCGGATCGAGGCGGCGCTGAAGCGCCTGACGGACGCCGGCCTGATCTACGAGGGCGTGCTGGAGCCCCCCAAGGGCAAGCGCCCCGAGGATTGGGAGCCGCGCGAGCAGACGCTGTTCCGCTCCACCGCGCACGGCGACGACGTGGACCGCCCGGTCAAGAAATCCGACGGCAGCTGGACCTATTTCGCCCCAGACATCGCCTATCACTTCGACAAGATCGAGCGCGGGTTCGATCTGCTGATCGACGTCTTCGGCGCCGACCATGGCGGCTACGTCAAGCGGATGAAGGCGGCGGTGTCGGCGCTGTCGGACGGGCGCGTGACGCTGGAGGTGCGGCTGGTGCAGCTGGTGCGGCTGTTCAAGGACGGCCAGCCCTTCAAGATGTCCAAGCGCGCCGGGACCTTCGTGACCCTTCGCGACCTGATCGACGAGGTCGGCGCGGATGTCGTGCGCTTCGTGATGCTGACGCGCAAGAACGACGCGCCGCTGGACTTCGACTTTGCCCGCGCGCTGGAGCAGTCCAAGGACAACCCGGTGTTCTATGTCCAGTATGCGCACGCCCGCGTGGCCTCGGTGATGCGCAAGGCCGCGGCGGCGGGGGCTGCGGTGGATGACGCGGCGCTGGCGGGCGCGGACCTTGCGCTGCTCGGCGATCCCGCGCAGATCGCGCTGGCGCAGAAGATCGCCCAGTGGCCCCGCCAGGTGGAGGTCGCCGCCCGCGCCGGAGAGCCGCACCGCATCGCCACCTATCTGTCGGAGCTTGCGGCAGAATTCCACGCGCTGTGGAACCGCGGCAACGACGATCCCGCCCTGCGGTTCCTGGATGAGGGCGCACCGGAGGCGGAATTGGCTAAAATTGCACTGGCCCGGGCCACCGGCGTTGTGATTTCCACAGGTCTTGGTATCCTCGGCGTGACCCCGGCGGACGAGCTGCGCTGAGAACAGCCCGCCCCGGAGCCATGAGCAGTCCGGACCACCGCGGGGCCCCCGGGCCCGCCGCGGTCCATGTCAGTGGGGCACGGCAGATGATGCAGGCGGATCACCACACGCGATTCGACACGGGCGATGGCGGCGACGGGCGCGGCGGCGGCTCGGCGCTGCGGATGCTGACCAATGTGCTGGCGGTGGTGGTGTCGCTGGGCCTGCTGGCGGGCTTCGTCGGCTGGGGCTGGACGCTGGCGGTGCGCGATGTGTCCGGCGTGCCGGTGGTGCGTGCGCTGGAGGGGCCGATGCGCGTCGCCCCCGACGATCCCGGCGGCCTGCGCGCGGCCCACCAGGGGCTGTCGGTCAACGCCATCGCCGCGGGCGCCGAGATCGCGCCGCCCGAACGTGTGCTGCTGGCCCCTGCGCCGCCGGTGCTGGAGGCCGACGCCGCCCCGCCGCCCTCGCCCCCGCGCGACGAAAGCGGCGCGGTGATCGCCTCGACCCCGGGGCTGACGCGCTCGCCGGTGCCGCCACCGCGTCCCAGCTACGACCTCGTGGCCGAGACCGCGGCGCGCGCGGTGCTGCAATCCCTCGCCCCCGGCGCCACGGTGGAGATCGACCCCGACAGCCTGGCCCCCGGCACCCGGCTGGTGCAGCTGGGCGCGCTGGACGACGGCGCCGCCGCCCGGTCCGAGTGGGAACGCCTGGCCGACAGCTTCCCCGCCCTGTTCGAGGACAAGGGCCGCGTGATCCAGGCCGCCGAGGCCGGCGGGCGGACCTTCTACCGCCTGCGCGCCCACGGCTTCGGCACCGAGGCCGAGGCCCGCCGCTTCTGCGCCGTCCTCATCGCCGAGGATGTCACCTGCATCCCGGTCCTGATCCGGTGAGCGGGCCGGCTGCTGCCATCCTCGGGCTGCCCGGCCCGGTGCTGGAGGGCACGGACCGCGCCTTCTTGCGCGCGGCCGACCCCTGGGGCGTGATCCTGTTCGCCCGCAACGTGCGCGACCCGGCACAGCTGGCCCGCCTGACGGCCGACATCCGCGACACGCTGGGCCGCGACGCGCCCGTCCTGGTCGACCAGGAGGGCGGCCGCGTGGCCCGCCTGCGCGGCCCCCACTGGACCGAGTGGCCCAGCCCCGCCACCGCCGCCGCCGGCCCCGCGACCGAGGAGGCGATCCACCTGCGCCACCGACTGATCGCCGCCGAGCTGGCCGCCGTGGGGATCGATGTGAACTGCGCGCCCTGTGCCGATCTTGCGGGACCGGCCACACACCCGTTCCTCGCGGATCGTTGCTATGGCACCACCGTGCAGCAGGTCGTCCGCAACGCCCGCGCCGCCGCCGACGGGCTGCTGACGGGCGGGGTGCTGCCGGTGCTCAAGCATCTGCCCGGCCACGGTCGCGCCACCGCCGACAGCCATTTCGCCCTGCCGGTGGTCGCGGCCCCGCTGGCCGATCTGGACGCCAGTGACCTGGCCCCCTTTGCCGCGTTGGCCGACCTGCCGATCGCGATGACGGCGCATGTCGTCTATGCCGCCGTCGATGACCGCCCTGCCACCTGCGCGCCGCCGCTGATCGCGCTGATCCGGGACCGGATCGGCTTTCGCGGGCTGCTGGTCACGGACGATCTGGGGATGCAGGCGCTATCGGGCACCGCAGCGCAGCGCACCGCGCAGGCCATCGCCGCGGGCTGCGACATCGCCCTGCATGGCAACGGCGACGCGGCCACCCTGCGCACGGTGGCCGACGCCGCGGGCCCCCTGACCGCCGCCGCGCAGGCGCGCTCGGACGCGGCGCTTGCCCGGCGCCGCCTGCCCGATCCGCACGACGCCCGCGCGCTGGCGTCGTGCG
>NZ_NHSD01000106.1 GCF_016653255.1 Rhodobaculum claviforme
TGGCCAGATCGAGGCCGATGGTGATAGGATGATCCATGGATGGCTCCCCTCGAATGGATTGCTTCGCAGCCCCATTCTGGCACATCGCGATGCCGCAAGGCGGGGGCCATCCACACCATCAATGGCGCGCCTGCGCTCACCACGAAGGATCAGCTTCTCCAGCGTCAGATCGGATACCGCCTTCCGACGCCGCTCCCTCGCCATCGGGCTCGAACCGGTGGCGCCTCGATGGCTCGATCCTTCTCAAGCTCCTTCAGCCGCTTCACCTGGTCGGTCTTCAAGCCGCCAAATTCCTTGCGCCGACGGTAGCAGGTGAACGGCGTCACGCCGATCGTGCGCACAGCCTCGGCCACCGACCGGCCCTGCGATACCAACATGTCGACCTGCCGGAGCTTCGCGACGATCTCCTCCGACTTGTGCTTCTGCTGGGGCATCCCTGCATCCTCCATCGGGCTCGAAAGCCTACCTCAGGGAGGACCACTTTTCAGGGGGCAGGCCAATCGCCGGTCGCGCAGGCGCACCACGCGGCGGGACGGGATGCGCAGCCGACGGCCGGCGTGATCGAAAGCCAGAGCGTGAAGGCCTCTGACAAAAAGTCGCTTTTCGGCTTCGACGCGGACAAGCGGATCAAGGGCCCAAAGCGCCATGTCATCACCGACACCTGCGGCAACCTGCTCGCCTGCACGGTCCACAGCGCCGGCACTCAGGATTGCGATGGCGCGTCCGGGCTCTTTGCCTGGCCGCATCGCGAGGCCCCAACTCTGCGCCACATGTTCGCGGACGGCGGCTGTGCCAGGCCGAAACTGCGCGACGCGCTTGTCAGCCTCGGGCGCTGGACATTGCAGATCGTGAAGCGCTCCGACACCGCCAAGGGCTGCGAGGTGCTGCCCCGCAGGTGGGTCATCGCGGGGGCCTTCGCATGGCCTGGCCGCTGCCGCCGTCTGGCGAGGGTGTGGGAAAAAACCATCGCGAGGGTCGAGGCATGGCTGCGCGGCGCCCACATCCGCCGCCGAACCCGCCTCATCGCAAGAGCATGAAATCATTCAGACCATTCTGACTCGGACCCAAACGCACCGGTTCGGTTGTCGGGCCGCCCGCCCTGCAATCCATGATTGACCAAGGGCCGCTGCGGCCTTACACTTTTCGGTGAGGCAAGGGGGGCTGCCATGCTGACCATCCCGGGCGTGCAGATCACAGTGGTCAAGGAACTGGTGCCGCGTGGCATCGGGGCGGCCGGGGTCCTTGGCATTGTCGGCCCCTGCGAGACGGCCAATGATCGCGACCGTTTGCGCGAGGTCGGCTCACTCCAGGAATTCAGCGATCTCTACGGGCCGGGTTCAACCGCGTCGATGCCGGAGGTGCCGCTGGCGTTTGCCAACGGGCTCAGGGCGCTGGTGGTGGCTTCGGTGCCGTCGACGGCCGGGGCACGGGCGGCCGCCCCGGTGCCGGTGACGATGGTGGCCTCGGGCGGGGACACGCAGTCAGGCACGGTGCAGGTGCGGGCCCGGGCGGCGGGGGTCTGGGGCAACGCGCTGCGGGTGGTGTTCATCACCAAGGGCAGCGGGGCGGGCCGCAGTGTCGACGTGCTGGTCTATGCCAATTCCGCGGAGGCCCGCAGCGGCCGGGTGGCCGAGGCGTTCCGCAACCTGTCCGGGCAGGCCGAGGATCCGCGCTTCTTCATGCGGACGGTGAACGAGGACAGCAGCCTGATCTCCATGGATGCCACGGTGCCCTCCTTTGCCGCGGGCGGGTGGGTGATGCCATCCAACACCAACGCGCAGGCCGCGGCCACAGCACTTGCGGGCGGGGCCGAACCCACGCTGGGCGCATTCCGCGAGGCGCTGGCGCGGCTTGAAAGCGCGCCGCAGGTGGACATGGTGATCGCCTCGAACCGGATCTCCGACACCACCACCGCGACCGAACTGCACTCGGCCGTGATTGCGCATTGCGAGGCCATGAGCCGGCAGGCGCGCAACCGCATCGGGCTGGGCGAGATCCCGCCCCATGGCACGTCCCGGCCGGACATGACCGCGGCGACCAGGATGGCCGCGGCGCTGACCTCGGACCGGTTCGTGCTGGCCGCGCCCTCGGGGCATGTGGGGGCGGTGGCGGGGCTGCTGTCGGCGCTGCCCTATTTCCATTCGCCCACCTTCAAGACGCTGCGGGGCATCGCCGAGCCGAACTTTGCGTTCTCGGACGGCGATCTGCGGGCGCTGCTGACGGCGGGGCTGCTGCCGGTGGGCAGCGTGCCGCGCAAGGGGGTCGCGGTCGTGAAGGGCATCGCCACCAGCCAGTTCCAGATCAACGTGCAGCGCACCGCCGACCGCGCGGTGCGCAAGGTGCAGAACATCGCCATCGACTATATCGGGTTGCTGAACACCCAGGCGCAGCGGTCCGCATTGCGCCAGCGACTGGTGGAGGCCTTCACCGCGATGGAGCGCGAGGGGGCGCTGGTGCCCTCGGCCGACGGGCTGTCGCCGGCCTTCGAGGTGGACGTGACCGCGACCAATGCCGATGCCGCCGCGGGCATCGTGCGCATCGGCATCGCCATCCGGCCGGTGCGCGCCATCGACTTCATCTACGCCACGATCAACGTGCGCGCATTCTGAGCGCTGCTGCCCGAGGGGAGGCGAGCCCACCGATGCCGAGGATACTGAGCGCCAACCGCAGCAAGGTCCTGATCGACGGCGAACCGGTCGAGGGGTTGCAGGACATCAGCTTCGTCACCGAACGGCCCACCCTGGACATCGCCGCCATCGGCGAGGCCGAGCGCATCGGCGTGGTGTTCGGCACCACACGGGTCATCGGGGTGATCAAGGCGCGCAGCACGGTGCCGGCGCTGGAGGTGAAATTCGCCGCCGGACAGCCGTTCCAGATCGTCATCTCCACCCAGGTCGACGGCGAGGACGGGCCGGAGGAGAACGTGATCTCGCTGCAGGAATGCTATGCCCATGGCAAGCGCTTTGCGTTGGGCGTGGGCGGGGTGGGCGAGACGCTCTATGACTTCTCGGCCACGCGCGAAGGCGGCGGCTGATGGACCCGGCCGCGCCATCCACCCAGGCGGAGGCCGGCGCGCCCGACACCCTGTGCCGGCCGGAGGGCGCGTATCGCGTGGTGCTGCCCGACTGGGGCGGCTGGCTGCGGATCCTGGACGGGGCCGCCGGTGACGGGGATGGGGAGGACGGCGCACAGGCCGATGTGGACCGCCTGCTGCAGGGCTGGTTGCGGCGCGCGGTGCGGCTGCGCCCGCCCGGCGCGGCGGAGTTTGCGCCGCTGGCCTCGGTGGCGGCGATGCCGGCCGATCTGGCCGATGCGCTGCTGGCCGAGGGCGCGCGGCTGTTCGACGCCGAGGCGCGTGCGCTGGATCTGCGGGTAACGCGGGACGGGGACACGGTGGTGCTGCGCTGCGCCGCGGGGTCGGGGGTGTCGGCGCTGCGTCTGCGCCCGCTGAGCCTCGCGGAGCGCAACGCCTGCCTGCGGCCGCATCTGGGGCTTGTGGACGGGGTGCCCAGCGTGGATGCCGCGGGCTACGAGATCGCGCTGGTGGCCGCCTCCACCGTGCTGGCCGAGGGCGGCCGCGCGCTGGGCCGGGCCGAGGTGGCCGCGCTGCCGGTGGCGCTGGGCGAGGCGCTGGCGCGCGAGGCGCGCGCGCTGTCCGACCCCGATGCCGCGGCCGAAATCGAGGCCTTTCTGGCCGCGGGCCTGCCCCATCCCGACATCGAACTGGCCGGGCTGTGCCTGGCCTATGGCCTGAGCCCCGCCGAGGCAGAGGCCCTGCCGGCCGCCACCGCCCGCAGGCTGGGCGCCGCGGCGCAACTGGTGGGCGCGGCCGGCAGCGCCGCGACGCCTGCCATTGCGAACCGGCCGCCGGATGATCCGGGTCGGGGCGCCCTGCCCGACACGCTGACCCGCATCGTGGTGCGCGATGGCTGAGCCCCGCCTCCGCCTCCGGCCGCGCCTGGCCCCGGGGCTGGCACTGGCCCTCGACCGGCTGTGCCCGCTGGCCGCCAACGGCCTTGCGCGGCGGGCCGGGATCGGGGCGCGGCGGACGCTGGCGACGACCGTGCTGGCGCCGATGGCCCCCCCATCATGGCCACGGGCCGGGACCGTCGGGGCGGCAGCAGCCGCGGTGCCCGACGCGCCGGCCGTGGGCGCGGCGCCGGATCTGCGGCGGACGGCGACGCCCGCGCCTCTCCGCAAGGCGGCGGTGCCGCGCGCGGCACCGCCAGCCACGGGCGGGCAGGACGCGCAGGCCAAGACAGCGCCTGGCGTTACGGCGCCGGTCCCAGGCCACACAACGGGGCCGGTCCCGGCGCGCACCGAGGTGCCCGACCGGACACCGGACGGACCGAGGACGCCCGGGAACCTTGCGGTTCGGGGCACCGCCCCGGCGGGGACACATGCGGAGGCCTCGGCAATCACGCCCCCCCCTGCCCGGCTGCCGCC
This sequence comes from Rhodobaculum claviforme, assembly GCF_016653255.1. Lineage (GTDB taxonomy): Bacteria > Pseudomonadota > Alphaproteobacteria > Rhodobacterales > Rhodobacteraceae > Rhodobaculum > Rhodobaculum claviforme. The sequence continues at coordinate 4,447 of NZ_NHSD01000106.1, forward strand.
TGCGCGTACGGGCCTGGGTCGGGCGCTGCTGTCGGCGGCGGCGCGCCGGGCGCAGTCCAGCGATGCGCCGACGGGGCTGCTTGCGAGGATGATCGCCGACAGTCCCGGCCTGATGCCACGGGGCGCAGTACGGGCGGGGCCATGCCCCGCCACGCCTGCGGTCGGCGGCCCCGCGCGGCAGGCGGCAGACGCTCTGCGCCCGGCACGCCGGGCGGACCCGGTCGCCGACACTGCGGCGGCCGCCGGGCCGACAGGGGCGCAGGCGGATGGCGCCGCGCCGATGCCCCGCGGCGGCGCGGGAGGCGATGTCGATCTGTTGGGGATGCTGGAGGTGTTGATGCCCATGCCGGCGCATCCGCTCGGCGCCCGGGCGACCGCCGGGCCCAAGGATCTGGCGGACAGGGGGCCGCAGGCGGCGGAGCAGGCGGCGGAGCAGTCGGTGGATGCGTTCGCCTTCGACCTGCGGGTGCGCGACAGCCTCGGGCGGATCGCCGCCGCGGACCTGCTGCGCCACGGACTCGACGACCCGGAGGAGGCGTGATGGTGGAAACGGTGCTGATCGGCGATCTGGAGCTCGATGGCGTCACCGACATCCGGGTACGCCAGCGCCGCAAGCTGGCCGCGCAGCCGATCCCCGGCTGGGACGGCGATCTGGTGCAGGATTTCGGCGAAGCCGCCGCGGCGATCGAGCTGCGCGGCATCGCCGGCGGCGCGGGCGCGGCCGAGCGGCTGGAGGCGCTGCGGGCCTTCTTCCGCGCGGGCGCGCCTGCGGATTTCACCGCCTCGGCGGCGGTGGCGGCCGACATCGAACAGGCCCTGCCCGAGACGCTGGATGTCACCCAGACCGGCCGCGCGCCGGGGGTCTATTTCTACGGCCTGACGCTGCGCCGCCATGTGGCCCCGCCCCCGGCCGCGCCCGGGGGGTTCGACCCGGGGTTTCTGGACGACCTCGCCGCCATGGACGCGGCGGGGGCGGCGGCCGCGGCAGGCGCGCTGGCCGATGCCATGGGCACGGCGCAGGGCGCGCTGGATGCGGTGAACAAGGCCGCGGCGCTGCTGGAGGACGCCATGGCACTGGTGCAGGGCCTCGAGCCACTGAAGGAGGTCCTGAATTCGGCGGGCAAGGTCGCGGCGGCCGCCCGCTGACCGGGGCAGCCCGGCGATCAGATCACGGAACGACACATCGGGAACGTCAGCAGAAGGAACAAGCGGTCATGGCCACGGGAACCGAACTTCTCACCAGGCTGGACGCCCGCAGCAGGGCGATCAACGATGCGCTGCACGAGATGAACAGGATCATCAGCGGCGGCAGTTTCGATCCGGACACCATCTGGCCGGACAGCAACATCTCCAACGTGACCACCCATGTCACCGCGCTGCAATCCTACATGGACGCCCTGACGGTCGGCACCGGGGTCGAGGACGCCGTGAACACGTTGCTGGCCGGCATACCGGGCGACGGAGCCATCAACAACGCGGTGAAGGCCGCGGTCACCGAGGTGTCGCGGGTCATCACCGAGGCCACGAAGATCAAGGACGAGATCGGCGTGTCCGACCGCATCGACGCCTTCAACGCGCTCAACACCCGCACCGTGCAGGGCGATTACGCCGGCAGTCCGTACGGACTGTTCCCCGCGGTGGTGGATGTGGTCAACGCCGGCACGGGCGGCAGCGCCAGCACGGAGGGCGTGGGCGACGAGCTGGAGAAGATCAGCGCCGCCATCGCGGCGGGCGATGCCTACACCATCTTCGTGGCCTACGGTCTGCGCTCGGTGCAGTTCCTGTCGCTGGCGCTGAAAACCGGGGGCGGAGGCAACTGACATGCGGCTGGAGGTGCGCTTCGACGGGGCCGGGGCAGCGACGCCGGTGCGGGCGGCGCGCATCGACCGCGGCCTCGCGCATCCCGTGGGGATGGCCGAGATCGTGCTGCCCGCCGGGGTGGCGGCGCCCGCGCCGGGGGCCTCGGCGGTGCTGAGCGTGGCGGAGGAGGACGCACGGCTGCGGGTGATGACCGGCCATGTGGCCCGCAGCAGCGCGGGCGGGACGGGCACGGTGCTGACAGTGCTGGAGCCGCTGGCCGCGCTGCTGCGGCCGATGTCGGCCGAGCGGTTCGCCCAGACCACCGGGGGGGCGGTGATCGAGGCGCTGCTGTCGCGGCATGGGGTGGAGGTGGCGGGGCTTCTGCCGGGGCATGCGGTGCCCTCGGTGGTGCTTGGGCCGCAGGGAACGGTGCTGGATCATGCCATGCGCATGGCCCGTCTGGGCGGGATGGCGCTGGCCTGCGGCACCGACGGGCGGGTGTCCACCGTCGCGCTGGGGCTGGCGGTGCCGCGCGGGGCGGTCGCGGCCGAACGTGCGGCGCTGCGGCTGGAGCGGATCGCCGGCGCGGCCGACCGTGGACCCTTGCGGGCCATTGGCGCGGGCGCGCTGGGCGCGGGCGGGCCGTTGGCGGCGACGCTGCCGCTGTCCGATCCGGGCCCGATGGCCGAGGGGCCGGAGGAGGCCTGCGCCACAAGGCGCGCCGCCGGGCTACGGACGCTGGCCGATGTGGGGAATTACCGCCGGGCCCTTGCGGCCCGGCGCGCAGCCGGGGCGGGTGGGCTCGCGCTGACGACGCCCCTGCCCGAGGATCTCTCGCCCGGCGATGTCCGGCTGTTGCCCGATACGCGCGGCGCGCCGGTGCGGCCGATGCGGGTGGAGCGCGTGGGACTGACGCTGACGGCAGAGGGCGGGCTGGTGGCGCGGTATTCCTTTTCGGACGCGGTGGCGGCATGAGGCCGCAGCCCCTCCATCGGGCGCTGTGCCACGGGGCGCCGCGGGGCGCCCGGCCCGGCCCGGCGCGGGCGCCGCAGGGCCAGGCGTGTCTGGCCGCGTCATCCGACCGGAGCGGCGCCACAGGCGGCCTGCGGGTCCCCCCCCTGCCCCGCAACCTGCGGGGATCAGCTGTTCGGCCGTCATGCCGGTCCGTCCCGCCAGTGGCCGCCCCGACCCTGCCCGGGGCCCGCGACGGCCGGGCGCAGAGGGACCACGATGCCCCGGCTTCGGGGCAGAGGCTGTGCTGCGCGGCGGCCCCGGGGGTGGGAAACCGGCACCGGGAGTGGCGGTGATGGACCTCGTCGGGCTGATCCGCCGCGTCGTGCGGGCCGAGCTGGAGGCACGCGCGCCGACCGGGGCGCCGGTCTTCGGGATCGTCGAGGCCGTGCATCTGCCGGACGCCGAGGGCCGCCGCCCCTATGCCTGCGACGTGCGGCTGCATGGCGCGGCGGCGGTGCATGAAGCCGTGCCGGTGGCCAGTGGCTACCTCGGTGCCGTGGCGCCACCGGCGGTGGGCGACATGGTGGTGCTGGCCCATGTCGATGGCGATCCCGACCAGCCGGTGGTGGTGGGGTTCGTGTGGTCCGACACCACCCCGCCGCCCGAGGTCGCCGCCGATGCCTGCGTGCTGCGCCTGCCCCACCACGCCGCACCCGCCGACCGGCTGGAGGCCCGTGCCGCGGCCGGCGCGAACGGCGCCCGGAGCTGGTCGGTGGACCTGCCCGAAGGCCCGCGGCTGGAGGCCGCCGATTCGGTCCTGCGCGCCCGGCTGGGCGATCATGCGCTGGAACTCGACGGCGAGGCCGGGACCGTCACGGTGACCTCGGGCGGGGCGACGGTGACGCTGGACGCCTCGGGCGCGGTCACCATCGCGGGCGACGGCGACATCGCGATCCGCGCCGGCGCCAACCTCCGGATCGAGGCCGGCGGCAATGCCGAGATCAGCGCCCGCGGCAGCATGGCGCTGTCGGCCACGCGCATCGACCTGAACTGACCTTGGGGGAGGATCACATGGGCCAACCCGCAGCCAAGGCCAACGACAGCATCACCGCCACCGATACCCATGTGGTGATGATCCCCGTGGGCACGGGCACGGTGCCCACACCGCTGCCGCATCCGTTCCTGGGCACGATCAACGGCGGGCTGTCGCGCGACGTCTTCATCGACGGACAGCCCGCCGCGCCCCGGGGCGCCACCGCCGACAACACCCCGCCCCACATCCCGCAGGGCGGCCCCTTCCAGTCGCCGCCCGCAAACCGGGGCGAGATCCTGACCGGCTCGGCCACGGTCCATGTCAACGGCGTGCCGCTGGCCCGGCATGGCGACACCGCGCTGACCTGCAACGACCCCACCGACCTGCCGGTGGGCAGCGTGATCGCCGTCGGTACGGTTTTCGCGGGCTGACGAGGGAGGTAGACACCAAGCCATGCGCCGCGCCGAACACGCCGACGGGGACCTGAGCGACATCCGGCTGCGCCCCGCACGCCGCGCCGACAGCGCGCTGCGGCTGGACCGACGGGCGACGGCGGCGGGATGGGACCTTGACACCGTGCGCGGACCCGAGGCGATCGGCCAGGCGGCCTGGCTGGCGCTGGCCACGCCGCGCGGCTCGCTGGCGCATCTGGGGCATGCCCGCTTCGGCTCGCGGCTGCACCTGCTGATCGGCGAGCCGCTGGACGCGCGCACCCTGTCGCGCGCGGCGGCCTATGTGCGCGAGGCGCTGCGCGACGACCCGCGGTTCCGGCTGCTGGGGGTGGCGCTGGCGCGCCATCCCGCCGACCCCGGCGCGCTGGAGGTGCAGATCGACATCGAGCCCGGCGGCGCCTTCACCTTTCCGCTGGGCGCGCTGATCGGGGCTGCGGAGGGGGGGCCATGACCCCCGCGGGCGCCCGCCGCAGCTATCAGCAGATCGTCGAGGCGATGCTGGAGGACCTGCGCGCGGGCGGCGTGCTGACCGACGTGGCGCCGGGCAGCGTGGCGCGCACCCTGGTCGAGGCCACCGCGCGGGAGTTCGCCGAACTCCATGCCCGGATGCAGGCGGTCTATGACGCGGGCTTCATCGACACCGCCGAGGGCGCCTCGCTTGACCAGCTGGTGGCGATGCTGGGGCTGGAGCGGCTGAGCGGGGATGCCGCCACGCTGGAGCTGCGGGCGCGGCGCGACAGCCGGATCTCGGCCCGGGTGATCGTGCCGCGGGGCGCGCAGGTGGCGGTGGAGCTGGTGCGCGGGGGGCGGGCGATTTACCGCGTCTCGGACAGTTTCGAGATCGCCGAGGGCGAGGCCGCGCGGGTGCTGACGCTGCAGGCCGCGGCCCCCGTGGACGGCGATCTGGACGATGTGGCGGTGACCGCCGACGACGTGGCCGGCGGGCAGGCGCGCTTCCTGCGCCCCATCGCCGGGGTGGCGGGGCTGGAGTTCACCGCGCCCTCCGTGACGCTCGCCGCGCGCGAAAGCGACGCGGCCCTGCGCGAGCGGGCGCGCATGGCCATCGCCGCGGCGGGGGGCGGCACGGAAAAGGCGCTGACCGAGGCACTGCTGGCCATCGACGAGATCCACGGCGTCAAGCTGCGGGATGCCGGCGACAGCTCGGACGGGCCGCCGCTGCGCCCGGGCGAACTGGAGATCGCGCTGGACGCCGACCCCGCGGATGTGGAGCGCAACCTCGACCGCATCCGCGCCGCCATCGAGGGCGCCAAGGGCCCCGGCATCGTCGCGCGGCTGGCGCGCACCGGGCGCAAGGCGCTGGGCGGGCGGCTGCTGATCCGCCCCGCCGGTCCCCCCGCCACCGCCGAGGAGGCGCTGGCGCTGGTGTCGGCCTGCGAGGCGGTGGTGGCCGAAACGGTGGCGGGGCTGGCCATCGGCGAGGGGCTGGTGTGGAACCGCCTGCTGACCCGGCTGATGGGGGTCGACGGTGTGGCCGACGTGCTGGTGGGCGCGTCCAGGTTCCGGGTGGGCGGGGACGAGGTCCCCGTGGGCGATGTGTCGGTGACCGCCTCCGAGCGGCTGGTGCTGTCGAGAGAGGGCGGCGTGGCCGTGGCGCTGGAGGACAAGCCGGTGCTGACCCTCGCGCTGATCCTGCGCTTCGATGCCGGGACCCCGGCCGAGGACGAGGCCACCCGGGCCCGCGCCGAGGTGACCGCGGCGCTGGGCCGGTATGTCGAGACGCTGAAGGGCGGCGCGGTTCTGGGCATCGGCGGGCTGTACGACGCGCTGCGGGGCGAGGACGGCATCACCGCCTTTGCCGATGCGCTGTCGCGGGACGGCCTGACCTTGCTGGTGGTGGACAGCCGGGAGGGCACCGAGCTGTCGCTGCGCGATGCGGGCACCGAGGATCTGGACATCCCCGACGGGGCGCTGCTGCGGCTGCGGCCCGAGCCCGTGACCCTGCGCTGGGAGGAGGGCACATGACCGGCCCCGGGCAGGACCGCCGCAGAGGCCTTGCCGCCGATCCGGCCGCGCCGCCCATCGCGCGGCACCTGCCCGCGCCCTATCGCCGGACGCTGGACGGGCGGGGCGAGCCGCTGGCCGAGATCGTGCGCAGCGGACGGGCGCAGCTGCGCGCGGCGCTGGGGGCGCTGGAATCGGTGCAGCGGTCGCGGGCGCTGGCGTTCTTCGAGGATCTTGAGGATGGCGCGCGGCTGGGCGCGCTGCACGACCAGGCGCCATGGCCCGGCGACACGCCCGACACATTGCGCGCGCGGCTGAAGGCGGTGGCGGCGCTGGCGCTGTCGGGGGCGGCCACGGCCGAGCGCATGCTGCGACTGGTGGGCATCGCCGCGGGGGCGGATCTGCGCGCGGCCATCGGCCCGCGCCGGACCTATGCGGTGGCGCTGGCCGAGGCGCGGCTGAGCGGCACCACCGGGCCGGGCCAGACCCGCGGGGTGTTCGTGCGCCATGCCGACGGCTCGGCCTTTGCCGCGGATGTGCTGACGGCGCCGGCGCGGTTGCACCGGGCCGGGATCAGGCCCGCGCCGGGCCTTGGGCGCGGCTTTGCCTTTGGCCTGCACAACCCCGCGCTGGCCAGCCTGCCGGACCTGATGCAGACCGAGCCGCCGCTGGGTCCCGACCCGGTGTTCGAGATCGCGGTGAGCGCCCCCTTCGGCCCGTTCGCGCTGATCCAGCGCGACCTCGGCCGGGTGGTGGTGGTCAACCGCCACCTGCCCGCCGGCGGGGCGCTGCGCATCGACATCGCCCGGATGCGCTGGGAGCACCTCGCAGGCGCCCGCACCACCACCCGCGGGGCGGCCGAGCTGCACGGGACGCGGCACGACCTGCTGGCCGGTATCGCCGCCATCGCCGATGACAGCGTGTTTGCATCGGCCGGGGCGGACCCCTCGGCGGGGCATGCGCTGGATCTGCGGCCGCGGGGCGGGGTCGCGTTCACCGGCGCGCTGGTCGATCCGGTGGACCGGGATGCGCCGCTGCCCGCTGACGCACCGATCCCCATGCCCTCGCTGCTGGGAGAGGGGCTGTCGCGCTGGCGGCTGGCCGCGCTGGATCTGTCCGCGACCACCGATGTGCTGCGCGCGCCGTTCCGGCCGGTGCTGCAGCGCGCACAGATCAGCCTGTCGGCGGTCTGGGTGGGCCGACGGCCGGGCGAATTTGCCCTGCGCCTGCCCCCCGGGGCGCTGGCCCCCGGGGCGGACGACGCGGCGCAAGGGCACCGGGCCGACTGGCTCGACCGGATGGTGGACCGGTTCCGCCTGGCGGGCTGTGTGCGCGTCCCCGCCGACCTGCTGGCCGATCGTGACGACATCGGGGTGACCGACACCGAGATCGCCCTGAGCGAAGCCGCCCGTCCGGTCGATGCGCTGACGCTGGACCTGGGGCTGGCGCTGGCCACCGCCGCCCGCCCCCGCGATGCGTTGCGGCTTCTGACCGTGACCGACCTGGCGGCGAGCGACACCGCGCGGCCGCGCGACGCGCTGCGGGTGGACGGCGGCACCGACATCGTCCCCGCCGCGGTCCCGGCGCCGCGCCCGCGCGACGCGCTGGAGCTGACCGTGGCGCCCGACCTGACGCCGTCACCCCAGCCCGTGCGGCCGCGCGACGGCCTCAGCATCCTGCCCGACCGGCTGGCGCTGACCGATGCCGCCCGCCCGCGCGACGCGCTGGAAATCGGCGGCGCCGTGGAGATCGAGGTGACCGAGCGGCTGCGCCCCCGGGATGCCCTGCGCACGGAGCGTGGGCGATGAGCCGCCCGCACGCCATGGGCACCGCACCGCGGGCCATGCACCCTGCCGCGCAGGGCATCCCGGGGGCGCAGCCGCT
>NZ_NHSD01000107.1 GCF_016653255.1 Rhodobaculum claviforme
TGGCAGAGGGCAGGTGCGGGGCAGAGTTACGGGACAGGCACAGGTCGGGCAGGCGCGGAACGGGGGGGGCAGTGGCGGACAGGGCCGCACAGGGGCAAGGACACGCACGGCGGCGGGGCGCGCGTCAGGCAACCCAGATGCGCGCGGCGCGCAGGTGATCCTCGACCGTGCGGGCCCAGTCAGGGCGGATGGTGAACAGCGCGCCACGATGTGCCTGCCATTCCTCGGCCAGCGTGTCCAGCAATGCGGGGCGCGTGGCGACCCGTTCCACCACCACCCAGCGGTTCCATTCATAGGCCACGGACCAGTCGGCCTCGTTCACGCGGGCCTCGGGCAGGCGGTAGTGAAAGGTGGGCCGGCCGCCCTTGGCCTGGCCCTTGGGCAGGGCGGCGTGGACGCGGTCGGGCTCCAGATGCTCCAGCAGCGGCAACAGATCGAGGCCCCGGTTGCGCGTCGGCGTCAGCTCCAGATACGCGTCGGTCAGTGCCGGGACATCCCAGCCCGCGCCGTCCGCCGCCAGCCGGTCCAGCAGCGCGCGGGGCCAGGGGTCGACGAACGGCAGCAGCCGGCGCGTGGGATCGACGGGATCGGCGGCGCGCAACCAGTCCTCCAGCAGGCCATAGGCGCGTACCACCGGCACCACCGCCCCCGGCGCCACGATCTCGGGGTTGAGGTGCAGCCCGAAGCCGAAGCGCAGCGCCTCGCGGGTGCCGCGCGCGCCGGCCATGCGCAGCGCGGCCACCAGCCGGTCGGCCTCGGGCAGGGCGGCGGGGGCCAGCGGCGGGGTGACGATCTCCAGCGGGACCAGATCGCCCAGCGCCTCCAGCAGCAGCCCCTCCAGCCCGTCGCGGGCCAGCGCGCTGTCGATTTCCACCGTGACATCGCCCAGCACGCTGCCGGCGATCCGCAGGCGGCCGTCGCAGGCCACCTCGATCCGCCCGCCCCACAGGCCCTGCACCAGTTCGGCCGTGGCCCCGAGGTCGAGGCCCGCGAATTCCACCTCCAGCCCGGCACGGCGATCGGCGCCGTCGGCGCGGTGGGCCACCGGCAATGCCCAGAAGGCATGCCGGTCGATGCGGCTGGTCACGCTGGAGAGGCTCGCGGGGCTCATGGTCGCAGATTAGGCGCGGCGCGGCCGGGTTTCCAGCGCCGCCCCCGGCGTCGGCGGCCGCCCGCGCGTCGAGGTCGCCCGTCGAGGTCGTCCGTGGCGGCCGGGCGTTGGTGTCGTGCGCGGGGCCGGGCGCGGGGACACCTGTGCCGTGCGGATCACCGGCCTAGGGGCTCAGCCGGGTCACGGTCCACGGCGCCTGCGGGGTGGCGCGCGCCCAGCGGAAGCGGTCGTGCAGACGAAACGCCCCGTCGGCCCAGAACTCGATCTCCAGCGGCGTGATGCGGATGCCGCCCCAGAACGGCGGCCGCGGCGGGTTGGTGCCGAATTCGGCGGTGCGGCGGGCGACCTCGGCCATCAGGGCGCCACGGCTCTCCAGCGGCTGGCTCTGGCGCGAGGACCACGCCCCCAGGCGGCTTTTCAGCGAGCGGGAGGCGAAATAGGCGTCCGCCTTCGCCCCGTCCTCGCGCGAAGTGACGCCGCGCACGCGGATCTGGCGGCGCAGGGATTTCCAGTGCATCACGAAGGCCGCCTTGCCGGCGTGGTCGATCTCGGCGGCCTTGCGGCTGTCATAGTTGGTGTAGAACACGAAGGCCGCCGCCTCGACCTCCTTGAGCAGGACCATCCGCGCGTTGGGCAGCCCGTCCGCGTCCACCGTCGACAGCGCGATGGCGTTGGGGTCGTTGGGCTCGGAGCGTTCGGCCTCGGCCAGCCAGGCGCGGGATATGGCGAAGGGGTCGTCTCCGGCGAAGATGCCGCTGCGGTCGGCCATGCGTGTCTCCGTGGTTGGTGGTGCCGGTATGGCGGGGTGCGTCGGGGGGTGCAAGCTGCGCCCACAACATGCGGCCGACGGGCGGGCCGGCAAGGGCGGGACCACCGCTGGCGCGGCCTTGATGCGCCCGGGGCGATGGCCTAAAGCACAGTCTGGTTTGCACTTGAGCGGGGCACGCAGACATGTCGATGCAGCTGATGGACGGCCGACGCGGCCTGATCATGGGGGTCGCCAATGACAAGTCCATCGCCTGGGGTATTGCGCGGGCCTGCGCGGGGGCGGGCGCCCGGCTGGCGTTTTCCTATCAGGGCGAGGCGCTGAAGAAACGGGTGGAGCCGCTGGCGGCCTCGGTCGGGTCGGATCTGGTGCTGCCGTGCGACGTGGGGGACGCGGACTCGCTGGATGCGCTGTTCGACGCGGTGAAGGAGGCGTGGGGCGGGCTCGATTTCGTCGTCCACGCCATCGGGTTCTCCGACAAGGCCGAGCTGCGCGGCCGCTATGTCGATACCACCCCGGACAATTTCCGCCGCACGATGGACATCTCGGTCTATTCCTTCACGGCGGTGTGCCAGCGCGCGACGGCCCTGATGGGGCCCGGCGGATCGTGCCTGACCATGAGCTATTACGGCGCCGAAAAGGTCATGCCGCATTACAACGTCATGGGTGTGGCCAAGGCCGCCCTGGAGGCCAGCGTGCGCTACATGGCCGAGGACCTGGGCAAGGATGGCATCCGCGTCAACGCCATCAGCGCGGGGCCGATCAAGACGCTGGCCGCGTCGGGCATCGGCGATTTCCGCTACATCATGAAGTGGAACGAGCTGAACTCGCCGCTGCGCCGCAACGTGACGCAGGACGAGGTCGGGCGCTCGGCGCTGTATCTGCTGTCGGACCTCGGGTCGGGCGTCACGGGCGAGGTGCTGCATGTGGACGCGGGCTACCACGTCGTCGGCATGAAGGCCGTGGACGCCCCCGACATCTCCACCGTCACCGCGCGCGAAGGGTAACGCCATGACCGACCGCCTGCCGCACGAGAAGGGCTTTCACGTCAGCTGGGACCAGATCCACCGCGACAGCCGCGCGCTGGCCTGGCGGCTGGACAAGCACGGCCCCGGCGCGGACGGCGCCTGGCGCGCGGTCGTCGCGATCACCCGCGGCGGCATGGCGCCCGCGATGATCGTCAGCCGCGAGCTGGACATCCGCACCGTCGACACGATCTCGGTCAAGTCCTACAACTGGCAGGACCAGACCGCGCCGCGCGTGATCAAGAACCCCAGCCCCGAGACCATGGGCGAGGGTGGCGAGGGCGTGCTGATCGTCGACGACCTGGTGGACACCGGCCGCACGCTGGAACTGGTGCGCAGCCTCTACCCCCGCGCCCATTTCGCCACCGTCTATGCCAAGCCCGAGGGCCGCGGCATGGTCGACACCTTCGTCACCGAGGTCAGCCAGGACACCTGGATCTTCTTTCCCTGGGACATGGCGCTGCAATACGTCGAACCGTATCGCGGCCGCTGAGGCGCGACCGCATCGACCCTTGCGCTGCCGCCCTCGGGACGGGATAGACGGTGCTGGCAGCCGAAGGGGGTGGTCTTGGGCGACGTGATCTCGCTGGCCGGGCAGAACCTGATCTCGCCCATGATCCTGTGCTTTGCGCTGGGGATGGCGGCGGCGCTTGCACGCTCGGACCTCAGCTTTCCCGAGGCGGTGGCCAAGGGGATGTCGCTGTATCTGCTGTTCGCCATCGGCTTCAAGGGCGGAGTCGGCGTGGCCGCGCATGGGGTCGATACCGGGCTGGTTCTGGCGCTGGGCGCAGGCGTGGTGCTGTCGGCGGGGCTGCCGTTCGTGGCGTTCGGGCTGTTGCGGGTGCTCACGCGGCTGTCGGTGACCGACCGGGCGGCGGTGGCGGCGCATTACGGCTCCATCTCGATCGTGACGTTCGTGGCCGCCTCGGCGCTGTTGCAGGGGCAGGGGATCGCGTTCGAGGGGTACATGGTCGCCGTCGCCGCCGCGATGGAGGCGCCGGCGATCCTGGCGGCGCTGTGGATCATCAGCCGCGCGGGCGGGCGCCCCGACGACAGCCCGGGGCTGTGGCGCGAGATCCTTCTCAACGGCTCCATCGTGCTGCTGGTGGGCGCCTTTGCCATCGGCTGGATCACCGGCGAGGACGGTCTGGCCGACATCTCGGCCTTCATCGAGGCCCCGTTCCGGGGGGTGCTGTGCCTGTTCCTGCTGGACATGGGGCTGGTGGCCGGGCGTGGCCTGCGTCAGGCGCGCGGTGCGTTGTCGGCCGGCGTGCTGGGCTTTGGCGTGGTGATGCCGCCGGTCGGGGCCGCGATCGGGCTGGGCGCGGGGCTGGTGATCGGGCTGTCGCCGGGGGGCGTGGCGCTGATGATGGTGCTGGCGGCCTCGGCGTCCTATATCGCGGTGCCGGCGGCGATGCGCGTGGCCCTGCCCGAGGCGAACCCGGCGGTGTCGCTGACGCTGGCGCTGGGGGTGACGTTTCCGTTCAACCTGACGCTGGGCATCCCGCTGTATCTGGCGGTGGCCGGCGCCGTCGCTGGCTGAGAGGGGGGGGCACACCATGAAGATGCACGACGCCAAGCGGGTGGAAATCCTGGTCGAGGCGATGATGGAGACCCGCCTGACCGACGCGCTGGGCCGCGCGGGCGTCACCGGATATACCGTCCTGCCGGTCTCGGGCGGGTCGGGCCGGTCGGGGCCGTGGTCGCGCGAGGGGCAGGTGGGGCGCGCGGCCGGCATGGTGGCCGTGGTGTGCCTCGTGCGCCCCGACCGGCTCGATCCGTTGCTGGAGGCGGTGTTCCCCGTCCTCGACCGCCACATCGGGGTGGTCAGCGTCACGGACACGCAGATCCTGCGGGCCGAGCGGTTCTGAAGGCGGCGCCCGAAAACCCCCTCCGGCGGTGCTCCGGCGCCGGGGTCAGGCAGGGGTCTGGCACGGCGGTCTGACACGGGGCTCCGCACGGGTTTGGCGGCGCGATTGTAATCCGGCCGCATCCGTGACATGGTCACGACCTCGATATCGGCGGACAACCGCCGAGACCGGTCGCCAGCCAGCGGCCCGGGGCACTGCTCATCAGGCGGTGCAATACTTATGCTGGCCAGGTCGGCCCGCCCCGTACCGTCACCAGACGAGAGGAGCGCGATGTACCGCAAGATCCTTGTCCCGGTCGATCTCGGCCACCTCGATGTGCTGCAAAAGGCGCTCGCAACCGCGGGTGATCTGGCGAAACACCACGGCATCCCGGTGATCTATGTCGGGGTGACAGGCACGGTGCCCGACGCCGTCGCCAGAACCCCGCAGGAGTTCGCGCGGAAACTGCACGACCTCGCGGCCGCCGAGGCCGAACGGCACGGCATCACCGCCACCGCCCACCCGCTGACCAGTCCCGATCCGTCGGCCGACCTCAGCCGGGTGCTGCGGCGCGCGGTGCGGGAACTGGGCGCCGATCTGGTGGTGATGGCCAGCCATCCTCCCAGCCCGCTGGACTGGCTGATGCCGTCGCAGGGCGGCAGCGTCGCCGAACATTCCGAGGCGTCGGTCTTCATCGTCCGCTGACCCCCAGCGCGGCGCATTCCACATCCCCGCGCCGGGTCCCGCCCGGCGCCTTGACCCAACCCGAGAGGACAACCGCATGAGCGACCCGCGTGTCGACTCCGATGCCGCCGAGGCACAGGACCAGACCGAGGACACCCCCGAGGTCGAACCGATTCCCGAACCCGAGGGCGATACCGAGATCATCGAGACCGATTTCGAGATCGGCCAGGACAACTTTGCCAAGAGCTGGACACTGTCCTTCGACATCCACCAGGTGGTGTTCACCTGGTCGGCGCTGGCGATCCTGGCCTTCATCATCCTGACGCTGGCGTTGCAGGACGAGGTGGCGCCGATCTTCACCGCGATGCGCGACTGGCTGACCACCAACCTCGACTGGTTCTTCCTGCTGTCGGGCAACATCTTCGTGCTGCTGTGCCTGGGGCTGATCGTCTCGCCCCTGGGCAAGATCCGGCTGGGCGGACCGGACGCCACGCCGGATTACGGCTACATGGGCTGGTTCTCCATGCTGTTCGCGGCCGGCATGGGCATCGGGCTGATGTTCTTCGGCGTCTCCGAACCCATGAGCCACTACGCAAGCTCGATGGGCGGCATCAGCGTGGGCGAGGACGGCCTGCGCACCGACTGGGCGCCGCTGGGCGGGGCCGAGGGCGACCAGGCGGCGTCCGAGCGGCTGGGCATGGCCGCGACGATCTTTCACTGGGGGCTGCATCCCTGGGGGATCTATGCGGTTGTGGCGCTGGCGCTGGCGCTGTTTTCCTACAACAAGGGGCTGCCGCTGACGCTGCGCTCGGCGTTCTATCCGATCTTCGGCGATCGGGTGTGGGGCTGGCCGGGCCACATCATCGACATCCTGGCGGTGTTCGCCACGATCTTCGGGCTGGCGACCTCGCTCGGGATCGGGGCGCAGCAGGCCTCGGCCGGGTTCGATTACCTGTTCGGCTTCGGGGCCACCGACTTCGGCATGGTGGTGCTGATCATCCTGATCACCGCCGCGGCGCTGGCGTCGATCGTGCGCGGCCTCGATGGCGGGGTGAAGGTCCTGTCGGAGGTCAACATCGCGCTGGCGGCACTTCTGCTGGTGTTCATCATCGCGGTGGGGCCGACGTGGGATATCTTCACCGGGTATTTCGCCAACCTCGGGGCGTATGCGGTGAACCTGCCGGCGCTGTCGATGCCGTTCGCGCGCGAGGACAGCAACTTCGTCTCGGGCTGGACCGCGTTCTACTGGGCGTGGTGGATCAGCTGGTCGCCGTTCGTGGGCATGTTCATCGCCCGCGTCAGCCGCGGCCGCACGGTGCGCGAGTTCCTGTTCGCGGTGCTGATCGTGCCGACGCTGCTGTCGGTGCTGTGGATGACCGCGCTGGGCGGCACGGCCATCAGCCAGGTGGTCAACGACGGCTTCACCGGTGCGCAGGACGCGGCGCTGGAGCTGCAGTTGTTCGCGATGCTGGGCGAGCTGCCGCTGGCCTCGATCACCTCCTTCGTGGGGATCGTGCTGGTGCTGGTGTTCTTCATCACCTCGTCGGATTCCGGCTCGCTGGTCATCGACACCATCGCGGCGGGCGGCAAGATCAATGCGCCGGTCGTGCAGCGGGTGTTCTGGGCCATCGTCGAGGGGCTGGTGGCGATCGCGCTGCTGCTTGGCGGGGGGCTGATCGCGCTTCAGGCGATGGCGGTCTCCACCGGGTTGCCGTTCACGATCGTGCTGCTGGTGGCGTGCTATGCCATCGTCCGCGGGCTTCTGAACGAGCCGCGCTGACGGCGTTGCGGCACTGCGGCGTCAATGAAAACGGCCCCTTCGGGGGCCGTTTTTTTGCGTTGCAGCAACAATGTCGGATCGTTCTCCCTGATGATCGCCTTTTGATTGCCGCAAGGGGGTAAATTTCCTATGCTGTACCGGACGCGGTGGAGGACGAGTCATGGGACAGCGTTTCGGCGAACGGCGTTCGGATATCCATGTGCGGGGGGGCACCGTGCGGGGGCGGCACGGGGATCGCTGTCGAGGGACGTGGCGGGCCATGCGGCCCTGAGACGCCCGACCCCGATGACGTGATCCGCAGGACGGAGACCCCTGAGATGACCCCACAGATCGTGCGCGCCCTCGACCCGCTGGACGGGGACGAGATCTATCTGGCTGAAAACGGCGGCTGGACCCGTGATCCGCAGGCCGCGGCCCGGGCCCTGACGGGGCCCGAGGCGGCGGCGCTGCTGGCCGTCGCCGGGATGCAGCCCGACGCGGCCGAGGACCCGGACCTGGTGCCGGCCCCCGCCCTGCGTCGGCGTGCCGCCGTCAGCCGCCCATCCGCCGCCGGCGCATGGCCAGCAGCCGCAGTCGCAGCGCGTTGAGCTTGATGAACCCGGCCGCGTCCTTCTGGTCGTAGGCGCCGGCGTCGTCTTCGAAGGTGACGTGGCTCTCGGAGTAGAGCGAGTGCTCCGACCAGCGCCCCACGGTGCGCACGAGGCCCTTGTAGAGCTTCAGGCGCACCGTGCCGGTCACATGCGCCTGGCTGTGGTCGATGGCGGCCTGCAGCATCTCGCGCTCGGGGCTGAACCAGAAGCCGTTGTAGATCAGCTCGGCGTAGCGCGGCATCAGCTCATCCTTCAGATGCGCCGCACCCCGGTCCAGCGTGATCTGCTCGATGCCGCGGTGGGCCTCCAGCAGGACCGTACCGCCGGGCGTCTCATAGATGCCGCGGGACTTCATGCCGACGAATCGCCCCTCCACCAGATCGAGGCGGCCGACCCCGTGCCGCCCGCCGATCTCGTTCAGGCGTGTCAGCAGGGTTGCGGGCGACAGCGCCTCGCCGTTGATCGACACCGCGTCGCCGCGCTCGAACCCGATCTCGATGAACTCGGGCGTGTCGGGGGCGTCCTCGGGGTTGGTCGTGCGCTGATAGACGTAGTCGGGCGCATCCTCGGCCGGGTTCTCCAGCACCTTGCCCTCGGAGGAGGTGTGCAGCAGGTTGGCATCGACCGAGAACGGCGCCTCGCCGCGCTTGTCCTTGGCGATGGGGATCTGGTGGTCCTCGGCGAATTTCAGAAGCGTGGTGCGGCTCGACAGCTTCCACTCGCGCCAGGGCGCGATCACCTTGATGTCGGGGTTGAGCGCATAGGCCGACAGCTCGAACCGGACCTGGTCGTTGCCCTTGCCGGTGGCGCCATGGGCCACGGCATCGGCGCCGGTCTCGGCCGCGATCTCGATCAGCCGCTTGGAGATCAGCGGGCGCGCGATGGAGGTCCCCAGCAGATACAGCCCCTCGTACACCGCATTGGCGCGGAACATCGGGAAGACGAAGTCGCGCACGAATTCCTCGCGCACGTCCTCGATATAGATGTTTTCGGGCGCGATCCCCAGCAGCTCGGCCTTGGCGCGCGCGGGTTCCAGCTCCTCGCCCTGGCCGAGGTCGGCGGTGAAGGTGACGACCTCGCAGCCGTATTCCACCTGCAACCATTTCAGGATGATCGAGGTATCGAGGCCACCGGAATAGGCGAGCACGACCTTGCGCGGCTTGGACATGGGCAGGGGCACCTTCGGATCTGAGTGGTTTGCGGTGGCTTAGAGGGGTTTGCAGCGCCCCTCAAGGGGCCGCGCCGTCCTCGTGCTTGAGCAGGAGCACCAGCGCGGCGGCGCACAGCGCGATCCCCGGCAGCACCAGCGCGGGCGGCGGGGTCTGGCCCAGCGCCAGCTCCCACACGATCACGAAGCTGGGCACGAGGTAGGTATAGGCCATCACCTTGGCCGACGGCAGCCGCATCGCGGCATAGCGCAGCAGCAGAAAGGTCACGGCGGTCGCGGGGATGCCCAGATACACGGCGGTGATCCACACGATGGGCGGCAGCGCGCCCCAGTCGGTCGCCAGCAGCGCGCCCCCCGACACCGCCACCAGCACCGCCAGCCCGCCCAGCATCACCAGAAGCGTGCTGATCGCCGCAGGCTCGCCCCGGTTCAGCCGCGCCACCAGCGGGGTGAACAGCGCATGCGCCGCCGCCAGCCCGCCCAGCCCGAACGACCCCGCCACCAGCGCCGCGAACCCCAGCATCGCCAGATGCCCGCGCCGGCGGTCGTGGGCGGCGGTGTCAGGCAATGGGCCACTCCTCGGCGCAGGCCTTCAGATGCGCCAGCACCGCCTGCACCTTGGCCGAGCGGTGCAGGTCCACATGCGTCACCAGCCACAGCGGCGCCTCCCATTCTGGGCGCGCGGGCAGTGCGGCGACCATCCCCTCGGTGCGCCATGGCGGCAGGAAACCCAACCCGGCACCGGCGATCACCGCCTCCTCCAGCGCCGCCAGATCGCTGCCGCGAAAGGTGATGGCGCTGGCGGGCACATGCGCGGCCAGCCAGCGCAGGGAGGCGACGGGGCTGTCGGCGCGCTCGGCGCCCACGAACCGGTGCCCCTCCAGGTCATGCGCGCCCGCCGGCAGGCCGTGCGCGGCGACATAGGCGGGGGCGGCCCACAGCGCGTGGCGGATGCGGCCAAAGGGCTGGACGACGTTGTCGGGTTCCTCGGGCTGGGGGCCGGCGCGGATCGCGAGATGCGCCTCGCCGTATTCCAGGCGAAACACGCGCGGGTCGGTCATCAGCCGCACCACGACGCCCGGATGCGCGGCCTGGAACCGGATCAGCGCGGGCGCGAGGAACCGCGTCAGCTCGGGGATCGCGGTGATGGTCAGGTCGCCCGCGACATCCGTCCCGCCCACGCCCAGCCGCGCGGCCAGCTGCGCGAACTGCTCATCGGTGGCGCGCGCGACGGACAACAGTTCGGTGCCCGCCTCGGTCGGGGTATAGCCGCGCGCGTGGCGCTGGAACAGCCGCAGGCCCAGCCGCCCCTCCAGCGCGTCGACGTGGCGGATCACGGTGGCGTGGTGCACGCCCAGCATGTCGGCCGCGCCGCTGACGGTGCCGGCGCGGGCAACGTGATAGGCGATGCGGATCTCGTCCCAGCTGTCGAACCCGGCCATGCGCTCCCCCTGCAATGCGGGCGCATCAGCGCATATCGCGGCAGGGGTGGCAACCGGGGGATCAGCCCTCGGCGTGCAGGGCGGTGGCGATCACCGCCAGACAGTCGCCGGTCTGCACCAGTCCGGGGAAATGGCGCGCCGCCAGCACCCCGCCACGCCGCGCGACATGGTCGAGCGGCATCAGACCGGTGCGATCGACGGGCCAGATGCGGGCGATGACCGCGCCCTTTTCCACGGTCTCGCCGAGGTCCACCAGCGGCTCCACCAGCCCCTCGCAGGTGGCGAAGTGGTAGCAGTCGTCGTCCGGCATATCGAGCAGCACCGTCGGCCCCACCTCGGGGGTGCCGCGCAGGATGCCCGCGTGCATCAGCACGTTGCGCGCCCCGCGCCGGGCAATGCGGGCGGTGCGCGCGGTGGCGGTGCCGCCGCCGCCGAGTTCCGTGGTGACGAACACCTTGCCCTGCGCCTCCACCGCCGTGTCGTACATGCCGACGTTGTCGATTTCGCGCAGCATCAGGGTATAGGGCGCGTTGAAGGCGGTGACGGCGGCCACGCAGGCCTCCTGCTGGGAGCGGCTGTCGAGGTAGTGCGCACAGGCGAAGGGCAGGAAGTCCAGCGTCTTGCCGCCCGAGTGGTAGTCGAGCACGATGTCCGCCATCGGCACCAGCACGTCGTTGAAGTAATCCGCGATCTTCTGGGTGGCGGTGCCGTCGGGCCGGCCGGGAAAGGCGCGGTTCAGGTTGACCTGGTCGATGGGCGAGACGCGGGTGGCGGCGCGGAACGCGGGGTAGTTCATGTAGGGGATCAGGATGATTCGCCCGGTGACATCGGCGGGATCGATCTCGTGCGCCAGCGCCTGGAGCGCGATCGGCCCCTCGTATTCGTCGCCGTGGTTCGCCCCCGTCAGCAGCGCGGTCGGCCCGTCGCCGTTGGCGATCACCGTGACCGGGATCATCACCGCGCCCCAGGCGCTCTCGTTGCGCGAATGCGGCATCCGCAGGAAGCCGTGGTGCTTGCCGGTGGCATCGAGGTCGATGGTCGGGCGGATCGGGTTGGTGGGGTGGTGCATGACATCTCGCAGGGGTTGGGCGCCGCCCCGGACAGGGGCGGCACCGATGGGATCAGTCCTTGACCAGGAGCTTGCGCGGCACATCCGCGAGGCACTCGGGCGCGCCGTCGGTGATGACGATGCTTTCGGTCAGCTCGAAGCCCCAGTCCTCCATCCACAGCCCGGTCATGAAGTGAAAGGTCATGTTGGGCCGCAGCTCGGTCCGGTCGCCGGCACGCAGCGAACATGTCCGCTCGCCCCAGTCGGGCGGGTAGCTCATGCCGATAGAATAGCCGGTGCGGTTGTCCTTGACGATGCCATGCCGCGCGAGCACCGCAAAGAAGGCGTTGGCGACATCCTCGCAGGTGTTGCCCGCGCGTGCCATCTCCAGCCCGGCCTCCATGCCGTCCTGCACCGCGGCCTCGGCATCGAGGAACTGCTGCGTGGGCTTGCCCAGAAAGATCGTGCGCGACAGCGGGCAGTGGTAGCGGTTGTGCACGCCCGCGACCTCGAAGAACGTCCCCTCGCCGGCCTTCATCGGCTGGTCGTCCCAGGTCAGGTGCGGCGCCGCCGCGTCGGACCCCGACGGCAGCAGCGGCACGATGGCCGGGTAATCGCCGCCGCAGCCCAGGTCCGGGTCGAAGCGGATGCCCGCGTCCCAGATCGCCGCCACCAGGTCGGACTTGCGCAGGCCCGGCTCGATCGTGTCGAAGATGCGGGCGTGGATCTTCTCCACCCGGCGGCCGGCGCGGCGCATGTATTCCAGTTCCAGCGGCGACTTGACGATGCGTTGCCAGTTCACCAGCGCGGTCGCGTCCACGATCTCGGAGGTCAGGTTGGTGGCCAGCGACCGCCAGGCGGCGGCGGAAAACCAGTAGTTGTCCAGCTCCACCCCGATGCGGCCCCTGTCCCAGCCCCGGTCGTGCAGCCGCGCGGCCAGATAGTCCATCGGGTGCCGCTCGGTCGACTGGACATAGGGGTCGGGGTATCCGATGGCGTTGTCGTCCGACATCCAGCAGGTGCGCACCGCGCCGTTGGCGTCCTGCCCGCGCCCGAACCACAGCGGATCGCCGTCCGGCCCCACCACCACCGCCTGATGCACATAGAACGACCAGCCGTCGTAGCCGGTCAGCCAGCCCATGTTGGACGGGTCCGACACGATCAGCACATCGAGGCCGCGCCGTTCCATCTCGGCGCGGGTGGCCGCCACCCGGGCCTGATATTCCTGGACCGGGAAGCGGGGGGTGGGGTT
>NZ_NHSD01000108.1 GCF_016653255.1 Rhodobaculum claviforme
AGCTGGCGGCATGGGGCGGGCGCATCCGCGCCCAGATCCAGCGCGCGGCCGCGCGTGCGCCGGGGCGCGGGACGGTGACGCTGGCGCTCAGCGTGGGGCGCGACGGGACCTTGCGCGGGGCGGAGGTGGCGGTGGCGTCGGGCAACCCGGCACTGGATCGCGCGGCATTGGCGGCGGTGCGCGCGGCCGGACGGTTCCCGCCCGCGCCCGCGTCGGTGACGGGCGCGGTCCACCGCTTTGCCCTGCCGCTGCGGTTCGACTGAGGCGCCCTCAGCGGCCGCGCAGCGTGACCAGCACGTCGAAGGGCACGGCCCGGCCCGCGAGCCGCGCGCGATAGACCACCTTCGATTCCGTCACCCGCATGATGTAGTTGCGCGTCTCGGCAAAGGGCACGCGCTCGATCCAGTCGATCAGCGCGTCGTCGTCCATGTCGCGCGGGTCGCCCAACCGGGCGATCCATTGCGGCGGGCGGGCCGGACCGGCGTTGTAGCCCGCCGCCACCAGCGCAAGGCCGGGGCCGAAGCGCTCGGTCAGCTCGGCCAGATAGGTCGCGCCGAGACGCACGTTCAGCGCCGGATCGGTGGTCAGCCAGGCGTCCTCGAACGCGACGCCCAGCCGGCGGGCGACGTCGCGGCCGGTGCCCGGCAGCACCTGCATCAGGCCGCGCGCATCGGCGGGGCTGACGACGGCCGGGTCGAACTCGCTCTCGCGTCGGGAGATGGCCAGCGCCAGCGCCGTGGGCACCGGCAGGTCCATCCGGGCCATGGGGTGCAGCGGAAACGCCGCGTCCACCGGAACATCGCCCGAGGTGACGCGGCCCAGGGTGACGGCCCAGTTTTCTTCGCCCAGGGCGACGGCGTGGCGGGCCAGCGCCGCGCGGCCCGGCGCGTCCACCGCCGTGCCCAGGGCAAGGAAGAATTGCCGCGCCCGATGCCAGTGTCCGGCCCCGCGCAACAGCAGCGCTGCCCGCAGAAGGTCGTGGTCGGGCAGCGCGCCCACCGGCCCGTCAGGCCCCGCCAGCGCGGCGGGCATCGGCAGGCCCGTCCGTTCCGCCGCCAGCTGGCCATAGAAGGTCGTCGCATGTTCGGCGGCGAAGGCATAGGCGGCGGCGGCGTTGGCGTGCTCTCCCAGCGCCTCACGCGCGCGACCTTCCCAATAGGCGGCACGCGACACGCTGATGGGCGCCGAGACGCCCACCCGCAGGCGCTGGAAATGCCGCAGCGCGGTGTCCGCCGCATCGAGGTAGCGCAGGGCGACAAAACCCGCGAACCACTCCATGTCGGCGAATGCCCCGCCCGAATCCAGCCCGTGGCCGGCCGCCAGCCGCCAGGCGCGGCGCGCATCCCCGTCGCCCAACGCCTGCCGGGCAAGAAAGGCGCGGCTGCGCGCCCATGCCTCGGGCCGGCCGAGGGTGCCGGCGTCGGAGCGCTCCAGCAGCAGATCGCCCGCGCTTTCGTGCAGCGCGTTGTGCATGCGCCAGTCGAAGCGGTCAAAGGCCAGGCCGGGATCATCCGCCCGCGCCCGCGGAACGGCGGCGATCAGGGCGGTGACGCCGCTGTCGCGCGCGGCCAGCGCCAGCCGCGCCGCCGCCAGCGCCTGTGCGCCCGCATCCATCCGGGCGGCCTGGCGCGCGGCGCCGGTGCGGTCGCGCCGCCACAGCAGCATGTCCAGCCGGGCGTCGTGATGGCCCGCCAGCGCGGTTCCGTGGGCGGCCAGAAGGCTGCGCTCCTCCACCTCCGAAAGGGTCAGGGTGCGCCAGGCCTGCACGGCGGCGGCCGTGGCCCCCGCGCTGTCCCCGGTGGCGGCGCGGGCGGCCGCCAGCGCCACGGCGCCTGCACCGGTGGCGGGGGTGCGGCCCTCGAAAAAGGCGATCACGCCCTGGGGCGGGGCGCTGCCGGACAGCGTCGATTCGGCGCGGGCGTGGAAGCGGTCGACCTCGGGCCAGTCGGGATGGGCGGCGGCAAAGGCCGACACCGCGCGCCAGTCGCCATCGCCCGCGCGCAGGCGGTGCCATTCCACCACCGCCTGCGCCACCGCGCCGGCCGGCGCCGCGATGGCCCCGGCCCGCGCCCAGCCGCCCGCCGCGCCTTCCTCCAACGCGCTGCCCAGCAGGCCCGCGGCGCGCTGCGGCGGCGGGGCCTCCTGTGCCGGGGCGGACAGGGCGGGAACAAGAAGCGCCGCCGCAAGGGCTGCGCGCAGGAACGCGGTGGGCGACACGGGGATCATGGAAGGGCGGGTCCGATCATTCGACTTGATCATTTCGGAAGCAAAGTCTAACGGCGCCCGCAGGCCGGTGAAAACCACGAATTCGGCACCGCCCGCACCGCCGAGGGATACAGGACAGATGAAGCATGCGATCCGGGGGTCAATCCCCGCACTGGTCACGCCGTTCCGCAATGGGGCGCTGGACCTCGACGCGCTGGGTGCGCTGGTGGAATGGCATGTGGCGCAGGGCAGCCATGGCCTCGTGCCGGTGGGGACCACCGGCGAAAGCCCGACCCTCAGCCACGAGGAACACGAGCGCGTCATCGCCGCCACCGTGGAGGCCGCCGCCGGACGCCTGCCGGTGATCGCGGGCGCGGGCTCGAACAACACCCCGGAGGCGGTGCGCTTCCTGCAGCATGCGGAATCGGTGGGCGCGGATGCCGCGCTGGTCGTGACACCCTATTACAACAAGCCCACCCAGGCGGGCATGGTGGAGCATTTCCGCGTGCTACACGACTGCTGCACGCTGCCGATCATCATCTACAACATCCCCGGCCGGTCGGTCGTGGACATGCTGCCCGAGACCATGGGCACGCTGGCGAAGCTGCCGCGCATCGTCGGCGTCAAGGATGCCACCGGCGATGTGGCGCGCGTTTCGCGGCAGCGTCAGACCTGCGGGGCGGAGTTCATCCAGATCTCGGGCGAGGATGCCTCGGCGCTGGGCTTCAACGCGCATGGCGGGGTGGGGTGCATTTCCGTCAGCGCCAATGTCGCCCCGAAGCTATGCGCCGAGTTCCAGGAGGCCACGTTGCGCGGCGATTACGCCGCCGCCCTGGCGCTTCAGGACCGGTTGATGCCGCTGCACCGCGCGATCTTTCTGGAGCCGGGCGTGGCGGGGGCGAAATACGCGCTGTCGCGGCTCGGCCGCTGCACCAACGAGGTGCGCCTGCCGCTGGTGCCCGTCACCGCCCCCGTCGCCGCCGAGATCGACGCGGCACTGCGCCACGCGGGCCTGCTGGACTGATCCGCGCGCGGCACCGCGCCGCCTTGTGCCCTCTGCCCGATGGCGCGATGCCGGGGGCTGTTGGCGGCGGGGGGGTGCGATGACAGGACGTCTGGCGGCGATGATGGTGGTGCTGCTGGCCCAGGCGGCGCCGCACGGGGCACTGGCCGGAACCATCGGCGGGCTGCCGGTCACACCGGTGAGCCCTGCCCCGATGGTGACGGTGCCCGCGCTGGACGAAACCGGCTGCCGCGTGCCGATGCTGGTCTGGCGGTGCCGGAACGATGCGCTGACGCTGGTTTATGCCTTCGACATGGATGTGGCGCCCGAAACCGCCGGGGCCCTGCGGCTGTGGGTGGAACAGGAGGGCCGGGTGCTGTCGGACCCGGCGGCATGGCCGCTGACGGCCAGCCATCGCAACGCCACCGTCCCTGCCGCCGCCGCGGCCGAACTGCTGCGGGCGGCGCAGGACGGGGCCGAGGTGCTGCTGCGCCTCGATGATCCCGCGACTGGCTCGGAGCTTCGCGACAGATTTGCGTTGACCGACGTGGCCCCGGCGCTGGCGGCGCTGCCCTGTACCCCCTGATGCGGGGGCCGGGCGCGGATCAGTCGCGCGGGGCGTCCGGGTCCTCGCGACCGACGCCAAGGAACACGAACCGCAGCGGCAGCGCCCACACCACCCCCAGCACCAGGTAGATCAGCGCCTCCAGCAGGAAGTGCGGCCGGTCGAACATCTCCACCACGGTGACGGCGACGACGGCATAGACCGGGATGCCGACCAGCAGCACGAAGATCGACCAGCGCTTGCGCGCCTTGTGGGAGAGCTTGGGCATGGGGTGCCTCCGTCGGCGTGGCGGTTTCGGCCTGGCAGCTTCGGTGTGCCGGGTTGGTGTGCCGGGTTAGTGTGGCGGTCAGTCGGCGAAGGGATCGGTCACCAGGATGGTATCGTCCCGCTCCGGCGAGGTGGAGACTAGGGCCACGGGGCAGCGGATCAACTCCTCGATGCGGCGGACGTATTTCACCGCCGCCGCCGGCAGGTCGGCCCAGCTGCGCGCGCCGGCGGTGCTGTCGGACCAGCCCTCCATCTCCTCGTAGATGGGGGTGACGCGGGCCTGCAGGTTGGCGGCCGTGGGCAGGTGGTCCAGCCGTTCGCCGTCCAGGTCATAGCCGGTGCAGATGCGCAGCGTCTCGAACCCGTCGAGAACGTCCAGCTTGGTCAGCGCGATCCCCGACACGCCCGATTGCGCGCAGGTCTGGCGCACCAGCACCGCGTCGAACCAGCCGCAGCGGCGCTTGCGGCCCGTCACGGTGCCGAACTCGTGCCCGCGCTCGCCCAGCCGCTGGCCGGTGGCGTCGGTCAGCTCGGTGGGGAACGGCCCCTCGCCCACGCGGGTGGTATAGGCCTTGACGATGCCCAGCACGAAGCCGATCGACCCCGGCCCCATGCCCGAGCCGGTGGCCGCCATCCCCGCCATGGTGTTGGAGGAGGTGACGAACGGATAGGTGCCGAAGTCGATGTCCAGAAGCGCGCCCTGCGCGCCCTCGAACAGGATGCGGCGGCCGGCGCGGCGGGCCTCGGTCAGGACCTGCCAGACCGGGCGGGCAAACGGCAGGATCTTCGGCGCGATCTCCTCCAGCGCGGCCTCCAGGGCGGGGCGGTCGACCTCCGGCAGGCCGAGGCCGCGGCGCAGCGCGTCGTGGTGCACCAGCAGCCGGTCGATGCGGCGCGCGCGGGTCTCGGGATCGGCCAGGTCGGCCACCCGGATCGCGCGCCGTCCCACCTTGTCCTCATAGGCCGGGCCGATGCCGCGCCCGGTGGTGCCGATCTTGGCCACGTCGGACTGCGCCTCGCGGGCGCGGTCCAGCTCTCCGTGCACCGGCAGGATCAGCGGCGCGTTTTCCGCGATCATCAGGTTGTCGGGGGTGACGGCCACGCCCTGCGCGCCCAGCCGCTCGATCTCGGCGATCAGCGCCCAGGGGTCGAGGACCACGCCATTGCCGATCATCGACAGCTTGCCCTTGCGCACGATGCCCGACGGCAGCAGCGACAGCTTGTACACCGCCCCGTCGATCACCAGCGTGTGCCCGGCGTTGTGCCCGCCCTGGAAGCGCACGATCACGTCCGCGCGCTCCGACAGCCAGTCGACGATCTTGCCCTTGCCTTCGTCGCCCCATTGTGCGCCGACCACGACGACGTTTGCCATGTGACCCCTCCGCGGTCCGAATTTCCGCGCGCTCCTTACCCCGCCCGGACGCCCAAGGAAACCGAAACCGCCCGCAGGCCGGGTGAGCCCGGATCCGTGCGTGCCTCGGGCATGTCATGGGCCGGGCCGGGCGCGGCTCCGGTTGGGGCCCGGTCCGGGGTTGCGACGGCGGCCCCGTCCGATTATGTCCGCGTGAAACCAAGGCAGGTCCCCGCATGGAAAATGTCGTCCTCATCGTCCACCTGATCCTCGCGCTGGGGATCATCGTGGCTGTGCTGTTGCAGCGCTCCGAAGGGGGTGGCCTCGGCATTGGCGGGGGCGGCGGTGGTGCGGCCTCCAGCCGGCCCGCGCTGGGCGGTCTGGGCAAGGTGACGTGGGTGCTGGGGATTGCCTTCATCATCACGTCGCTGACGCTGACGGTGTTTGCGGCGGAACGCGCGGCCGGGGTTTCGATCCTCGACCGGCTGGGCGTCGACGCGCCGCTGCGCCCGTCGCCCGAAGCGCCGGTCGTGCCCGGGGGCGACCTGTTGCCGCCGTCGCTGGGCACGGATGGTGGCCTGACGCCGCCGCGCGCCGAGGACTGAGGGGCACCGCCCACCTTTGCTGTCACGAATGACCACGCCAACGCCCCGGCGCGCGTTGCGGCCCGGGCACGGATGGGCTACTGCCTCGGTCCCGTGATGCCCTCCGCGCTCCGGCGGGCGGACACGGGAGAAAACCGCCATGTCACGCTATGTCTTCATCACCGGCGGGGTGGTGTCGTCGCTGGGAAAGGGCCTGGCCTCGGCCGCGCTGGGTGCGCTGTTGCAGGCGCGCGGATTTACCGTCCGGCTGCGCAAGCTCGACCCCTATCTGAACGTCGATCCCGGCACCATGAGCCCGTTCGAACACGGCGAGGTGTTCGTCACCGACGACGGCGCCGAGACCGACCTCGACCTCGGGCACTATGAGCGCTTCACCGGCGTGTCGGCGCGGGCCACCGATTCCGTATCCTCCGGCCGGATCTATTCCAACGTGCTGGAGAAGGAGCGCCGCGGCGATTACCTCGGGAAAACCATCCAGGTGATCCCCCACGTCACCAACGAGATCAAGGACTTCCTCAACATCGGCGACGGCGAGGTCGATTTCCAGCTGTGCGAGATCGGCGGCACCGTCGGCGACATCGAGGGGCTGCCGTTCTTCGAGGCGATCCGCCAGTTCGCCCAGGAGCGTCCGCGCGGGCAGTGCATCTTCATGCACCTGACGCTGCTGCCCTATCTGGCCGCCAGCGGAGAGCTGAAGACCAAGCCCACCCAGCACTCGGTCAAGGAGCTGCGGTCGATCGGCATCGCCCCCGACGTGCTGGTGTGCCGGTCCGAGCATCCGATCCCGGAAACCGAGCGCGCCAAGATCGCGCTGTTCTGCAACGTGCGCCCCGACGCGGTGATCCCCGCCTATGACCTGAAGTCGATCTACGAGGCGCCGCTGGCCTACCATCGCGTGGGGCTGGACCAGGCGGTGCTGGACGCCTTTGGCATCTCGCCCGCGCCCAAGCCCAACCTGGCGCGCTGGGAAGACGTGATGGACCGCCTCAACCACGCCGAAGGCGAGGTCCGCGTCGCCATCGTCGGCAAATACACAAGGCTGGAGGACGCCTACAAATCCATCGCCGAGGCGCTGACCCACGGCGGGATGGCCAACCGGGTCCGCGTGCGCGCCCAGTGGATCGATTCGGAGATCTTCGAGGCCAAGGACCCCGGCCCGTACCTGGAGGGGTTCCACGCCATCCTCGTGCCCGGCGGCTTCGGCGAGCGTGGGACCGAAGGCAAGATCCGCGCCGCCCAGTTCGCCCGCGAGCGCAAGATCCCCTATCTGGGCATCTGCCTGGGCATGCAGATGGCGGTGATCGAGGCGGCGCGCAACCTCGCAGGCCTCGGCGACGCCGGATCGGAGGAGTTCGACGCCGAGGCGGGCGCGAAGCGCTTCACCCCGGTGGTCTATCACCTCAAGGAATGGGTGCAGGGCAACCATACCGTGCGCCGCAGCGCCGCCGACGCCAAGGGCGGGACCATGCGGCTGGGCGCCTATACCGCGCAGCTGACGCCGGGCTCGCATGTGGCGGACATCTACGGCGGCACGACCATCGAGGAACGCCACCGCCACCGCTACGAGGTCGACATCCGCTATCGCGACAAGCTGGAGGCCTGCGGGCTGCGGTTCTCCGGCATGTCCCCCGACGGCCGCCTGCCGGAGATCGTGGAGGTGGAGGGCCACCCGTGGTTCATCGGCGTGCAGTTCCACCCGGAACTGAAGTCCAAACCCTTCGCCCCGCACCCGCTGTTCGCCGACTTCGTCCGCGCCGCCGTGGAGGTCAGCCGTCTGGTGTGACCGACGCTGCCCCAGGGTGCCGGCCCCCGACGCCAAGCCTTGACGCCGGGGGGGGCGGCGTGGCCGGATGAACCAATGCACCGCAGCGCGAGGGAACCCGCCATGACCGCCGACACCAGCCCCGCCGCGACCTCCGGGACCACAGGGCCCGAAGGCGTGCCGACCCCGCCCACGCCTGCCGTGACGCCCGAAGCGATCCGCGTGGCCTTCGAATCGGGGCGCTACCCCTATGCCCGGCGCATGGGGCGGCGCCCCTACGAGGCGGAAAAGGCGCGGCTTCAGGCGGAGCTGCTGAAGGTCCAGCTCTGGGCGCAGGACACCGGACAGAAGTTCGTCATCCTGTTCGAAGGGCGCGACGCCGCCGGCAAGGGCGGCACGATCAAGCGCTTCACCGAGCATCTCAACCCGCGCTTTGCCCGTGTCGTGGCCCTCAACAAGCCCACCGAGGAGGAGCGCGGACAGTGGTATTTCCAGCGTTACGTCGCGCATCTGCCGACCTCGGGTGAAATGGTGTTCTACGACCGCTCCTGGTACAACCGCGCGGGGGTGGAGCGGGTGATGGGGTTCTGCACCCCGACCGAGTATCTGGAGTTCATGCGCCAGGCGCCGCTGTTCGAGCAGATGCTCGTGCGCTCCGACATCAAGCTGTTCAAGTACTGGTTCTCGGTGTCGCAGCGCGAACAGCGCGTGCGATTCAAGGCCCGGGAGGTCGACCCCCTCAAGCGCTGGAAGCTGAGCCCGATCGATCTGGCCAGCCTCGACAAATGGGACGACTACACCGAGGCGAAGGAGGCGATGTTCTTCTACACCGACACCGCCGACGCGCCCTGGACCATCGTGAAGTCCAACGACAAGAAGCGCGCGCGGCTGAACTGCATGCGCCACTTCCTCGCCAGCCTGGATTATCCGGGCAAGGACATGGCGGTGGTGGGAACGCCCGACCCGCTCATCGTGGGTCATGCCACCCATGTGGTGCATTCGGCCGCGCATATCCTGGGCGCGGCGCAGCACCCCGACATGCGACGCGGCTGATGGCGGCGACGGCGTGGGACGCGCGGTATGGCGCGCCGGGGTACCTGTTCGGGACCGAACCGGCCGCGTTCCTGCGCCGCCACGGGGGGCGGCTGGCCCCCGGCGCGCGCGTGCTGTCGGTGGCCGACGGCGAGGGGCGCAACGCGGTCTGGCTGGCGCGGCAGGGCCATGCGGTGACCGCGTTCGATGCCTCCTCGGTGGCGCTGGACAAGGCGCGGCTGCTGGCGGCCGAGGCGGGTGTCACGGTCGCCTTTCATCACGCCGGGGTGGAGGACTGGGACTGGCGCCCGGCCGCGTTCGATGCGGTGGTGGCGGTGTTCGTGCAGTTCGCGCCCCCGCCGCTGCGGGCGCGCATGTTCGAGGGCATGGCCCGCACGCTGCGCCCCGGCGGGCTGCTGCTGCTGCATGGCTATGCCCCGCGCCAAATCGGCTATGGCACCGGCGGGCCGGGCGCGGTGGAGAACCTCTATACCCTGCCGATGTTGTGCGATGCCTTTGCGGGGTGGCAGGTTCCGCACGCCGCCGACCATGATGCCGACCTCGCCGAGGGGACGGGCCACGCCGGACGCTCCGCGCTGGTGGATTTCGTGGCGCTCAAGCCCGTGTGACAGGGCGGCGGGCCGGGGTGACGGCCGTCCGCGGGCACAGTAAGGTCGCCCGGAGTCGGTCGGGGGGTATGTATGGGACGGATCGCACGGGGCATGGTGGCGGCGATGCTCGCGCTGGCGCCGCCGGGTGCGGCGGCCCATCCGCATGTGTTCATCGATACCGGGCTGGAGGTGATCTTCGACGCCGACGGCCGTCTGTCGGCGGTGCAGGTGGTGTGGGTGTATGACGAGTTCTACACCATGCTGGCGCTGGACGATTACGGCATGGATCCCGAATTCACCGGCACCGTCACCGCGCACGAGCGCGAGCAGCTTGCGGCGATCTATGCCAACTGGGACCCGGGCTACAATGGCGACCTGCGCCCGCTTCTGGACGGGGTGGAGGTGCCGCTCGGGGGGCCGACACGGGTGGTGGCCGACGTGCAGGATGCCCGACTGGTGATCGCCCACCGCCGGGTGTTCGCCGACCCCCTCCGGCTGGAGGGGCGCGAGCTGGTGCTGCGGGTCTATGACCCCACCTATTTCATCGCCTACACCATCGCCAGCGATCCGGTCGTTTCGGGGCGGGGGGACTGCGCCGCCAGCGTGCACGGCCCCGACCGGCAGGCCGCCGAGGAGCGCCTCCAGGCCGCGCTGGATGCGCTTCTGGCCAGTGGCGCCGACCCCTGGGCGGTGGAGGCCGAGTTCCCCGCCGTCGGCGCCGACTTCGCCGAGGAGGTCCGCCTGACCTGCGGTGGTCCGTCGTGACCGGCCCGGTGCCGCGCATCGCCCTCACGGTGGCGCTGGTGCTGGCGGTGGGGGCGGCGGCGCTGTGGGCGCAGGGCGGGACCGCGGCGCTGCTGGCCTGGGCGATGGAGGGGCAGCGCACCGCCCAGGCCGCGATGGCCGGCGCCCTGCGCAGCCTGCGCGCGGGCGAGGCGGGCGCGCTGGCGGGGTTGCTGGGGCTGGCGTTCACCTATGGCGTGCTGCACGCGGTCGGGCCCGGGCACGGCAAGCTGCTGATCGGTGGCTATGGCGCGGCCACGCAGGTGCCGCTGGGCCGCCTTGCGGCGATCGGTCTGCTGGCCAGCCTCGGGCAGGCGACGGTGGCCGTGGTGCTGGTCCATGGCGGCATCGCGGTCCTGGACTGGGGCCGCGCCGATGTGGTGGGGCTGGGCGAGGGGGCGTTGACCACAGCCAGCACCGCCGCCATCGGCGCGATCGGGCTGTGGCTGGCGTGGCGCGGCGCGCGCGGGCTGGCGCGGCTGCTGCCGAGGCCGGTTCCGGCCCTGCGCCCCGCGCCGCAGGGTGCCGCCACGGGCCATGACCCTGCCGCCTGCGCATCCTGCGGCCACCGCCACGGTCCCGACCCGGCCGAGGTCGCGCGCCTGACCGGCTGGCGCGAGGGTGCGGCGCTGATCGGGGCCATCGCGATCCGGCCCTGCACGGGGGCGCTGTTCCTGCTGGTTCTGACCTGGCGGATGGACATCACGGCGGCCGGGATCGCGGGTGCCTATGTCATGGGGCTGGGCACTGCGCTGGTCACGGTGGCGGTGGCCGGGCTGTCGGTGCTGGCGCGGGACGGGGCGCGGATGTGGGCCGGGCGGCTGGGGGGCCTGCGCCCGCTGGGCCCGATGCTGGAGCTGGGCGTGGGCCTTCTGGTGGTGCTGGCGGCGGTGCAGGCGCTGCGGCTGGGGCTGTGACGGGCGCTGTGACGGGCGCCTAGAACCAGTTGCGGATCGCCTCGGGGCGCAGAAGCCAGCGCCGCAGCGGGCCCACCGGCGTGGCCGCCGTCAGGGGCGTGGCGCGCGCGACATAGCCGTCGTGCACCGCCGTCAGCCGCGCGGCAAAGCCCGGGTCCAGCACGGCGATCCCGTTCTCGGTGTCGTGCACCAGGCTGCGGGCATTCAGGTTGGCCGAGGTCACAAGCGACAGCCGGCCATCGAAGATCAGGAACTTGCTGTGCAGCAGCCGGTCGGGTTGCGCGACCTCCCACACCTCCAGCCCGGTCAGGCGGTCGAGGAACATCTGCTTCAGCGCCGCCTTGAAGCCGTCCAGCGGATCGCCCCCCACCACGCGTGGCGTCACCACCCGCACCCGCACGCCGCGCGCCACCGCGCGCTCCAGCGCCGCCGCCACCGCCGGGGTGGGGTTGAGGTACGGCGACGCAATGTCGAGGCGCGTCGCCGTGGCATCGATCAGCGCCACCAGCCACTGCTCCAGCGCGCGGCCGTCCGATTGCGGCATCGACAGGATGTGGAACGCCCCGGTGCGCGGGGCGCCGGGGACCTCGGCCGTCAGGGAAAACGGCCGCACCACCCCCGAGGGCGCGTCGCGCTGCCACAGTGTGCCCATGTGCGCCATCATCGCGCGCACGGCCGCGGGATCGGTGATCTCCAGCTCCAGATCCTCGTAGGCGGCGAAATACGCCAGCGGCGCGCGCAGGCGGCGGGTGTAGTCGTGCAGGCCCGGCCGGCCTGACAGATCGCGCGGGCTGTCGAAAACGAACCCGTCGTGCAGGTTGCGCCCCCCCACCATGAACCGCGAGGTGCCCGGGGCGCGGCCCAGCACGCCAAAGACCTTGGTGTGCTGGCTGCGCTGCAGCCGGTCGGGCAGGGTGGTGGGCGTGATCCCTGGCGCGGGGCGCCAGTGGTACGCCTGTATCTGGACCATCGGCCAGTCCGCCGCCAGCCGCGCCAGCATGCGCCGGTCCGGCCCGGTGGCGAGGTTCTGCGACACCAGGATGCGCACCGGGGTGCCGCGCGCGGCGTGGTGCGCCAGCATCCGCCCCAGCATCCGCCCGGTGAAATCCGCCCGCAGCTGCAATGACGTGACCACGATCAGCTCCAGCGCCGGGGCGTGCGAGAAATCGATCGGCATGGCGGGATCGCCCGCCTCCAGCGCCGCGCGGGGCAGGGGGCGGCCGGTCAGGGCCTCGGCCTTGGCGTTGAACGCCGCCAGCCCGTCGGTCAGCAGCCGCGACGGCCCCGTCGGCCCCAGGCAGGTCCGCGACAGCCAGCGGTCCGACAGCGCCACACGCTCCAGCGCGTCCAGCGTGGCCAGCGGCGGTACCGCGCAGACATCGAGCCGCGCATCCAGCGCCGCCAGCGCCGGGTCCGCCACCGTGTCGCGCCGCAGCGTCAGGCTGTGGCCGCCGGTGGCCGCGCGGATGTCCAGCGTGCAGCGGCTCACATCGGCCCCCAGCGTCAGGCGGCTGCCGTCGCGCGGGGCGGGGCCGATGGTCAGCCGGAACGGCTGGCCCGGTGCGGCGTCCGGCAGGGGGCCGGTCGTGTCGCGGGGGCGCACCGTGCCGTCGCAGCGCCCCGACACCGCCAGCGGCTGGCCCGCGATCGCATCCAGATGCACCACCGTCGTGGCCGCGTGGACGCCCGGGAACACCACCACCGGCGCGCCGAGCGGGGGGCGGGCATCCAGCGGCAGGCGCATCTCGGCGGTGCGCCAGACGGAGGGGAAGCTGCCCTCGCCGGGGCGCAGGGGGACGGGTGGCAGGGGGCCGCCATCCACCGCACCCGCCAGATCGTGCAGCGCCGTCAGCCGATCGGACGGCGCACCCCCCCTGGCCCCGAGGCGCTCGGCCTCGAACCCGGCCACCAGGGCCCGCAGCCGGGTGGTGGCGATTCCAGGCG
>NZ_NHSD01000109.1 GCF_016653255.1 Rhodobaculum claviforme
TATCTGGGGCTGACGGGGGCGCGCATGGGGCCGGGCTGTGCGATCCTCGCGGGGTTTGCCGACCACCACATCCCCGAAGGCGCCTGGCCCGAGCTGATCGCCGCGCTGGCGGCGGACGGTGACGCGGGGGCCGTGTCCGACATGGCCGGCCCGCCACCCGACAGCCCGCTGGGCCGCGATGCCCCGGCGATCGGCTGGGCGTTCGGCGCGGCGGATGTGGCGGCCATCACCGCGCGGCTGGCGCGGTGCAGCGGCGACTGGGCGGCCCCGGCGGCCAAGGCGCTGGGGCGCGGCAGCCCGCTGTCGATGGCGATGACGCTGGCGATGCTGGCACGCCCCGACGCCGACCTGCGCGCGGCGCTGGCGCAGGAATACCGCGCCACCCACCGCCTGATCGAGGGGGGCGACTTCGTCGAAGGGGTGCGCGCGTTGATCGTCGACAAGGACAACACGCCGCGCTGGCGCCATCCCGCGCCGGACGCCGTCCCGGCCGCCGAGGTCGCCGGGATGCTGGCCTCCCTCGGCGCGGACGAGCTGGATTTCAAGGAGGAGGAGCAGCCATGAAGATCGCATTCATCGGGCTGGGGAACATGGGCGCGCCGATGGCCGCCAATCTGGCCGCGGCGGGCCACACGGTGACGGGCTTCGATCTGTCCGCTGCCTGTCCCGAGGGCGTCAGCCCGGCCGGCAGCGCCACCGCGGCCGCACAGGGGGCCGAGGTCGTCATCACCATGCTGCCCAACGGCGACATCCTGCGCCGTGTCGCCGCCGAGGTGATCCCGGCCATGCCCGAGGGGGCGGTGCTGCTGGACTGCTCCACCGTGGATGTGGACAGCGCGCGGGCGGTTGCGGCCATGGCCGCCGATGCGGGCCGCCGGGCGGTGGATGCGCCGGTGTCGGGCGGCGTGGGGGGGGCTGCCGCCGGCACGCTGACCTTCATGGCCGGCGGCCCCGCGGACGCGTTCGAGGCCGTGCGCCCGCTGTTCGAGGTCATGGGCCAGAAAGCCGTGCACTGCGGCGACGCGGGCGCGGGGCAGGCGGCCAAGATCTGCAACAACATGATTCTGGGCGTCACCATGATCGCCACCTGCGAGGCCTTCGCGCTGGCCGACAAGCTGGGGCTGGACCGGGCGCGGATGTTCGACGTGGTGTCGACCTCGTCGGGGTACAGCTGGTCGATGAACGCCTATTGCCCGGCGCCGGGGGTGGGGCCGAACAGCCCGGCCGACAATGGCTACAAGCCCGGCTTCGCGGCCGAGCTGATGCTCAAGGACCTGCGGCTGTCGCAACTGGCGGCCGAAAGCGCGGACGCCGACACGCCCATGGGCCTGACCGCGATGCAGCTCTATGAACGGTTCGTGGAGGACGAGGGCGGGCGCGGCAAGGACTTCTCGGCCATGTTGCCGCGGTTCGAGGGGCGCGAGCGCAGCTGACGCCCGGCCCGCGCAGGCGCCACATTGAAAAAGGCCCGCCGTTCACGGCGGGCCTTTTTTGCACCATTGCGGCGGCGCCGCTCAGATCCCCAACGCGCGTGCCGCCCAGATCAGCGCGACCCCCAGCGCCAGTGCCGCAAGACCGATCAGGCGGCGGGTGTCCACGGGGATCCGGGCGATCAGCGCAAGGATCTCCTCCAGACGCGAAGGGGCCAGTGCGAACACCAGCCCCTCCACCACCAGAACCAGCCCGAGGGCCAGCAGGACCAGGCTCATTGACCCAGCATCTCCTCGGTCGCCGTCGGCGACTGGGGCGCGGGGATGTCCTCGGCCGCGGGCGGCTGCGGAGCGCCCAGCGCGGGCATGCCGTCGGTGCGCAGGAAGGCGAAGAAATCGCTGTCCGGGCGCAGCACCATGGAGGTGTTGTCCGCCCGCATCGACCGCTCGTACGCCGTCAGCGACCGGGTGAAGGCAAAGAACTCCGGGTCGCGGCCAAAGGCGTCGGCATAAACCCGGTTGCGCTCGGCGTCGGCCTCACCGCGGATGATCTCGCTGTCGCGGCGGGCGGCGGACACCAGTTCCACCACCGTCCGGTCGGCGAGCGCACGGACCCGCTGTGCGGCCTCGTTGCCGCGGGCGATCTCGTCGGCGGCTTCGCGTTCGCGCTCGGCGCGCATCCGGGCGAAGGTCGCCTCCAGGTTCTGTTCCGGCAGGTCGGTCCGGGTCAGCCGCACGTCGATGACCTGCACGCCCAGCGTCGCCGCCTCGCGCCGCGCCAGGTCGCGGATGCGGTTCATCAGCCCGGTGCGGTCCTCCGACAGCACGGCGCCCGAGGGGACCGAGCCGAGGACCTCGCGGATGGCGGCGTTCAGGATGCGCTCCAGACGCCCCTGGGCCGCGCGCACACCCTCGAGGCCGACGGCCTCGCGGAAGCGCACGACATCGGTGATGCGCCAGCGCAGGAAGGCGTCGACCACCAGCCGGCGATCGTCCAGCGGCGTCACCTCCAGCGGCTGCGATTGCAGCCCGAGGATGCGCGCGTCGTAGCGCACGACCTCCTGGATCAGCGGAATGCGCACGCCCAGGCCGGGCTCGGAGCGCACCTGCTTGACCTGACCGAATTGCAGCACGAGCACGTTTTCACGCTCGTCCACAACGAACAGGGCCGAGAGCGCCAGCGCGGCCGCCACCAGCGCGACGGGAATCAGCAAGGACAGCTTCTTCATCAGTTCGACCCTCCACGGCGCAGGTCATTGAGCGGCAGGAACGGCAACACGCCCGGTCCACCGCCGTCGTCGCCGGTGACGCCGTCGAGGATGACCATGTCGATCTCGCCCAGCACCTTTTCCATCGTCTCCAGGAACATCCGGCGGCGCGTGACCTCCGGCGCGTTGACGTACTCCGACAGCACGGCGAGGAATCGGCTCGCCTCACCCTCGGCGTTGTTGACGGCCTGGGCGCGGTAGCCCTCGGCCTCTTCCAGGATCTGGGCGGCTTCACCGCGTGCGCCGGCCAGGACACGGTTGGCATAGGCGTCGGCCTGGCGCTCCAGGCGGTCACGCTCCTGCCGGGCGGCCTGCACCTCGCGGAAGCTGTCGATCACCTCGCGCGGGGGGTCGGCGCGGTCGAAGTTGACACGGATGATGTTGATCCCCGCCTCGTAGCTGTCGAGCGTGCCTTGCGCGGCCGACCGCAGATCGGCGGCGATGGCGCCCCGGTCGCGGTTGAGGATCGGCGACAGCTCGGAGCGCGCGATGATGTCGCGCATCGCCGATTCCGCCACCGCGCGAACGGTTTCCTGCGGGGTCGAGAGGTTGAACAGGAAGCTTGCCGGATCGGAGATGTTCCAGACGACCTGGAATTCGATGTCCACCACCGCCTCGTCGCGGGTCAGCATCAGGCCGGACGCGAGGCCCTGGCGCGTGGTGCCGACGTCGGTGACGCGCTCGCCGGTCACCTGCACGATCTCGTGGGTGACAAAGGGCCAGGGCGCGAAGTTCAGGCCCGGCGTGCCCGTGCTCATGTAGGAGCCGAACAGCAGCTCCACCGAGCGTTCCTCGGGCTTGACGGTGTAGAACGAGGCGAACAGCCAGCCCACGAACACCAGCCCGAGCACGATCAGACCGCCGCGCTTGCCGAAGCCGCCCATGCCGCCGCCCGGCCCGCCGGTGCCGCCACCGCGGCCCCCCATCAGGACCCGCAGCTGTTCCTGGCCCTTGCGCACCAGATCGTCGATTTCCGGCAGTTGCGGCCCGTCGCCGCCGCCGCCCGGGCGCCGGGGGCCGCCGGGACCGCCGCGGTTGTCACCGCCACCGCCACCGCGTCCGCCCGAGCCACGCCCACCCCAGGGGCCTCCAGTGTTGGACATGAGCACCTGATCCTTCTCTGTTTCGATCTTTGTTCCGACCGCTCCCGGTCAAGTGTACCGCGGGCCCGCGCAATCAAGCGGGGTGCGGCGGGCCATCGCACGCAGGTCTGCTGATACGACACCCGGGCGTTGCCCACAATCAACCGGTCCGCGACCGGCCCGGAATTCCCGGGGCGCAGAATTCCCGAGGCGCAGTGTGACGCCACGGCGCCCGGCGCGCAATGCCGGGGGCATCGCGCGTCGGGGCGGTCGCGGGATTGTCATTGCTGGCGCGGGGCATCCGCCGGGCATGTGCGGGGCAGGCAGGAAAGAGACCGCTCAGTCCTCGCGGTGGACGCGCTCGCGGCGCTCGTGGCGTTCCTGCGCCTCGAGCGTCATGGTGGCGATCGGGCGGGCGTCCAGGCGGC
Organism: Rhodobaculum claviforme; assembly: GCF_016653255.1. Taxonomy (GTDB): domain Bacteria; phylum Pseudomonadota; class Alphaproteobacteria; order Rhodobacterales; family Rhodobacteraceae; genus Rhodobaculum; species Rhodobaculum claviforme. The sequence continues at coordinate 4,209 of NZ_NHSD01000109.1, forward strand.
GCAGCGAGATCGGCTCGCCGGTCACCTCGCAATAGCCGTATTCGCCGGCATCGATCCGGCGCAGCGCGGCGTCGATCTTGGACACCAGCTTGCGCTGCCGGTCGCGGGTGCGCAGTTCCAGCGCGCGGTCGGTTTCCTCGCTGGCGCGGTCGGTGATGTCGGGCATGTTGCGCGATCCCGCCGCCAGGCCTTCGAGGGTCTCGCGACTGCCGTTGAGGATGTCGGCCTTCCAGGTCAGCAGCTTGCGGCGGAAATATTCGAGCTGCCGGTCGTTCATGAAGGGTTCGTCCTCGGCGGGACGATAATCCTGCGGAAGAAAGGTCTCGGGCTTCATCCTCGGCTCCCCCTGATCGCCGGCATCGCCTGCGGGCGCCCCCTGCGCGGGGGCCGCGTCTGGCGCTGTTGCGGAGTGTCTGAAACTCATCCGGCACCTCTTTGTGGCGCCGTCCTAGCGGATGGCCCCTGCCTTGTCACTAGGCTTGTGGGCCGTGCGGGGGCGCGCTACGCTCCAGGCTCAATTTTTGGGAAAGCCTCGGGCAGACAATGAAATTCTCCGGCACCGATGCCTATGTGGCCACCGACGACCTGACCGTGGCGGTGAACGCCGCGGTGACGCTGCAACGCCCGCTTCTGGTCAAGGGCGAGCCCGGAACCGGCAAGACCGAGCTGGCCCGCCAGGTGGCGCAGAGCCTGCGCATGCCGCTGATCGAATGGCATGTGAAATCCACGACCCGCGCGGCGCAGGGCCTTTATGAATACGACGCCGTCAGCCGCCTGCGCGACAGCCAGCTGGGCGATCCGCGCGTGGAGGACGTCGCCAACTACATCCGCAAGGGCAAGCTGTGGCAGGCCTTCGAGGCCGAGGAGCGCGTGGTCCTGCTGATCGACGAGATCGACAAGGCCGACATCGAGTTCCCCAACGATCTGCTGCAGGAACTCGACCGGATGGAGTTCTTCGTCTACGAGACCGGCCAGACCGTGGTCGCCCGCCAGCGCCCCGTGGTCATCATCACCTCCAACAACGAAAAGGAGCTGCCGGACGCCTTCCTGCGGCGCTGCTTCTTTCACTACATCCGGTTTCCCGATGCCGACACGCTGCGGCGCATCGTCGAGGTGCATTTCCCCGGCATCAAGGACCGCCTCCTGACCACCGCGCTGACCCAGTTCTACGAGCTGCGCGAGACGCCGGGCCTCAAGAAGAAGCCCTCCACCTCCGAGGTGCTGGACTGGCTGAAGCTGCTGCTGGCCGAGGATCTGGGGGCCGAGGACCTGCAACGGGCGCCGAACCAGATGCTGCCGCGCCTGCATGGCGCGTTGCTGAAGAACGAACAGGACGTGGCGCTGTTCGAACGCCTCGCCTTCATGGCCCGGCGCGGCGGCTGAGGGGCGCCGCGCCGGGGGGGCTCAGGCCGCGTCGGCGGTCGCGGCGCTCTCGGCCAGGAACCGTTCGGCGTCCAGCGCGGCCATGCAGCCCATCCCCGCCGAGGTCACCGCCTGCCGGTAGTGGTCGTCGGTCAGGTCGCCGGCCGCGAACACCCCGGGGATCGAGGTGCGGGTGGTGCCGGGCTCCACCCAGACATAGCCGCCCTCGCGCATCTTCACCTGGTCCTTGACCAGGCTGGACGCCGGGTCGTGGCCGATGGCGATGAAGACGCCGGCACAGGGGATTTCCCGCATGGCGCCGGTCGCGGCATGGCGCAGGCGCACGCCGGTCACGCTTTTCGGATCACTGTCGCCCAGCACCTCGTCGAGGTGGTGGTCCCAGATCACCTCGACCTTGGGGTTGGCGAACAGCCGGTCCTGCATGATCTTCTCGGCGCGCAGGCTGTCGCGGCGGTGCACCAGCGTCACCTTGCTGGCGAAGTTGGTCAGGAACAGCGCCTCCTCGACCGCGGTATTGCCGCCGCCGACCACCACGACCTCCTGCCCGCGATAGAAGAACCCGTCGCAGGTCGCGCAGGCCGAGACCCCGAAGCCCTGGAACGCGGTTTCCGACGGCAGCCCCAGCCAGCGCGCCTGGGCGCCGGTGGCCAGGATCACCGCGTCGGCCGTGTAGGTGGTGCCGCCGTCGCCGCGGGCCACGAAGGGGCGGCGCGACAGGTCCAGGCTGTCGATGTGGTCGGTGATGATCTCGGTGCCCATCTCGCGGGCGTGGGCCTCCATCCGGACCATCAGCTCGGGCCCCATGACGGTGGTGTCGCCGGGCCAGTTCTCGACCTCGGTGGTGATGGTCAGCTGCCCGCCGGGCTGGATGCCCTGCACCAGCACCGGCGCCAGCATGGCGCGGGCGGCATAGACGGCGGCGGTGTAGCCCGCGGGACCCGAGCCGATGATCAGAAGCCGGGTGTGTTTCGTGTCGGCCATGGTGTTCCCTTTCCCCGTGATGTCGTGGGCGTGGGTGTGGTGGTAACGACCGGGGCGGGGTTTTCAACCCGACCCCGGTCCGGCTGGCGGGTCAGCGCATCGCCAGCAGCGGCTGCACCGGCGCGTCCATTGCCGCGACGTAGGGCAGGGCGACGGCCAGCGCCACCACGACGGCGGCCAGCACGGCCAGATGCGCACCCTCGACGCGGGTGATCGGGGCCGGGCCGCCGAAGCTGCAGGCGTTGCCGGGGCACATCTGCGCCTTTTCGCTGGCGAACATGGAATACATCTTGCAGCCGACGCAGATGCCGAAGGCCGCCTCCATGAACATCAGCGCGATGCACACCGTGCACAGCGCCAGCAGCACCGGCCCGGCGGTGTTGAATCCATACACCATCGTGATCGCCACCGTGGCCATCCCCAGCCCCAGCGCCCAGGCAAAGCGCTTCTGCGGGGCGCCGACGTATTCGGGTTCCTGGCCACGGGTGATCAGCCGGCCCAGCACCAGGCTGGGGGCATAGCGCGGGTTGACCAGCACGCGGATCGCGAAATCGACGAAGAACGCCAGCACCACCAGCCGCATCGGGGTGAAGTTGCCCATCTGGAAGGCCTGGGTGAAGGCGATGATGGCCGCGAAGACCAGGATGCCGGCGCCCGCGCGGACCTCGCGTTCATTGAGCACGGGGACCGGGAATTCGTCCATGCGTTCGCCGAATTGAAAGAGTTTCGACATGGGTCTGTCCTTTGCTGGATGCGGTATTGGCGGCACTCGGCCTTACACATAATCAAATATGAATATGTATGGAGCCTGTCAAGCCACATCGCCGAGCGACCCGCTGTCGGGATGTTGCCCGGATGTGAAAGAATATTGCGCAGCACGCGGGGTGCGCCTATGGTCCGCGCGATTCAGCCCCCCAATCCGGAGACGTCCCATGCCGGGCTCGCGCCTTGATCCGATCGACCGCAAGATACTGGCGGAGTTGCAGGCAGATGGGCGCATGACCAACGTCGAACTGGCCCGCCGGGTGGGGATTTCGGCGCCGCCCTGCCTGCGCCGCGTCCGCACGCTGGAGGAACAGGGCTTTCTGCGCGGCTATCACGCCGATGTGGACCCGCGCAGCCTGGGGTTCGAGGTGCAGGTCTTTGCCATGGTGCGCCTGCATGGCCAGGCCGAGGCCGACCTGTCGGCCTTCGAGGCGCTGTGCCGCGACTGGCCGCTGGTGCGCGAATGCCACATGCTGAATGGCGAGATCGACTTCATCCTGAAGTGCATCGCGCCCGACCTCTCCAGCTTCCAGCGCTTCCTGACCGAGGAGCTGACGGCGGCGGAAAACGTGGCCTCGGTCAAGACATCGCTGGTGATCCGCTGCGCCAAGGAGGCCCCCGGCGTGCCCTTCGAGGTGCTGGAGGCGCGGCTGGCGCAGCAGGCCTGAGGGGGCTCAGCCCGCGCGCAGGAACGCCGGGCGGTCGGGTTCGGACAGATCGGGCGCATGGGCGTATCCGCCGGTATCGAACGCCGTCAGCGCCGCGGGGGTGTCGATGCGGTGCTCCATCACGAAGCGCGCCATCGCGCCGCGCGCCTTCTTGGCGTAGAAGCTGACGATCTTCGGCCCGCCGGGGCGGTCCTCCAAGAATACCGGGGTGATCACCCGCAGCCGCAACGCATCGCTGTCCACCGCGCCGAAATATTCCTGGCTGGCGCAGTTCACCAGCCAGTCGCTGCCCGCCGCCGCCCCGGCCGCATTCAGCGCGCGCGCGATCCGGTCGCCCCAGAAGGCATAGAGGTCGCGCCCGGCGGGCGTCTCCATCCTTGTGCCCATCTCCAGCCGGTAGGGCTGGATCGCATCCATCGGCCGCAGCACGCCATAGAGCCCCGACAGGATGCGCAGGTGCCCCTCGGCCCAGCGCAGCGCGTCGTCGGACAGGCTGCGCGCCTCCAGCCCGGCATAGGTGTCGCCGGCAAAGGCAAAGGCGGCGGGGCGCACCGCCGCAGGGTCGGGATCGGCCGCGAAGTCGCGGAACCGTTCCGCGTTCAGCCGCGCCAGCTGCGGGCTCAGCTTCATCATCCGCGCCAGGTCGTCGGCCGAGAGCCCCCGTGCCAGGTCGGCCAGTTCCCGCGCCTGCGCGCCGAACTCCGGCGCGGTGGGCGTGCCCGGCACCTCCGACCAGTCCAGCCGCTTGGCCGGCGAGATCACCACGATCATCCCGTTCCCTCCGTCATGTCGCCCGCCGCCGCCCTGCGACAGCCGCCCCGCGACACCTGCCTGCGAAACCCGGTTGCCCTCGGGCGCCGGGGGCCTTACCTCTGGCTCCGACCGTAACCCCGGGGGGCGCCGATGTCTTCGCTGATCCAGATCGTCATGCTGATCCTCGATGTGGTCTGGTTCATCGTGATTGTCCACGTCATCCTGTCGTGGCTGATCAATTTCCAGGTCCTCAGCCTGCGCCAGCCGCTGGTGGCGCAATTCTGGGACGGGCTGAACCGGGTGCTGGAGCCGCTCTATGGCCGGATCCGGCGGGTGCTGCCGGACATGGGCGGGATCGATCTGGCGCCGCTGGTGCTGCTGGTGGGGATCTATGCGCTGCGGATCATCATCATCAACAACGCGCCGATGCTGATCGGCGCCGTCTAGGCCGATGTCCGCCCCGCGCCCCGAACCGGCCGAGCTTCTGCGCTCGGTCTTCGGCTTTTCCGACTTCCGCCCCGGTCAGGAGGAGATCGTCGACGCCGTCCGCGACGGCCGCGACACGCTGGCGATCATGCCCACGGGGGGCGGCAAGTCGCTGTGTTTCCAGCTGCCCGCGCTGTGCCGGCCCGGTGTGACGCTGGTGATCTCTCCCCTGATCGCCCTGATGCGCGATCAGGTCCGCGCCCTGCGCGAGGCCGGTGTGGGCGCCGGCGCGCTGACCTCGGGCAACACCGAGGAAGAGACCGAGGCGGTGTTCGACCTGATCGAGGCGGGCAAGCTGAAGCTTCTCTACATGGCGCCGGAGCGGCTGGCCTCGGGCGGGGCGCAGGCGCTGTTGCGGCGCGCGCGCGTCGGCCTGATCGCGGTGGACGAGGCGCATTGCGTCAGCCAGTGGGGCCATGATTTCCGCCCCGATTACCTGCGCATCGGGGAATTGCGCAGCGCGCTGGGCGTGCCGCTTGCGGCCTTCACCGCCACGGCCGATGCCGAAACCCAGGCCGAAATCGTCACCCGCCTGTTCGGCGGCACCCCGCCTGCGACCTTCCTGCGCGGGTTCGACCGGCCCAACATCCGGCTGGCCTTCGCCGCCAAGGCCCGCCCCCGCGCCCAGATCGAGGCGTTCGCCGCCGCCCGGCGCGGCCAGTCCGGCATCGTCTATTGCGCCACCCGCGCGCGCACCGAAACCCTCGCGCAGGCGCTGTGCGAGGGCGGGCACACCGCCATCGCCTATCACGCCGGCATGGCCGCCGAGGAACGCCGCCTGGCCGAGACGCGCTTCCAGCAGGACGACGGGCTGATCGTGGTGGCCACCATCGCCTTCGGCATGGGCATCGACAAACCCGACATCCGCTGGGTCGCGCATTCCGACCTGCCGAAATCCATCGAGGGGTATTACCAGGAGATCGGCCGTGCGGGCCGCGACGGGGCGCCCGCCGACACGCTGACCCTGTTCGGCCCCGACGACATCCGCCTGCGCCGCGCCCAGATCGACGAGGGCCTCGCGCCGCCCGAGCGCAAGGAGGCCGACCACGCCCGCCTCAATGCCCTTCTGGGCCTGGCCGAGGCCACCGCCTGCCGCCGCCAGATCCTGCTGGGCTATTTCGGCGAGGACAGTGACCCCTGCGGCAACTGCGACCTGTGCGAGCGCCCCGCGAAACTGTTCGACGCCACCCAGGCGGTGCGCAAGGCGCTGTCGGCCGCGCTGCGCACGGGCGAAAGCTTTGGCGCCGGGCATCTGATCGACATCCTCACGGGGACCGCGACGGACAAGGTCACCGCGCGCGGTCACGACCGCCTGCCGACCTTCGGGGTGGGCCGCGAGCTGGGCCGCGCCGGCTGGCAGGCGGTGTTTCGCCAGATGATGGGCCGCGACCTGATCCGCCCCGACACCGAGCGCCACGGCGCGCTGCGGATGACCGACGCCGCCCGCCCCGTCCTGCGCGGCGAGGAAACGGTCATGCTGCGCCAGGACAGCATCGAGGCCGCCCGCGCCGCCGCCCGCCCCGAGCCGAAGGCGCTGGTGGACGAGGCCGACGAGGGCCTGCTGGCCGCGCTGAAGGCCAAGCGCCGTGCCCTGGCCGAGGCCGCGCGCGTGCCCGCCTATGTGATCTTTCCCGACCGCACGCTGATCGAGATGGCCCAGCGCCGCCCCCGGACGATGGATGACATGGCCGCGATCACCGGGGTGGGGGCGGCCAAGCTCGACCGCTATGGCGGCACGTTTCTGGCGGTGATCACCGGCGATGCGCCCGCGCCGATGCACCCGGCGCGCAAGGCGCTGGCTGGGCGCGATGCGGGGGCGCTGTTTGACCGGCTGATGGCCGCGCAGCAGCGGCTGGCGCGCGGGGATGACGGCACCGGCAAGCCGCTGTCCTGCTCGCCGACCGAATTGCGCCGCATCGCGCAGGCGCGCCCGGCCACCCTGTCGGACCTCGGGCGGGTCGGCGGGCTGGGCGCGCCCAGGCTGGAGCGGTTCGGCGCGGCCTTCCTGCACGAGATCGCCCGGGATATGGAAGCCGAGGCCGACGGCACCGGCTGAGCGTCCGGGCCGCGCCGGGGCGGGGGCGTTTGGGTCGGGCGGGCAGGGGGACCGGATGCGCATCGCCACCTTCAACGTGCAGAACCTGCGGTTGCGGCGTGGCCCCGGTGGCGGCACGCTGGATGGCGCATATGATGGCGATGCGGTCGTCCCGCACGGGGGGGCGGCCGTCGATGCCGCCGACAGGCGGTTGACGGCGGCGGTGATCGCAGGGCTTGATGCGGATGTGATCTGCCTGCAGGAGGTCTATGACCTGCCCAGCCTCGATCATTTCCACGATGCGTTCCTGCGGCCCCTGGGCGTGGGGCCGTGGCCGTACCGGGTGTGCCTGCCCGGCAACGACGGTCACGGCCGCGACATCGCCGTGATGAGCCGCCGCCCCCTCGCCGAGGTCGCCTCTCATGCCGCCCTGACGGCGGCGGATCTGGGGTTGGCGGATCTGGGGTTGGCGGATCCGGGGTTGGCCGATCCGGGGTTGGTGGACCGGCCGGTGTTCTGCCGCGACTGCCTGCGGCTGCGGGTGGGGACGCTGACGCTGTTCGTGGTCCACTTCAAGGCGCCCTGGCCCGACCCCGCCGCCGCCTACGCCGCCCAGCGGCTGGAGGCCCTGGCCGTGCGCGCGTTGGTCGCGCGTCGCCTTGCGCTGGATGCGGATGCGCTGTGGCTGGTGCTGGGCGATTTCAACGAACCCGCCGATGCGCCCCGGCCCCGTGCCGTCGCGCCCCTGTTGGCGCCCTTCGGTTGCGACCTGATGGCGCGACTGCCCGAGGGCGAACGCTGGACCTATCACCTGGCGGAGGCGGGGGTGGTCTCGTGCCCCGACGGGATGCTGGCCGCGCCGGCACTGGCGCGCCGCTGGCCGCAGGCGCGCCCCGAGGTTCACCGCCATGGCATGCCCGCGTGCGCGGGCGGCGGCGCGCGGCTGTGCGGCGTGGGCGCCGAGCGGCCCCATGCGAGCGACCACGCGGCCCTGGTGATCGATCTGCCGGGGCTTTGATGAGGCAAGAGGAGGGCGCGATGATCCTGTGCGGCGGCGAAAACCTGATGGACCTCCTGCCCGAGGCGCCTGATCCGGCGGCGACCCCGGATCGCGCGCTGCGGTTCCGTGCCGTTCCGGGGGGCGCGCCATGCAATTGCGCGCGCGCGCTGGCGCGGCTGGGGACGGCGGCGGGGTATCTGGCGCCGGTGTCCACCGATGCGTTCGGTGCGGCGCTGGCCGAGGGGCTGGAGCGCGATGGCGTGGTGCTGGCGGGGGGGCGCTCGGATCTGCCGACGGCGCTGGCGGTGGTCACGCTGACCGAGGGGGGGCCGGTCTATGCCTTCCACCGAGAGGGGACGGCGGACCGCGACGTCACCCCCGCCGGCCTTCTGGAGGCGCTGCCCGAGGATGCGGCCGCGCTGTGCCTGAGCGGGATGGCGCTGGC
>NZ_NHSD01000110.1 GCF_016653255.1 Rhodobaculum claviforme
GCCGGATCCGCGCCCGACGACGGCGCGGCCGAACGCCCTGCGCCCGCCACCCCCTCCAAGGCTGCCGGCGACACGTCGTCCGACCGTGCGTCGTCGACCGGGGACCGGGCATGAGCGCGCGCAGCCCCCGCAGCCCCGGCGCGCTGCCCCCGCCCGACGAGATCGAGGACAGCGCCGCCCCGCTGATCGAGCATCTGGCGGAACTGCGCTCGCGGCTGATCAAGTCGCTGCTCGCGTTCATCGTCGGCATGGTGATCAGCTTCACCGTCTGGAACCCGATCTTCAACTTCCTGACCGATCCGCTGTGCGGGGCGCTGGCGGCGCGCGGGCAGTCGTGCGACCTGATCCTGATCAAGCTGCAGGAGGGCTTCTTCGTCGCCGTCCGCATCTCGTTCCTGGGCGGCTTCGTGCTGGCGTTTCCGGTCATCGCCACGCAGCTGTGGCGCTTTGTGGCGCCGGGGCTGTACCGCTCGGAACGGGGGGCCTTCCTGCCGTTCCTGATCGCGTCGCCCGTGATGTTCTTTCTGGGGGCGGCGTTCGCCTTTTATGTCGTCACGCCGCTGGCGTTCGACTTCTTCCTGCTGTTCCAGCAACCCGGCCTTCTGATGGACGATGCCACCGGCGAGGCCAGCGCGCTGGCGCAGGTGGGGGTGACGTTCCAGGGCTCGGTCAACGAATACCTCAGCCTGACGACGCGGTTCATCGTGGCCTTCGGGCTGTGTTTCCAGCTGCCGGTGCTGCTGACGCTGATGGGCAAGGCAGGGCTGGTGTCGGCGCGCGGGCTTGCGGATGTGCGCAAGTATGCGGTGGTGGCGATCTTGGCGCTGGCGGCGGTGGTCACCCCGCCCGATGTGATCACGCAGATCATCCTGTTCACCGCGGTCTATGGCCTTTACGAGGTGTCGATCTTCCTCGTGCGCCGGGTGGAGAAGAAGCGCAACGCCGCGCTGCGCGCCGAGGGCCTGCTGGACGAGGACGAGGCCGACGCATGAGCGACACCGCCCTGGAGCGCATCGCCGCCGCGCTGGAACGCATGAGCCCCGCCCCCATGCCCGCGCCCGACTTCGACGCGGCCGAGGCCTTCATCTGGCATGCCAGCCCCGACCGGCTGGACCCCGTGCACAACGTCAGCCGCATCCCGGTGGCGCTGCTGGTGGGCATCGACCGCGCCCGCGACACGCTGCTGGCCAACACGGTGCAGTTCGCCCGCGGCCTGCCGGCCAACAACGCGCTGTTGTGGGGCGCGCGCGGCATGGGCAAATCAAGCCTGGTCAAGGCGGTGCACGCCGAAGCTCTGGCCAGCGCGCCAGACTCCGGCCTGCGCATCGTCGAGGTCCAGCGCGAGGACCTCCCCTCGATCGGGCGGCTGCTGGGGCATCTGCGCGCGGCGTCGCACCGGTTCGTTCTGTTTTGCGACGACCTGTCGTTTTCGCATGACGACCAGCATTACAAGTCGCTCAAGGCCGTGCTGGACGGAGGGATCGAGGGCCGCCCCGAGAACGTGCTGTTCTACGCCACCTCCAACCGCCGCCACCTGATGCCGCGCGACATGATCGAGAACGAACGCTCCAGCGCCATCAGCCCGTCCGAGGCGACCGAGGAGAAGGTCTCCCTGTCGGACCGCTTCGGGCTGTGGCTGGGCTTCCACCCCTGCGGACAGGACGAGTACCTGGCGATGATCGCGGGGTATTGCGCCGCCTGGGGGCTGGTGATCGACGACACCCGCCTGCGTGCCGAGGCGATCGAATGGGCCGCCACGCGCGGCGGGCGGTCGGGGCGCGTGGCGTGGCAGTTCTTCTGCGACCTCGCCGGGCGCGAGGGGGTGGCGCTGCGGACCGCCGCCTGAGGGCGCCCCGGCCGCGCACCCGCCTGCGGGGCTGTCATGAAACTGTCATCCTCGCCTGTCACAGCAGAAGCCGACACAGGCGGAGGGTGGTCCATGCCCCACGGATTCTCGGCAAGATCTCACGGGCCGGACGCACAGGTGCCGGCCGATCTGGCGCCCGTGGCGGCACTTCTGGCGGGCGTGCCGGAGCCGCTGTTGTGGGTCGGCGCGGGCAATCGCATCCGCATGGCCAACCCCGCCGCGCATGAGTTGCTGGGCGCGCGGCTGGAGGGGCAGTCGGCCTTGCTGGCGATCCGCCAGCCCGAACCGGTGGCCGCGCTGGAGCGTGCCGCCGCCGCCGCGCCCGGCACCCGGATGGAGGCGCGCTACATCCTGACCACCCCGGCCGCCGAGACGATCTTTCGCATGGTGGCGCACCGGCTGGCGCCGGCGGGCGCGCTGGAGGGGGTGCTCGTCAGCTTTCTCGACATCAGCCATGTCGAGGAGGCCGAGCAGATGCGCCGCGACTTCGTGGCCAATGTCAGCCACGAGCTGCGCTCACCGCTGACGGTGCTGTCGGGATTCATCGAGACATTGCAGGGCAGTGCCCGCGACGATGCCCCCGCGCGCGAGCGCTTCCTTGCGATCATGGCGCAGGAGGCGCGGCGGATGAATCGCCTCGTGGGGGATCTTCTATCGCTGTCCAAGGTGGAGGCGAACGAGCGCGTCCGTCCGCGCGATGTGGTGCGGATGGCCGATGTCATCGGCGCCACGCTTGCCGCGCTGCGCCCGCAGATCGAGGAGGAGGGCATCCGCCTGTCGGTGCGCGGCCTTGCCCCCGGCGAGGGCGGTGAGCTGCCCGGCGATCGGGACCAGCTGGAACAGGTGGTCCACAATCTGGTGGAGAATGCGATCAAGTACGGTGGCACCGGCGGCGCGGTGCGCATCACCCTGGAGGCGCACGCCAGCTGGCCGGGCTTCAGCGGTCCCGTCCTGACGCTGGCGGTGGCCGACGACGGCGAGGGGATCGACCCGATTCACCTGCCGCGGCTGACCGAACGGTTCTACCGCGTGGACAGCCATCGCTCGCGGCAGATGGGGGGGACGGGGCTGGGGCTGGCGATCGTCAAGCACATCGTCAATCGCCATCGCGGCCGCCTGTCGATCGACAGCGTGCGCGGCAAGGGCACCACATTCCTGCTGGTGCTGCCGCGCCAATGAGGCCGCCGGCGCCGGTTTGTCACGAAACCGACACGGAACGAACGTAGATCACAGGGCAGGGGGGCGGACCGGACGATCCCGGCCCCGCGGGCAGAAAGGATCCATCGACCATGCGCCAGCCGCACATCACCAGCGCCTTCGACCAGGACATCGACGGGCTTTACTCCAGAATCCTGACCATGGGCGGCATGGTGGAACAGGCCATCTCGGAGGCCGGGCGCGCGCTGGAGAGCCGCGACGACGAGCGCGCCGCCGAGGTGATCCGCGCCGACCGCGAGATCGACGCGATGGAGGACGACATCAACACCGCCGTCGTCAGCACCATCGCGCTGCGCCAGCCCGCGGCGGCGGACCTGCGCGCGGTGGTCACGGTGATGAAGATGGCCGGCGACCTGGAACGCCTGGGCGATTACGCCAAGAACATGGCCAAGCGCGTGCCGGTGCTCGCGCAGGCGCAGGGGGTGGACGGGGCAGGGGCCGCGCTGCGGCGTCAGTCCCGGCTGGTGCAGCTGATGCTCAAGGATGCGCTGGACGGCTTTGCGCGCGGCGATCTGGACCTGGTGCGCGACGTGATCCAGCGCGACGTGGAGGTCGACCAGATGACCAACGCGCTGTTCCGCGAGTTCCTGACCCACATGATGGAGGACCCGCGCGCGATCACGCCGTGCCTGCATTTCCTGTTCATCTCCAAGAACCTGGAGCGGATGGGCGATCATGTGACCGAGATCTGCGAGCAGGTGATCTATCTGGAGACCGGCGCGCGGCCCGAGCTGCGGCCCAAGGGCGACGTCACCTCGCAGATGACCGCCGAGCAGGGGGGCGCGTAAGTCATGGTGCAATCGCCCCTGGTTCTGGTTGTCGATGACGAACCCGCCCAACGCGCCATGCTGTCCTACAACATCGAGGCGCAGGGCCTGCGCGCCATCACCGCCAGCGACGGCGAGGAGGCGCTGGTGCTCGCCGACGAGCAGCGCCCCGACGTGATCCTGCTGGACTGGATGCTGCCACGCCTGTCGGGGATCGAGGTGTGCCGTCAGCTCAAGGCGCGCACCGCCACGCGCGAGATCCCGGTGATCATCGTGTCCGCCCGCAGCGAGGAGGAGGACCGCGTGCGCGGCCTCGACACCGGCGCGGACGACTACATCACCAAGCCGTATTCGGTGAACGAGCTGATGGCGCGCATCAAGGCCAACCTGCGCCGGGTTCGGCCCACCTCGATCGGCGCGGTCCTGGAGGTGGGCGACCTGCGGCTGGACGCCGAGGCGCACCGCGTCTTCCGCGCCGACGCCGAGCTGCGCCTTGGCCCGACCGAGTTCCGGCTGCTGTCCACCTTCATGGAGCGTCCGGGCCGGGTCTGGAGCCGTGAGCAACTGCTGGACCGTGTGTGGGGCCGCGACATCTATGTCGACAGCCGCACGGTGGATGTCCACATCGGACGGCTGCGCAAGGCGCTGATGGCCTCGGGCGGTGACAACCCGATCCGAACGGTGCGCGGCGCGGGGTATGCGCTGGGCTGAGGGGGCTGATCTTTAGCGCCGGTAATCTGTATTATGTCATGTAAGGTCGCCGCAGCCGGGGTCACCGCAGCTTCCAATCGGCGTCGGCATCTGCCATGACCCACGCATCAAACCGCGTGAGGCCCGCCATGACATTCGACCGCTCCCTGCGCATCGCACCGTCCATCCTTGCCGCCGATTTCGCCGCCTTCGGTGCCGAATGCCGCGCGGTCGAGGATGCCGGCGCCGATTGGGTCCATGTGGACGTGATGGACGGGCATTTCGTGCCCAACATCACCTTCGGCCCGCAGATGTGCGCGGCCATCCGCCCGCATGTCCGGGGCGTGATGGACGTGCATCTGATGATCGCCCCTGTCGATCCCTACATCGAGGCGTTCGCCGCCGCCGGCGCCGACATCATCACCGCCCATCTGGAGGCCGGACCCCACATCCACCGCACCCTGCAGGCCATTCGCGCGACGGGGAAAAAGGCGGGCCTTGCCATCAACCCGGGCACCGACATCGCCCCCGTGGCCGAGGTGCTGGACCTGCTCGATCTGGTGTGCGTGATGACCGTCAATCCGGGCTTCGGCGGGCAGAGCTTCATCGCCTCGCAACTCGACAAGATCGCGCGGCTGCGTGCCCTGATCGGCGATCGCCCCATCCACATCGAGGTCGACGGTGGCATCACCCCCGACACCGCCCCGCGCGCCGCCGCCGCCGGGGCCGATGTGCTGGTGGCGGGCTCGGCGGTGTTTCGTGGCGGCCCGCAGGCCTATGGCACCAATATCCGGGCCATCCGCACCGCCGCCGCCGCCGCGACCGGCCAGATGGCATGAGCAGCGCACGCCTCGGCGCCGCATCGGCCCGCAATCGCACGACGAACTGATGCGCACGGTGATCTTTGACCTGGACGGGACGCTGATCGACAGCGCCCCCGACATCCGCGCCGCCGCCAACACGGTGCTGGCGCAGGACGGCCTCGCTCCGCTGAGCCTGGCCGAGACGCGCAGCTTCATCGGCGCCGGCGCCGCGACCTTTGTGGAGCGCATGGCGGCGGCCCGGCTGCCCTGCCCCGATCCCGTCCGCACGGCGCGGATGCTGGACGCCTTCATCGCCCTTTATGAGGGGGCGGTCGGGTTGACGCGGCCCTATCCGGGGGCCGTGGCGGCGCTGGAGGGGCTGGCCCGCGACGGCTGGGCGCTGGGGCTGTGCACGAACAAGCCCGTCGCACCGACACGGTCGGTCCTGGCGCATCTCGACCTTGCGCGGTTCTTTGCGGTGATCGTCGGCGGTGACAGCCTGGCCGTGCGCAAGCCCGACCCCGCGCCGCTGCGCCATGCGATGGCCGCGCTGAACACCGACCGCTGTGTCTATGTCGGAGACAGCGAAACCGACGCGGCCACGGCGCAGGCGGCGGCCGTGCCCTTTGCCCTCTATACCGAGGGCTACCGGCTGACCCCGCCCGAGGAGTTGCCGCATGATTTCGCCTTTGCCGAGTTTACGGCGCTGACGGACTGGCTTGCGGCGCGCCCGGCGGGCTGAGCCCCGATGGGGGCTTGAAATATATTCACACTTGCGCATATAACTTTGGCAACCAGTCCCCGGGAGGATGCCATGCGCGCCGACGTCACCGCCTTTTTCGACGAAGCAACCTTTACCGTCTCGTATGTGGTCAAGGACCCCGGCAGCGCCACCTGTGCCATCGTCGATTCGGTGCTGGACTTCGACTATGCCTCGGGGCGCACCGACACACGTTCGGCCCAGGCGATCGTGGATCATGTCCGCGCCCACGGGCTGGAGGTCGCCTGGATCCTGGAGACCCACGTCCACGCCGACCACCTGAGCGCCGCGCCCTGGTTGCAGGAGCGGCTGGGCGGCAAGATCGGCATAGGCGAGCAGATCCGCGTCGTGCAGGACACCTTCGGCAAGGTCTTCAACGAGGGCACCGAGTTCCAGCGCGACGGCAGCCAGTTCGACCGCCTGTTTGCCGAGGGCGACACCTTCGAGGTCGGCGGCATGACAGGCCGCGTGCTGCACACCCCCGGCCACACCCCCGCCTGCCTGACCTATGTCATCGGCGAGGCGGCGTTCGTCGGCGACACGCTGTTCATGCCCGACTTCGGCACCGCGCGCTGCGACTTCCCCGGAGGCTCCGCCGAGGCGCTGTTCGCCTCCATCCAGAAGATCCTGCAACTGCCGGACGAGACGCGGATTTTCGTCGGCCACGACTACAAGGCGCCGGGCCGTGACGTCTATGCCTGGGAAACCACCGTGGGCGCGCAGAAGGCGTTCAACATCCACATCGGCCAGGGCCGCCCGGCCGAGGAGTTCGTGCGCATGCGCACCGAGCGCGACGCGACGCTGGCGATGCCGCGCCTGATCATTCCCTCGCTCCAGGTCAACATGCGTGCGGGCCAGATGCCCCCGGCCGAGGATGACGGGCGCACCTACCTCAAGGTGCCGGTCAACGGGCTGTGATGCCCGCCGACACGCCCCCTGACACGCCGGTCGACACGCCCGCAAGAACGCCCATCGGGCCGGAGTTCGTGACATGAACAGACTGCTGGGCTGGCTGCCCGTCCTGCAATGGGGGCGCGGTTATGACCGCGGGGCGTTGGGCGATGACCTGATTGCCGCGGTCGTGGTCACGATCATGCTGATCCCGCAGGGGATGGCCTATGCCATGCTGGCCGGGCTGCCGCCGCAGGCGGGGCTGTATGGCGCGATGCTGCCGCTCGTGCTCTATGCGATGTTCGGGACCTCGCGCACGCTGGCGGTGGGTCCGGTGGCGGTGGTTGCACTGATGACGGCAGCGGCGGCGGGCAATGTGGCGGTTGCGGGCACCGAGGCGTTTCATCTTGCGGCGCTGGCGCTGACGGCGCTGTCGGGGGGGATGCTGCTTGCCATGGGCCTGTTGCGGCTGGGATTCGTGGCGAATTTCCTGTCGCATCCGGTGATTTCTGGGTTCATCACCGCAGCCGGCATCCTGATCGCCGCCAGCCAGCTGCGCCACCTGACCGGCGCGCCGATCACGGGCAAGACCCTGCCGGAGGTGCTGCCGTCGCTGCTGGCCAACATCACGGCGGTCAACCCGGCGACACTGGTCCTCAGCGCGCTGGTGCTGACGTTTCTGTTCTGGTCGCGCAAGGGGTTGGCGCCTGCACTTCGGGCGCTTGGCCTGCCGGATCGGGCGGCGGCACTGGCGGCCAAGGGCGGGCTGCTGGTGGCGGTGGCGGTGTCGACCCTGGCGGTCTGGGGGCTGGGGCTGGACCGCCTTGGCGTGGGCACGGTGGGCGATGTCCCGCGCGGCCTGCCGGGGCTGTCGCTGCCGCCGCTGGATCTGGGCCTGCTCGGCGTTCTGCTGGTCCCGGCCGCGATGATCGCCATCGTGGGCTACGTCGAATCGATCTCCATCGCACAGACCCTGGCCGCCCGGCGCCGCCAGAGCATCGATCCCGACCGCGAGCTTGTGGCGCTGGGGGCGGCGAACCTGGGCGCGGCGGTCAGCAATGCGATGCCGGTCACGGGGGGGCTGTCGCGCTCCATCGTGAACT
Source organism: Rhodobaculum claviforme (assembly GCF_016653255.1). Classification (GTDB taxonomy): domain Bacteria; phylum Pseudomonadota; class Alphaproteobacteria; order Rhodobacterales; family Rhodobacteraceae; genus Rhodobaculum; species Rhodobaculum claviforme. The sequence goes on from NZ_NHSD01000110.1 coordinate 8,100, forward strand.
TCGACGCGGGCGCGCGCACGCCTGCGGCCGGGGCCTTCACCGCCGTGGGGATCGCGCTGGCGCTGATGTTCCTGACGCCGCTGATGTTCCACCTGCCGCGCGCGACACTTGCGGCGATCATCATCGTGGCGGTGGCGTCGCTTCTGGACCTGCGCGCCCTGCCCCGCACCTGGGCCTATTCCCGCGCCGACGGCGCCGCCATGGCCGCCACCATCGCGGTGACGCTGCTGGTGGGGGTGGAACAGGGCCTGCTGGCCGGTGTCGCGCTGTCACTGGTGCTGCATCTGTGGCGCACCTCGCGCCCGCATGTGGCGGTGGTGGGTCAGGTCGCGGGGACCGAGCATTTCCGCAACATCCGCCGCCATGTGGTGGCCACCGCGCCCGACGTTCTGTCCATCCGCATCGACGAGAGCCTCTATTTCCCCAACGCCCGCTTCCTCGAGGATACGATCAACGACCACGTCGCCGCCAACCCCGGCCTGCGCAATGTCGTCCTGATGTGCACGGCCGTGAACGAGATCGACGCCTCGGCGCTGGAGAGCCTGGAGGCGATCAACGCCCGCCTGCGCGACGCCGGCGTCCGGTTGCACCTGTCCGAGGTCAAGGGCCCGGTGATGGACCGTCTCGCGCGCGCGCATCTGCTGGCGGATCTGTCGGGCGAGGTCTTCCTGACCCAGTTCGACGCGATGATGAAGCTCGCCCCCGACCTGACCGCCCGCACGCTGGGCGAGGCCCGGTGCGAGACCGACCTCGCCCGGCTGGCCCGCGCCTGAGGCGCCCTACCCCTCCAGCCGCGTGAGGTCGGCGACGCCAAGGCAGATCGTGCGGATGCGGTGCAGCAGGTTGAGGCGGTTGCGCCGCACGATCTGGTTGTCGGTGTTGATCTGCACCGCCTCGAAGAAGGCGTCGATGGGTGCGCGCAGCTGGGCCATGGCGCGCATGGCTGCAGCGAAATCCTCCGCCTCCATCGCCGGCCCAATGGCCGCCTCGGCCGCGTCGAGGGCGGCGAACAGCGCCACCTCCTCCGCCCCCTCGGCCAGCTTGGGATCGGGGCCAAAGGAGTACTCCACCCCGTCCCGCGCCTCCGCCTGCGTCAGGATGTTGTTGGCCCGCCGGAACCCCTGCACGAGGTTCTCGCCGTCCTCGGTCGCCAGCAGCCCCTGCAACGCCTCGGCCCGCGCGACTAGCAGCGTCAGGTCGTCGTTGTTCGGCATGGTGAGGCAGGCGTCGATCACGTCGTGGCGGATGCCCTGATCGCGGAGGTGGACCTTAAGGCGGTCGTGGAGGAAAACCAACAGCGATCCCATCCCGGCCTCTTCTTCCCCAATACCATACTTGCTTGAAGAAATTACTTGCGTGAAGCTTGGAGTGAAACTTTCCAGGCTCTTCGGATCAACCCCCCGCTTTATGAGTTCTGCCGAAATCTTTTCTGACGCCTCCTGCCTCGCCAGCATCGCGGTGACCATGTGAAAAGTCTCATGATCGTAAAAAACTCGATAAAATAGGGGAATCCGAACTCGATTTTCAACCAAGAGGCGAATTACGCCTAAGGCGGCGCGGCGTAATGCAAATGGATCTTTTGATCCTGTCGGACGTTCATTAATCCAGAAAAAGCCCGTCAGTGTATCGAGCTTGTCGGCCAGCGCCACAGCCACCGACACCGGCGCGGACGGCACGCTGTCCGACGGCCCCAGCGGCTGGTAGTGCTCGGGGCAAGCCGCCGCGACCTCGGCTGGCAAGCCTGCCGCCTCGGCGTAGTAGCGGCCCATGAGGCCCTGCAATTCGGGGAACTCGCCGACCATTTCGGATTGCAGGTCGGCCTTGGCAACGCGGGCGGCTTGCTCGGCGAGATCGGGGTCGGCGCCGACCATGGGGGCGATCTCGCGCGCAAGGGCTGCGATGCGCGCGATGCGGTCGGCCTGCGTGCCTAGCTTGTTGTGGAAGGTGACGCGGGACAGCCCCTCCGCCATGCCTTCGAGTCCCACCTTGGAGACCGTCCGCAAGTCGTTCTGCCAGAAGAACTTCGCGTCCGACAGGCGGGCGGCCAGCACCTTGGCGTTGCCGGCAAGGATGGTGGCGCCGTCGTCGGCGGTCTCGCGCGCGGCGACGGTCACGAACTTCTCGATCCGGCCCGTGGCGGGGTTGCGCACGGAAAAGAACTTCTGGTGCTCGCGCATGGAGGTCTGCAGCACCTCCGGCGGCAGGTCGAGGAACTCCGGCGCGATGGACCCCATCAGCACCACCGGCCACTCCACCAGCCCCGCGACCTCGGCCAGAAGCGCGCGATCCTCCACCACCTCCAGCCCCTGGGCAAAGGCCGCGTTATGGGCGTCCACCCAGATGTGGTCGGCACGCTCCTCGGCGTCCAGAAGGACATGGGCACGCCGCAGCTTCGCGCGGTAATCGTCGAACGAGGTGACGGAAAACGCCCCCGGCGCCATGAAGCGATGCCCGCGGGTGCGGTCGGATGCCTTGATCCCGTCGATCTCCATCTCCACGACCTGCGCGCCGCCCTCGTCCGACAGCAGGCACAGGATGGCGTGCAGCGGGCGCACCCAGCGCAAGGACCCCGTGCCCCAGCGCATCGACTTGGGCCAGGGAAAGCCGCGCACGGTGGCCTCCAGCACCTCGGCCACGATGGCGGCGGCCGGGCGGCCCGGGGTCTCGGTCACGGCGAACCAGGCGCGGGCCTTGCCGGCGTCGCGCAACTCCAGCGCGTCGCGCGCCACACCGGCCGAGCGGGCGAAGCCCTCGATGGCGGCGTCGGGCGCGCCCTCGCGCGGGCCCTTGCGCTCCTCTCGCCGGGTGGCCGAGGCCGCGGTCAGCCCCGCCACCGTCAGCGCCAGACGGCGCGGCGTGGCGAACGCCCGCGCCCCGGCATAGGTCAGGCCCGCATCCACAAGCCCTTGCGTCACCAGCCGTTTCAGATCCTCGGCCGCGCGGGCCTGCATCCGGGCGGGGATTTCCTCGGACAACAGTTCGATCAGCAGGTCGGGCATCAGCGGGCCTCGTTTGGCGGGGGCGGGCAGCCCGGCGGCAGTGGGTCGCCGTCGAAATGGGCGCGCCCGCAGGCGTTGATCTGGGTCCAGGCATAGCCGCGCCCGTCGTCAAACAGCGCGGCGACCCGGTCGATGCCGTAGCGCACGTCACGCTCGGCCAGGACGGCGGTGGCGGTGCCATCGCGCAGCGCCGCCCCGATGGCGGCGGCGTCGAAACACGAAAACCACCGCGGGGCATTCAGCGGCGTGGGGTCACCATAGGGGGTCAGCGCGGGCGCGCCCCCCTCCAGCTGGAAACAGGCCCGGTGACGGATGGGCGAGCTGTCGCTGTCGATCCCCTGATATCCGCCGACGGCGACCGCAACCGGCGTGAGCGCCCCGGCCGGCGTCAGCAGCACCGTGTCACGCGCCGGCAGCCGCTCATAGAACGCATGAACCTGGAGCCACCACATCGCCCCCCCGGCCAGGAGGCCCGAGAGCAGCAGCCCGACGACGAGGAGGCGCCCTGCCCTCACGCCCCGCCCGCCTCCGTCGCGACGAAGGCGTCGGCGCATTGGCGCGCCAGCCCGCGCACCCGGCCGATATACGCCTGGCGTTCGGTGACCGAGATCACGCCCCGCGCATCGAGCAGGTTGAAGATGTGGCTGGCCTTGATGCACTGGTCATAGGCGGGGTGCGCCATGGGGATGATGCGGCCCGCGCCGTCGGTCGGGTCGGCGGCCAGGATGCGGGCGCACTCGGCCTCGGCGTCGTTGAAATGGCGCAGCAGGGTTTCGGTGTCCGCGATCTCGAAGTTCCAGCGGGAATACTCCCGCTCTGTCTGGTGGAAGATGTCGCCATAGCGCAGCGGCTGTGGGGCATCGGGATCGTTGAAGGGCATGTCCATGACATGGTCCACCCCCAGCACATACATCGCCAGCCGCTCCAGCCCGTAGGTCAGCTCACCCGAGACGGGGCGGCAGTCATGCCCGCCGACCTGCTGGAAGTAGGTGAACTGCGACACCTCCATCCCGTCGCACCACACCTCCCAGCCCAGGCCCCAGGCGCCCAGCGTGGGGGATTCCCAGTCGTCCTCCACAAAGCGGATGTCGTGCAGCGCGGGGTCGATGCCGATCGCCGCGAGGGACCCGAGATAGAGCTCCTGCAGATCGGGCGGCGAGGGTTTGATCAGCACCTGGAACTGGTAATAATGCTGCAACCGGTTGGGGTTGTCGCCATAGCGTCCGTCCGTGGGCCGCCGCGACGGCTGCACATAGGCCACCGCCCAAGGCTTCGGCCCCAGCGCGCGCAGCGTGGTGGCGGGGTGAAAGGTGCCCGCGCCGACCTCCATGTCATAGGGTTGCAGGATCGCACAGCCCTGCGCGGCCCAATAGGACTGCAGGCGCAGGATGACCTCCTGAAAGCTGCGCGGCGGCAGGGGGGCGTCGGCCATGGCGTCCTCGGGGTTCGAATGCTGCGCCTGTCTAGGCAAGCGCGCATGGGGCGTCAACGCCGGGGCGGGTTTTTTGGCGTGCAACCTCCGGGGCTGCGCCCTAGTGTTCGGCGCCAATGGGTTGCACAGCGGAGGGGGGAAATGGGGACAGCGATGCGCGCGGGGCTTCTGGCTGGACTGGTGGTGTGGCTGGCGGCGCTGGCGGGGCCCGGCGCCCGGGCGCAGGAGGCGGCGTACCTCCAGATCGAGGCGCGGCCCGACATCGCGCAGGCCCGTGCCGCGGCCGCGCGCCACGCCGCCACGCTGGACAATGTCGTCGGCTATGCGCTGGGAACCGGCTGGTATGCCATCGCGGTGGGTCCGTTCGCCGACCGTGCGGCGGCGGCACAGATGGGCCGGAGCCTGCGCAGCGCGGGGATGGTGCCGTCGGACGCCTTTGTGGTGCCGGCCGGGCGCACCGCGGCGCGGTTCTGGCCGGACGCGGCGGCACCGGATCCGAC
>NZ_NHSD01000111.1 GCF_016653255.1 Rhodobaculum claviforme
GGTGGGCCTGTCGGCGGTGGAGATCGGCGCGCAGCTGGGCGCGCGGGTCATCGCCGTGGCCCGTGGCGCCGAGAAGCTGGAGGTCGCCCGCGCCGCCGGGGCGGCGGATCTGATCGACAGCACCACCGGCGATCTGCGCGAGCGGGTCAAGGCGCTGGGCGGGGCCGACGTCGTCTATGATCCGGTGGGGGGCGCGGACTTCATGGCCGCGCTGCGCGCCACCCGCCCCGGCGGCAGGATCCTGAGCATCGGCTTTGCCAGCGGCGAGGTGCCGCAGGTCCCGGCCAACCTTCTGCTGGTCAAGAACCTGTCGGTGACCGGGTTCTACTGGGGCGGGTATCTGGCCTTCGCCCCCGCGCGGCTGACGCGCAGCCTGTCGGAACTGATCGCGTGGCACGCCGACGGCCGCATCCGCCCCCATGTCAGCCATGTGCTGCCACTGGAGCGCAGCGCCGAAGCGCTGGAGCTGTTGCGCAGCCGCCGGTCCACGGGCAAGGTGGTGATCACGACCTGACCACCGTGGCGCGTCCGGCGGCCCCTGTGGCGCCGGAACCGCTTGAAAACGAGTGCGGGCGAGACAATATTGCAAGGACAAAGCAGGGGCCCGGCCGGCACCCGCTTCATCTGGGTTCAACGGAGGTGACTATGGCCGAATATCAGACGATGCGCCGCCAGGCCGCTGGCGTGCGCACCGCGGAGATCGACGCGGGTCTTCGCGCACACATGAACAAGGTCTACGGCATGATGTCGGTGGGGATGGTCCTTACCGGCGGCGTGGCCTGGGCCGTGGGCACGACGCCCGCGCTGCTGGGGCTGCTGCGCGATCCGCAGACGCTGTCGCCCAACATCCTGGGCTGGATCGTGATGTTCGCACCGCTGATCATGGTGTTCGCGTTCGCGGGCATGATCAACCGCATGTCGGCGGCCACGGCGCAGACGGTGTTCTATGCCTTCGCCGCGGTGATGGGTCTGTCCATCAGCTGGATCTTCGTGGCCTTCACCGGCATCTCCATCGCGCAGACGTTCTTCGTCACGGCGATCGCCTTCGCGGGGCTCAGCCTCTATGGCTACACCACCAAGAAGGACCTGTCGGGCCTCGGCACCTTCCTGATGATGGGCGTGATCGGCCTGATCGTGGCGATGATCATCAACATCTTCCTGCAGTCGCCCGCGATCATGTTCGCGATCTCGGCGCTGGGGGTGCTGATCTTTGCCGGCCTGACCGCCTATGACACGCAGGCGATCAAGAACGAGTACATCGAGCATGCCGCCAGCGGCGATCAGGAGTGGCTGGCCAAGTCGGCGGTCATGGGGTCGCTGCGGCTCTACCTCGACTTCATCAACATGTTCATGTTCCTGCTCCAGTTCCTGGGCCAGCGGGAGTGACAGGGGAATACCCCCGACATGCGAAAGCCGGCCTTCGGGCCGGCTTTTTTCATGGCCGATCAGGGCGGCGCCACGCTCCAGGGGGTGCCATAGCGGTGTTCCTGCAGGTTCACGCCGTCGCCCACCCGGTCGAGCACCGCGAACGTCGCATCCACCAGCGGGGTCAGCACGCCGTGCCATGTGCCGCGCAGCAGGTTCACGCCCTGGCCCGGCGCCGACAGGAAGGCGCGCGGGCGCCCGGGCTGGCCGTCGGCGTCCTCGGCCACGATCACCAGGAACGGATCGTCCGAGAGCGGCAGGAACGCCTGGCTGCCCAGCGGGTGCCGCTCCACCAGGTCGAAGACATGGGGCAGGGGGCAGGCGTCGGCGCGAAACAGCGACAGCCCCGCCCGCCCGTCGCCGAAATCGAGCCGCGCGCGGTCGTGGAAGCGCCCGCAGCGGCCGGCGTTGATGACCATGTCGGGGGCGCCCGTGGCCTCCAGCACATCGCCGAAGGGGGCAAAGGCGGCGGCCGTCAGCGGCGCGGGCCGGAGGACCCGCTCAGCCATGGGGGGCGAACCCGCCCGGCCCCCGCAGGCGCGGCAGCCGGTTCATGTCCTTGTAGAGAAGATACCGGAACGGCCCCGGTCCACCCGCATAGCAGGACTGCGGGCAGAACGCGCGCAGCCACATGAAATCGCCCGGCCCCACCTCCACCCAGTCGCGGTTGAGGCGATAGGCGGCCTTGCCCTCCAGCACATACAGCCCGTGCTCCATCACATGGGTTTCCTCGAACGGGATGAGGCCGCCGGGTTGCAGCGTGACGATGGTGACGTGCATGTCGTGGGCCAGATCGGCGGGGTCGACAAAGCGGGTGGTGGCCCATGCGCCGTTGGTGTCGGGCATCGGCTGGGGGGGGATGTCCTGTTCGTTGGTCACGAAGGCGGCCGGCGGTGTCAGGCCGGGCGCGGGCTCCCAGATCTTGCGGATCCAGTGGAAGCGCACCGGGTGGTCGGCGCCGTTGCGCAGCCGCCAGCCGCAGCCGGGCGGCAGATAGGCATAGCTGCCCGGCCCCAGCGCCTGTTCGCCGTCGTTCAGGCGCAGCCACGCCTCGCCATGGGTGACGAAGATCACGCCCTCGGCGCCGGGGTCGGGTTCGGGCGCATCCGATCCGCCATGCGGCGCGACCTCCAGCACCATATGGGCGAATGTCTCGGCAAAGCCGGTCAGGGGGCGGGCCAGCACCCAGGCGCGCGTCCCCTCCCACCCCGGCAGGGCCGAGGTGACGATGTCGCGCATCACGCCCGCCGGGATCACGGCATAGGCTTCGGTGAACACGGCGCGGCCGGTGTGCAGGGCGGATTGCGGCGGCAGCCCCCCCGGGGGCGTGGCGTAGTCGGTCATGGCAGCAGGTCCTTCAGGCGGTGTTCGGCGATGCGGTCGACCTGGGCGCAGGCCTCGGCGAATTCGGTGTCGGTGTCGGCCTCCAGCCGACGGCGAAAGGCCGCGAGGATGCCCGGCTTGTCATGGTCCCGCACCGCGATGATGAACGGAAAGCCGTGGCGCGCGACATAGGCGGTGTTGAGGGCCTCGAACTCTGCCCGCTCGTCATCGGTCAGCGCATCGAGGCCCGCGCCCGCCTGTTCGGCCGTGGACGCCGGGCCGAGGCGGCGGGCGGCGGCCAGCTTGCCCGCCAGGTCGGGATGCGCGCGCAGCACCCCCAGCCGCTCGTCGCGGGGGGCGGCGCGGAACGCGCGGGCGAGCGCGCTGTGCACCCCCGTCGCGCTGTCATGGGCCGGACCCAGCTCCAGCGCCCAGGCCCGTTCGGCGACCCAGGGCGAATGTTCATAGATCGTGCCGAAGCGGGCGACAAAGGTGGCCTGGTCCATCCGCGACGGACGCAACTGCCCCGCGGGCGGATGCTCCGTGCGCCAGTGCGCGGCGATCTGGCCCCGCGTGGCGAACCACACCCCGTCATGGCCCAGCGCATAATCGAGGAATCGCGCCAGCCCCAGGGCCCGCCCCGGCCGACCGATCAGGCGGCAGTGCAGCCCCACGCTCATCATCCGCGCATGCCCCTCCAGCCCCTCGGCATAGAGGCAGTCGAAGCTGTCCTTGAGATAGGTGAAGAAGTGATCGGCGGTGTTGAACCCCTGCGCGGTGGCAAAGCGCATGTCGTTGGCATCGAGCGTATAGGGCACGATCAGCTGCGGTTGCCCGCCCAGCGTCATCCAGTGCGGCAGGTCATCGTCATAGGCGTCTGATATCCAGTCGAAACCGCCCTCCTCGGCCACCAGTCGCACGGTGTTCATCGAGCAGCGCCCCGTGTACCAGCCGCGCGGGCGGGCCCCGGTGACATGGGTGTGCAACGCGATGGCCGCGTGGATCGCCGCGCGTTCCTCGGCCTCGGGCATGTCGCGGTGTTCGATCCATTTCAGCCCGTGGCTGGCGATCTCCCATCCGGCGGCCTGCATGCCTGCGACGGCCTCGGGCGCGCGGGCGAGGGCGGTGGCCACGCCAAAGACCGTGGCGGGCACCCCGCGCGCGGTCAGCATCCGGTGCACCCGCCAGAAGCCGGCGCGCGCGCCATAGTCGTACATCTGCTCCATGTTCCAGTGGCGCGCCCCCTCCCAGGCCTGCGCGCCGACGATCTCGGACAGGAACGCCTCGGAGGCGGCGTCGCCGTGCAGCAGGCAGTTCTCGCCGCCTTCCTCGAAGTTGAGGACCAGCGAGATCGCGATGCGGGCCGCGCCCGGCCAACGGGCCTCGGGGGGGCGGGGGCCGTATCCGCGCAGGTCGCGGGGGTATCGGGGGGGCGTATCGGGCATGGGGCACCTCTGTTTCAGGCGAAGTGTTGACCCATCACGCAGTTTGCGAAAAGACCAAAAACACCTCAACGCCGGAGCCAGCCATGACCACGGGACGCCTGACCACCCATGTCCTCGACACCGCGCGCGGGCTGCCTGCGGCGGGGCTGCGGCTGACGCTGACGCGCATCGAGGGCGACACGCGCGTGCCGCTGGCCTGCGTCGTGACCAACGCCGACGGCCGCACCGACGCGCCGCTGCTGGCGCCCGGCGCGATGCAGCCCGGCCAGTACGAGCTGACCTTCGAGGCCGGCGCCTATCTGCGCGCCACGGGCCAGGTCCCGGCCGAGCCCGCCTTTCTGGACCTGATCCCGGTGCGCTTTGGCATCGCGGACGCACAGGCCCACATCCATGTGCCGCTTCTGCTGGCGGCGCATGGCTACAGCACCTATCGCGGCAGCTGAGGCCTGCGCGCCGCTTGCAGCCCGGCCCGCGCCCGGCGATAGCTGGCGGAGGTATGACGGAGGCGGGCATGCTGGACTGGACGATCCTGGGTGCGTGGCTGGAATTCGCGGTGCGCTGGCTGCATGTCATCACGGCCATCGCGTGGATCGGGTCGTCGTTTTATTTCATCGCGCTGGATCTGGGGTTGCGGCGGCCCGCCGACCTGCCCCCCGGGGCCACGGGCGAGGAGTGGCAGGTCCACGGCGGCGGCTTCTACCACATCCAGAAATACGCGGTGGCGCCCGAGCGCCTGCCCGACCACCTGACGTGGTTCAAGTGGGAGGCCTATGCGACCTGGCTGTCGGGCTTCGCGCTGTTGATCCTGGTGTATTACGTCGGCGCGGAGATGTTCCTGATCGACCTCGATGTGGCGGCGCTGCCGGTGTGGGGGGCGGTGGGGCTGTCGCTGGCCTCGCTGGCGGTGGGGTGGCTGGTCTATGATGCGCTGTGCCGGTCGCGGCTGGGCCACAGCACCACGGGGCTGATGGTGGTGCTGTTCGGGGTGCTGGTGGCGATGTCCTGGGGCTATGCGCAGGTGTTTTCGGGGCGCGCGGCGTTGCTGCATCTGGGGGCGTTCACGGCCACGATCATGTCGGCCAACGTGTTCCTGGTGATCATTCCCAACCAGAAGGTCGTGGTGGCCGACCTGCGCGCCGGGCGGGTGCCGGCGGCCGAATTCGGCCGCGTGGCCAAGCAGCGGTCGTTGCACAACAACTACCTGACGTTGCCGGTGCTGTTCCTGATGCTGTCGAATCACTATCCGCTGGCGTTCGCCACGCCGCATGCCTGGATCATCGGGGCGCTGGTGTTCCTGATGGGGGTGACGATCCGGCATTTCTTCAACACCATGCACGCGGGGCGCGGGCGGCCGTGGTGGACCTGGGGGGCGACGGCGCTGATTTTCGCGGTGATCGTGTGGCTGTCGGCGCTGCCGGGGCGGCCCGCGCCGGACCCGTTTGCCGCGGCCCCCCCGGGCGACCGGTTCGCCGTCGCCGCCGGTTTCGAGGAGGTGCACGGTATCGTCCTGGGCCGGTGTTCGATGTGCCATGCGGCCGATCCGTTGTGGCCGGGCCTTGCGTGGGCGCCGGGGAACGTGCGCCTCGAAAGCCCCGCGGACGTCGCCCATCACGCCCGCGCCATCTATCTTCAGGCGGGGCGCAGCCGAGCGATGCCGCCGGGCAACCTCGCCTTCATCTCGGACGAGGAACGCGCGGCCATCCGCGCCTGGTACCGCGCTGCCACCGAGGGCTGAGGCGCCCGGCGATCAGCCCCGCGCCTCCGGGGCGCCGTCCAGAAGCTCCACCGCATAGGTGGCGGCGTCGTTGAAGGGCGTCAGGATCACGTCCGCGCCATGCTTGAGCAGCGCCTCGCCATCGTGGAGGTAGTTCACCGTCAGCGCGACACGACCGCGATAATTGGCCGATTTCAGCCCGTGCAGCAGCGCCATCTGCGGGTCGGATTCGGTCAGCGCGCCCTTTTCGCGGGGCACGGCCGAGATCACGGCGCGCACCGCGCCCAGTGGCAGATGGGCGATGAACTCGGGGTCGGTGGCGTCGCCGAAGCGCCCCTCGAAGCCCAGCTCGCGCCAGTGCTTCAGCGCGTCGGGGTCGAAGTCCACCCCCAGCACGCGATAGCCGCGCGCGCCCAGCCCCGCACCGATGCGGCAGCCGTAACGGCCCAGCCCGATGATGACGAAGTCGTGCGGAATGACCGAGGCGGAGGCGTCGTCCTCGGCTTCCTCGCGGAAGGCGTGGCGGCGCTCGAAGATGCCGAGCCAGGGTTCCAGCAGGTCATAGAGCTTGTGCGACCAGGTGATCATGTAGACCGACAGCGCGATGGTCACGAGGCCCACCAGCGTCACCAGCCCCATGTCGGCGTCGCTGACATGGCCGATGGTGATCCCCATCGCCATGAAGATCAGCGAGAATTCCGAGATCTGCGCCACCGTCAGGCCGGCCAGGAACCCGGTGCGCTTGCGGTAGCCCATGTAGCCCATGATCGCCATCACGATCAGCGGGTTGCCGATCAGCACGAACAGCGACAGGATGACCGCCGGACCGACCTGTTGTCCCAGCGTCGACAGGTCCAGCCCCGCGCCCAGACCGATGAAGAAGAACAGCAGCAGAAAGTCGCGCAGGCTCGCCAGCCGCGACCCGATCGCCTCGCGGAACTGGGTGGAGGCGAGCGAGACGCCGGCCAGCAGCCCGCCCAGCTCCTTGCCGAAGCCCAGCACGTCGCCGGCCGCCGCAAGCCCCGCCGCCCAGCCCACCGCAAAGATCACCATCAGCTCCGGCGAGCGGGAGATCAGGTTCAGCAGCGGATCGGCGGCATAGCGGATGAACAGCATCACCGCGACCACCATCCCCGCGCCGCCCAGGAACACCTGCGCGATGTCCCACAGCCCGCCGGTGTCCTCGCCGACGCCCACGCCGATGGCCGACAGCGTCACCATCGCCAGCACCACGAAGATGTCCTGCACGATCAGGAACCCCAGCGCGATCTTGCCGTGCAGGGCGCCGATCTCCTGCTTGTCCGACAGCAGCTTGACGATGATGATGGTCGACGAAAACGTCAGCGCCACCGCGATGTAGACCGCCACCAGCGGGTCGATCCCCAGCGCCACACAGATCAGGAACCCGAACGCGGCCGTGAAGCCCACCTGTCCCAGCCCCGTCGCGACCGCGACCTTGCCGAGGTTGCGCACCAGGCTGACGTCCAGCTTCAGCCCCACCAGGAACAGCAGCACCGCGATGGAGATCTGGCTGAGCGTGTTGATGAAGTCGGTGGAACTCACCAGCCCCAGCGCATCGGGACCCGCGAGCACGCCCACCGCGATGAACGCCACCACCAGCGGCTGGCGCAGCAGCAGGCCCACAAACCCCACCGCCGCCGCCAGCAGGACCAGGACGGCGATCTCGTAGAAGATCGTCTCGAAGGCGATTTCCATGGGCGGGCTCCTGTGTCGGGTCGGGCAGGGGATACACGCCCGCAGCGCCCAAGGGAAATCCCCCATCGCCGGTGCAATGGCCCGGCAGTGCTTGAGGCCGACGTCCGCGGGGGCTATCACCCGCGCATCCCAAAGCGAAAGGCCCGCCCCATGATCCCGCGCTATTCCCGTCCCGAAATGGTGGCGATCTGGTCGCCCGAGACCCGCTTTCGCATCTGGTTCGAGATCGAGGCCCACGCCTGCGACGCGATGGCCGATCTGGGCGTGATCCCCCGCGCCAACGCCGAGGCCGTGTGGAAGGCCCGCGACGCCCAGTTCGACACCGCCCGCATCGACGAGATCGAGGCCGTCACCAAGCACGACGTCATCGCCTTCCTCACCCATCTGGGGGAGATCGTGGGCGTGGACGAGGCGCGTTTTGTCCATCAGGGGATGACCTCGTCGGACGTGCTCGACACCGCGTTCAACATCCAGCTGACACGGGCGGCCGACCTGCTGCTGGCGGACATCGACGCGCTGCTGGCGGCGTTGAAGCGGCGCGCGCTGGAGCACAAGGACACCGTCTGCGTCGGCCGCAGCCACGGCATCCACGCCGAGCCGGTCACCTTCGGGCTGAAGATGGCGCAGGCCCATGCCGAATTCGACCGCGCCCGCGCCCGGCTGGTGGCCGCGCGGGCCGAGATCGCCACCGGCGCGATCTCCGGCGCGGTCGGCACCTTCGCCAACATCGACCCGGCGGTGGAGGCGCATGTCTGCGCAGCCCTCGGCCTCAGCCCCGAGCCGGTGTCGACCCAGGTGATCCCGCGCGACCGTCACGCGATGTTCTTTGCCACGCTGGCGGTGATCGCCTCGTCGATCGAGCGGCTGGCGACCGAGGTTCGGCATCTGCAGCGCACCGAGGTTCTGGAGGCCGAGGAATATTTCAGCCCCGGCCAGAAGGGCTCCAGCGCGATGCCGCACAAGCGCAACCCCGTCCTGACCGAGAACCTGACGGGGCTGGCGCGGATGGTGCGCTCGATGGCGCTGCCCGCGATGGAGAACGTGGCGCTGTGGCATGAGCGCGACATCTCGCATTCCTCGGTCGAGCGGATGATCGGGCCGGATGCGACGGTGACGCTGGATTTCGCGCTCGCGCGGCTGACCGGCGTGATCGACAAGCTGGTGGTGTACCCGGAGCGGATGCGGGCGAATCTGGACCGGCTGGGCGGGCTGGTGCATTCGCAGCGCGTGCTGCTGGCGCTGACGCAGGCGGGCCTCAGCCGCGAGGACGCCTATGCCACCGTCCAGCGCGCCGCGATGAAGACCTGGGAGGAGGGGCGCGACTTCCAGACCGAGCTTGCCGCCGACGCCCGCGTGACCGGCGCGCTGGGCGCGGACGGTCTGGCGGCGCTGTTCGATCTGGGCCACCACACCCGCCATGTGGACACGATCTTTGCGCGGGTGTTCGGCGCGTGATGTCCGGGCTGCCCGGTTTCGGGGCGGAATGATGCGCGGTGGCGGCACGGGGCAGAATATTCTTGCCTTGGCCGCCGGCGCACTATCTTCTGGGGACGTGCAACCCTAGGGAGACGGACCATGAAGATCAAAGTGACTCTGGCCGCCGCCGTGCTTGCCCTTGCTCCGGGTATGGCCGCCGCCATGTGCAGCTGGGAAAAGACGCAGCAGTCGGCCTCGCAATGCGGCGCGGGGCAGGTGTGGGACGCCGAAAGCCAGGGCTGCGTCACGCCTGTCAGCAGCTGACGGCGCCCGCGCGGCGCGCGAAACGGAACGCCGCCCTCGGGCGGCGTTTTTCATGGGGCGTGGGCGGGCGCGTCAGTCGTCGTTGCGCACGACGCGCAGATGCGGGCGGCCGCGGTTTTCTGGGGCAAAGGGGGCAGGAGCCTCGGCCATGCCCAGCGGGGTGCCGCCGTCGGAGCTGGTGTCGGTGCCATCCCAGCCCGCCGCATTGCCGATGGGCAGAAGCTGCATGCCCGTCACGTCCAGCCGCCGCGGTGCGCTGCCGATGGTGCCCGACAGCGAAAGCCCGCCCAGCACCCGCGACACCGACCCGTCGTCCGAGCGCAGCGGCAGCAGCAGCATCCGCCCCTCCAGCCGCGGCTGGGTCAGGCCCGGCGCGCCGCGCAGGGTCATCTCGGCGATGGCGGGGCCGTCGAACACCCGGCGGATGGCCCGGCCCAGCGTGGCGCGCGCGTCGGGCTGGAACAGCGCCGACACCGGCATGCCGCGCACCTCCATCCCCATCAGCGCGTTGACGCGCATCCCCGCGACGCGAAACCGCGCCACCTCGGGGGCCACCCGTTCGGCCAGAAAGGCGATGCCCAGTGCCCGTTCGATCCCGCGGGGGTCCACCTGCGCACGGCGCGGCACCGGGTCGTCGCCGCGCAACGCCTCCCAATAGGCGCGCAGGTTGCTCAGCCCCGGGTCGTCCACCACGGCCCCCCGCCGGAGCATGAGATCGATGACACCCGACCAGCGTCCCGGTTGCCGTACCCTGTCGCCATGCCGCATCCCCGTGTGTTCCATTGCTCCACCACCCCCGCTGTGCTGCCCCGTCCCGGTGCGGGCTGCGCCGACCCCCCGCGCATGACAAGACAACGCGGGTTGGGCAGCCTGGATGCGTTGGAAGATAAGGATTTCGAAACCCAAATCGATCCAAATCGATGCAACAGGTTAATACTCTAGTAAAGGTGGATCAATCCTGCGCGCACTTTACCCTGAGGCGATTTCCGGTCGCCGACCGCTGCCTCAGAACGGCAATTCGGTCCCGTCGTGGGACAGGAAGCAGCCGGTGGTGGCCAGCGACAGCGCCGCGAATCGGCGGCGCAGGCCGCTGACGGCGGTGGCGGTGTCGATGTCGGCGCCCGCCCCGCCCATGTCGGTGCGCACCCAGCCGGGGTGATAGATCCCCACGGCGATCCCCTGCGGTGCCAGATCCACAGCCAGGTTGCGCCCCAGGTTGATCGCCGCCGCCTTGCTGGCGCGATACACGAAGGCGCCCCCCCGCGCCCGCTCGGACGAGCCCATCTGCGAGGCGATGATCGCCACGCGCGGGGCCTGTGCGGCCCGCAGGTTGGGCAGCAGCGCCTGGATTGTCAGGAACACGCCGGTGACGTTGACCGCGAATGCCTCGGCCCACATCGCGGCGTCGTGGCCTGCCTCCAGCGTCTGGCCCTTGTCGGGATAGACGCCCGCGTTGCACACCAGCAGATCCAGTGCCACCCCGTCCAGCCGTTGCGCCAGCCGCCCCGGGCCGTCGGGGTCTGCAAGGTCGAGCGGCTGCCACGCCACCCCCGCGACCGCGGGCGGCGTGCCGCGGTGGGTGCCGATCACCTGCGCGCCCTCCTGCGCCAGCGCAGCCACGAGGCCCAGCCCGATCCCGCGCGTCGCACCGGTGACAAGCGTCGCCACGGCTCAGTTCGCCTTGCGGGTGGGTACGAACGGCAGCGGCAGCACCGGCACGCCGT
This sequence comes from Rhodobaculum claviforme, assembly GCF_016653255.1. Classification (GTDB taxonomy): domain Bacteria; phylum Pseudomonadota; class Alphaproteobacteria; order Rhodobacterales; family Rhodobacteraceae; genus Rhodobaculum; species Rhodobaculum claviforme. The sequence goes on from NZ_NHSD01000111.1 coordinate 11,088, forward strand.
CGTCAATCAGCGCGCGTGCCTCGTCGACGCGGGCCTCGCCGTAGATGGCGCGCTCGGGCGTCTCGCCGGCATGCATGCGCCGGGCCTCGGTGGCAAAGCGCAGGCCGACATAGTCCGATTCCGCCTCGACCTTGCGGCGCAGCTCGGCGATGGCGGCGGCACGGTCGGGCGATGCGGTGGGGACGGGCGCGGGCGCGGGCGCGGGCGCGGCGGAGGGGCGCGTTGCCACCCGGGGGGCCATCAGCGCCTTGTCCACGTCGGCCGCGCCACAGTCGGGACAGCGCACATGCCCGGCCGCATGCAGGGTGTCGTAATCCCGTGCCGATCGGAACCAGCTTTCGAACTCATGGCCGCCGGCGCAGCGCAGGGCGTATCTGATCATGGCGCGGACCCTTGTGTCATCGGCGCAACCTACGGTGCGCGGGGCGGAAATCAAGCGGTGCCGGGGCGCGGTCTTGAAACCGGGGGGCGGCGGCTTAACCTGTCGCCTCCGTCGCGCGAAAGGAGCCGATCATGCACCGCCGTGTCTTTGCCCTTGCAGCCCTTGCCGGAACGGTGGCCCTGGGGGCCACGCTGGGTGGTGCGCGTGCGCAGGCCGCCAGCGGCGATCGTCTGCCGCAGGGGCTGACCCTGCGCGGCATCACCGGCGAGACGCTGGCGCTGGACGACTGGCGCGGTCGGCCGGTTCTGGTGGTCAACACCGCCTCGCGCTGCGGGTTCACCCGCCAGTATGACGAGATGCAGGCCCTGTACGAACGCTTTGCCGACCGCGGCCTTGTGGTGCTGGCGGTCCCGTCCAACGACTTCAATCAGGAGCTGGCCGACGATGCCGCCGTTGCAGAATTCTGCGAGGTGAATTTCGGCCTGACCTTTCCCATGGCGGGCATCACCCCGGTGCGCGGGGCGCAGGCGCATCCGCTGTATGCGTGGCTGGCGCGGGCGCATGGGTTCGCGCCGCGCTGGAACTTCAACAAGGTGCTGATCGGGGCGGATGGCTCGGTGCGTGGCACCTGGGGGTCGATGGCCACCCCCACCGGCCGCGCCATCGTGCAGGCCGTCGAGGGGGCGCTGGCGGGGGCCTGAGCGGCGCGCGGCCATGATGCCCGCCCGTTTCATCGGCTCGGAGGTCTATCGCGGCTCCAGTTACGGGCCGTGGCATCCGCTGCGCATCCCGCGGGTGTCCACCGTGATGGACCTTGGTCGCACGCTGGGGTGGTTCGGCCAGGGCGAATACCTGACCAGCCCGCGCGCCAAGCCCCGCGCGCTGGAGGTCTGGCACACCCCCGCCTATGTCGCCGCCCTGCAACGCGCCGAGGCCGAGGGTGCCGTCGATGACGCGACCCGCACCCGGCACGCGCTGGGCACCACCGCCAACCCCGTGTTTGACGAGGTGTTCCGCCGCCCCGCGACCTCGGCCGGGGGGGTGATGCTGGCGGCGGAACTGGTGGCGCAGGGGGGCGTCGTGCATGCGCCGGGGGGCGGCACGCACCATGCGTTTCCCGACCGCGCGGGCGGGTTCTGCTATGTCAACGACCCGGTGCTGTGCCTGTTGGCGCTGCTGCGGCAGGGGCTGCGGCGGCTGGTCTATGTCGACATCGACGCGCACCATTGCGACGGGGTGGAGCATGGCTTTGCCGGCTCTGACGCCGTGCGGCTGATCTCGGTGCACGAGGAGCGCCGCTGGCCCTTCACCGGCGCGCTGGAGGAGACCGCGGGGGGGACTGCCTTCAACCTGCCGGTGCCGCGCGGCTTCAACGACACCGAGATGCGCGCGGTGCTGGACGGGCTGATCCTGCCGCGCACGGCCGAGTGGCGCCCGGACGCCATCGTGCTGCAATGCGGCGCCGATGCGGTGACCGAGGACCCGCTGTCGCGGCTGGCGCTGTCGAACAACGCCCACCGGGCGGTCGTGGCGGGGCTGCGGCCGTTGGCGCCGCGGCTGATCGTGCTGGGGGGCGGGGGCTACAACCCGTGGTCGGTGGCGCGGCTGTGGAC
>NZ_NHSD01000112.1 GCF_016653255.1 Rhodobaculum claviforme
ACCCACCCGCCCCGCGCCGGTGCCACGGCGTGCCCGGGGCCGATGACCTTGAGCCTGTGATCGGGGACCCGCCATGGGGGGCCGCCGGCATGGCCGGATCGGGTTGCGGGCTTGACCGGGGGGGCGCGGACGGACTAGGCCCACGCGTCGCCCATCGCGGGCGGCCAAGTCTCCGCAACCTTGGCAAAACGGAACCCGACGACATGACCCGACTTCTGCCTGGCATCCTTGCCATGGCCGCCGTGGTGGTGGCCTCCAACATTCTTGTGCAATTCCTGTTCGGCAACTGGCTGACCTGGGGTGCGTTCACCTATCCGCTGGCCTTTCTGGTCACCGACATCACCACGCGGCTTTACGGCGCGACCGAGGGCCGCAAGGTGGTGTTCGCGGGGTTCCTGACGGGGGTGGCGTGTTCGTTCATCGCCGCCGGGTTCGACGCGACCACGCTGCGCATCGCGCTGGGCTCCGGCGTGGCATTCCTGACGGCGCAGCTGATCGACGTGTCGATCTTTGATCGGTTGCGGGGGGGGGCGTGGTGGCGCGCGCCGCTGGCCTCCACGCTGGTGGGGGCGACGGTGGACACGGCGCTGTTCTTCACCATCGCGTTTTCCGCGGCCCTGGCGTTTCTGGAGCCGGGCGGCGATGTCACCTGGGCGGCCGAGGCGCTGCCGCTGCTGGGGCTGGGTCCGGTGGTGCCGCTGTGGGTCAGCCTGGCGGTGGCCGACTGGGGCGTCAAGATCGCGCTGGCGCTGCTGGCGCTGGTGCCGTTCCGGATCGTCGTGGGGCGGGCGCTGCGACAGGCGGCATGAATTTGTTTGACTTGCGCGCGAACCGTGCCACTCTTTCGATCAGTGGAAACGTAATGAAAGGAGGTGGTCCAGTGTCGAGAGTGATGTTGGAGAATGTGGTCCGGACAGTCGGGACGACGGCGGCCTGAGGGCAGCCCCAAGGGGCGCGTCCCCCGATTGGGCCACGCCCGGGATTGACCGGGCGCCCTGACTGGCCCATCTCCGAAAAGCTCGAAGGGCTGTCCCGCAGGGGGCAGCCCTTTCGCATGGCCGAGCTTCGATTCCCGTCGCAAGGGACCCGCGATGTTGCCGATCACCGATACCCTCGCCCTCGCCGACTGGGAGATCACCGAGACCTTCACCCGGTCGTCGGGACCCGGGGGGCAGAACGTCAACAAGGTTTCCTCGGCGGTGGAGCTGCGCTTCGAGGCCGAGCGCAGCCCGAACCTGACGCCCGAGCAGAAGGCCCGCCTGCGCCGTCTGGCCGGGCGTCGCTGGACCCTCGATGGCGCGGTGATCCTGCGGGTCGAGGACACCCGCAGCCAGGCCCGCAACCGCGAGATCGCCCGCGACCGGCTGGTGGAGCTGGTCCGCGCCGCCCTCAGCCGCCCGCGCCGGCGCATTCCCACCCGCCCCACGCTGGGCAGCCAGCGCCGGCGGCTGGCGAGCAAGGCGGCGCGCGGCGGCATCAAGGCCCTGCGCGGCCGCGTGACGCCGGAGGAGTGATCCCCCTCAGTCCGGTTTGCGCACCATCCGCAGAAAGGTGAACATGCCGAACGGCGGCAGGGTGCTGTCCTCGGCGACCTCCAGCAGGGGCGAGCCCATCACCCGTGCGCGGTCGAAGTCCGAATGCCAGCCGATCAGATCCGCCAGCGGCGCGAAGGCCCGCTCCAGCACCGACAGCAGGCCCTTGTCGCGGGCGAAATGCCCCACGATCACCACCTCGCCGCCCGGTTTGCAGACGCGCGCCATCTCGGCCACCACGCGCTCGGGCTCGGGCACGACGGACACCAGGTACATCGCCACGACGGTGTCGAAACTCGCGTCGGGGAAATCCAGCACGCGCGCGTCCATCTGGCGCAGCTCCTGGACCTGGCTCAGGCCGCGGGCGTCGACCTTGGCGCGGGCCTTGGCCAGCATCTCGTCGGAGTAGTCGATGCCGGTGACGCGCAGGTGCGGCGCATACCCCGGCAGCGCCAGCCCCGTGCCCACGCCGACCTCCAGGACCGATCCCTGACGGGCGTTCACATAAGACACCGCGCGGCGGCGCCCGACCCCGGTGATCGCGCCGAATGTCGCGTCATAGACCGGCGCCCAGCGGCGATAGGATTTTTGGACCGCGTCCAGCTCCATCGTGTCGTTCCCCTTCGCTGTCGATCCCGCGTCAGCCGCGCCCGGGTGGATGCCTGCGCACGGCTGCATAGACGAGGGTGCCGCTGTAGGCCAATGACGCAAGCGTCATCAGCACCCAGAACTGCGTGAATGCCACCCCGACGAGCAGCGCCAGCAGCAGCAGCACCCAGACCGCACGTTCGCGGGGGATGCGCAATGCCTTGGGCGACAGCGTTGCCAGCCGGCTGACCATCAGCGCACCGACCAGCCCCAGCCACACCGCGATGGCCCAGGGCATGGTCTCGGTGGCCCAGACCCCGCCGAGCGAGAGATAGACCGGCAGCAGCCCCAGCAACGCCCCGGCAGGCGCCGGGACCCCGGTGAAATGGGTGCGGGCGGGGGCCTCGGGTTCGGCCCGCCCGACGTTGAACCGCGCCAGTCTGAGGCAGCAGCCGATGGCGAACACCAGCGCGAACACCCAGCCCGCATCCCCGATCGCCTGCAGGGCAAAGCCATAGACGACCACCGCCGGCGCCACGCCGAAGTTCACGAAATCCGACAGCGAGTCGAGCTCGGCGCCGAAGGGGCTGGCGGCATCCAGCCTGCGCGCGATCAGCCCGTCCAGCCCGTCGATGACGGCGGCGAACAGGATCAGCCCGACCGCGATCTCCCACCGCTCCACCAGGGCAAAGCGGATCGCCGTCAGCCCCGCACACAGCCCCAGGATCGTCACCAGGTTCGGCAGCAGGTGGAACAGCGGCAGGCTGCGGCGCGGGCGCGGTGCCAGTCGGTGCAGCGGACGGCGCATCCCTCAGCGCGCCGTGCCCGTGCGCGCGGGCTCGTCCGAGGCGAAATCCGCCAGCACGGTCTCGCCCGCGAACATCGCCTGGCCCACCACCACCAGCGGCGCCACGCCGTCCGGCAGATACACATCCACCCGCGAGCCGAAGCGGATCATGCCGAAGCGCGCGCCGGTGTCCAGCCGCGTGCCCTCGGTCACCTCGCACAGGATGCGCCGCGCCACCAGGCCCGCGATCTGCACCACGCCGACGTCGCGGCCGTCCTGCATCCGCAGCACGATCCCGTTGCGCTCGTTGTGCTCGGACGCCTTGTCGAGGGAGGCGTTGAAGAACTTGCCGGGCCGGTAGGCCACGCGGCGCACCTCGCCCGGGACGGGGGCGCGGTTCACATGGCAGTCAAAGACGTTCATGAAGACCGAAATGCGCAGGCGCGGCGCCTCGCCCATCTCCAGCTCGGCGGGGGGAACGGCGGGGCCGATCTGCGACACGACCCCGTCGGCGGGGCTGATCACCAGACCCGCACGGTCGGGCGTGACCCGGGCCGGATCGCGAAAGAAATAGTAGCACCACACCGTCAGGCCGACGCCGACCCAGCCCAGCGGCGGCCAGATCAGAAACAGCACGACCGCCACCGCCGCAAAGATGGCGATGAAGCGATAGCCCTCGCGGTGGATGGGCTTGATGACGGTGGACAGCATGTCGGCGGCCATCGGCCCCTCCCCGGTTGTGGTTCGCCCGTGCGCATACGCAATCGCGCGGCCCGAGGGAACAGCCCCCGGACCGCCGCGGCGCCGTCACGCCACCTTCAGGACGATCTTGCCGATATGGGTGGAGCCCTCCATGCGCGCATGCGCGGCGGCGGCGTCGGTCAGCGCAAAGGTCTGGTCCATCACCGGAGCGATTCGGCCCGCGGCAAGGTGTGGCCAGACCTCGGCCTCCAGCGCGCGGGCGATGGTGGCCTTGGCCGCGACCGACTGCGGGCGCAGCGTGGAGCCGGTGATCGTCAGCCGCCGCAGCATCACCTGCATCAGGTCCAGCGATACCTTCGATCCCTGCAGGAAGGCGATCTGCACCAGCCGCCCGTCGGTCGCGAGCGCCTTGATGTTGCGCGCGATATAGTCGCCCCCCACCATGTCGAGGATGACATTCGCGCCGCCCTCGGCGCGCATGGCGGCGACGAAATCGGCCTCGCGGTAGTTGATCGCGGCCTCGGCGCCCAAGCGTTCGCAGGCGGCGCATTTTTCGGCCGATCCGGCGGTGGCGAACACCCGCGCGCCGCGCAGGGCCGCCAGCTGGATCGCGGTCGTGCCGATGCCGGACGAGCCGCCATGCACCAGAAACCGCTCTCCGGCCTGCAGGTCCGCGCGCATGAACACATTGGTCCAGACGGTGAAATAGGTCTCGCACAGCGCGGCGGCGGCATCCATCGCCATCCCTTCGGGCACCGGCAGCGCGTGGTCGGCCCATGTCACGGCGTATTCGGCATAGCCGCCGCCGGGCAGCAGGGCGGTGACGGCGTCGCCCTCCCTCCAGCGGGTCACGCCCGCGCCGACAGCGGCGACATGGCCCGCGCACTCCAGCCCCGGCAGCGGCGAGGCATCGGGCGGCGGGGCATAGTTGCCCGCGCGTTGCAGCGCGTCGGGCCGGTTCACCCCGGCATAGGCCGTGCGGATCAGGATCTGGCCGGGACCGGGCACCGGGACCGGCGCGGTGGCGGGCCGGAGCACCTCGGGGCCGCCGGGTTCGGTGATCTCGACCACGGTCATGGTGCTGGGGATCGACATGGGGGCCTCGCTTTGCTGTGGGCGGATCGGAAACGGGGGCCGACATGCGGCCCCCGTCTTGTGCCATGGCGCGGGCGGGATGTCAGGCCCCGCCCGGTGCGTCAGCTGCGGCCCAGCTGGCGCATGAAGTCGTGCAGCATCTCGCCCAGCCGGCCGGAGTACTGCGGGTCCTGCGCCGAGAACTCGTCCACGACCGCCATCGAGGCGGTGCGCAGCTGCGCCAGCGCGTCGTCGTCGAGGCGCACCAGCTCGCCGCCGAACTCCTCCACGAATCGCTGCTTGAACTGGATGTCACGGTACAGGAAATGCGCCGCGGCTTCGGCCGAGGTGGCGCGGGTGATTTCCGTGACGACGGCGCGGATGTCCTCGCCGACCGCGTTCCAGGCCTGCGTGCCCACCATCACCTCGCCGTTGAGGTGGCCCAGAAGGTCGGGCTCGATGATGAAGTCGCAGACCTCCTGGAAGTTCATGCCCCAGGCGGTGGCGGTCGACCCCCAGTGCGCGCCGTCCACGACGCCGGTCTGCAACGCCTGATACAATTCGCCGCCGGGGATCGACACCGGCGAGGCGCCCATCCGGGCCAGCACCAGCCCCGCCGCCCCGGTGGAGCGCACCGGCCAGCCCTGCAGATCCGCCGCCGTGCGCAGCGGACGGTTGGCCCAGAGCGTCAGCCCCGAGTACGAGATCGGGCCGACCTGGTGCACGCCCTGTTCGGCATAGGCCTCGCGGATGGGCTCGATCCCGCCCATCTCGTAGTAGAAGATGTCCATCTCCTCATGCCGGTCCCAGGCGCCGATGTGGCCGTTCAGGTGGCCCGCCGCCGGCACCCGCCCGATCCAGTAGGCGGGATAGATGAAGGCGCTCTCCAGCAGGCCCCGGCGCACGGCGTTCAGCACCTCGCCGGTGGGCACGATGGATTCGGGGGCGTGGGGTTCGACCGTCAGCTCGCCGCCCGTGGCCTCGGTGATGCGGTTGCAGAACCGCACGAACACCTCGTCATAGTACCAGTTGCCGGTGGGCCAGTGGGTCTGCATCCGCCAGACGGTGTTGCCCTGCGCGATCGCCGGCGGGGCGGCCAGCGCGACACCGGCGGCGGCGCCGGCACCGGCGGCAAAGAACTTGCGGCGCGACAGGGGTGTGGTCCTGGTGGTCATGGTCGTGTCTCCTCCCTGGGTTGAAGCTGGGTGCCCGGGCCGCCTCCTCAACGGCGCACGGGAACGTCGGTGAAGCTGGTGATGATGCCGGGGAACAGGAAGATCGCCGCCCCCGTGGCCAGCATCAGCGCCAGAAACGGCAGGATCGCGCGGTAGATCTCGGTGATCGGCGTGTCCGGGCTGAGGCTCTTGAGATAGAACAGGTTGTAGCCGAACGGCGGCGAGATGTAGCCGATGCACAGGTTGAGCTGGAACAGGATGCAGAACCAGATCGGGTCATAGCCCAGCGCGGTCACGATCGGGAAAAAGATCGGCAGCACCAGCAGGATGATCCCGATCGGGTCAAGGAACATCCCCAGCACCAGCGTGATCAGCTGCATCAGCACGATCACCATCCAGGGCTCCACCTCCATCCCCAGCAGCAGCCCCTGCATGAACCGCGTGCCGCCACCCCCGCCATAGACCGCGACGAAGGCCGAGGCGCCGAACACGATCCAGATCACCATGCCGGTCATGCTGGCGGTGTCGTGGCTGACGGCCTTGATGTAGGCCCAGGACATCTCGCCGCGCAGGGCGACCGACAGGATCACGGCGGCCGCGCCCACGGCCGCGGCCTCGGTCGGCGTGGCGATGCCGGCAAAGATCGACACCAGCACCGACAGGATCACCACCAGCGGCAGCACCACCGAGCGCAGCGCATGGATGCGTTCGCGCAGCGGCGCGCGGACATCGGCCGGGGGCGCCAGATGCGGGCTGAGGCGCGCGCGCACCGCGATGTAGATCAGGAATGTCGCGAGCAGAAACAGCCCCGCCACCAGCCCGCCCATGAACAGCCGCCCCACCGATTGGCCTGTCTGCATCCCGATCAGGATCAGCGTGATCGACGGCGGGATCAGGATGCCCAGCGTCCCCGACGCCCCGATGGTGCCCAGCACGAAGCGCCGGTCGTACCCGCGCTGGTCCATCGCGGGCATGCCCACCAGCCCCGTGGTCACGGTGGAGGCCGCGCAGCTTCCGGTCATCGCCGACAGCGTGGCGGCAAACCCCGAGGTGCCCAGCAAAAGCCCCCCCGGCGTGCGCCCCGACCACAGGTAGAACGCCTGATAGAGGTCGTTGGCGATGCGCGAGCGCGCCAGCGCCACGCCGATGAACACGAACAGCGGAATGGCCGACAGCAGGATCGACCACATCGCCCCGAACATGGTGGACACGATGGTGAACATCCCGTTGGGGCCGAACACCGCCAGCCCGAAGATCACCGCCGTGCCGCCCAGCGCGAATGTCAGCGACACGCCCAGCAGGATCGCGCTCAGCAGCACCCCGAACATGCCGATCGTCAGGACCTCGGGCGTCATCACACCACCCCCTTGTTCATCTCGGGTCGTCCCACGTCGGCCCGCGGGTTCACGATCAGGATCATCGACCGGATCGCCTCGGCCACCCCTTGCAGGGTGATCAGCGCGACGCCCGCGAACATCGCCAGCTTGATCGGCCACATCGGGTGGCGCAGCGCGCTGTCGTCGCGTTCGTTGAAGCGCCAGGCGTCCTCGAAGAACCAGAACGCCTCCCACGAGAGGACCGCGCCCCACAGGACCAGAAAGCCGAAGTTGATGAAGTCGAGCATCGCCCGCCCGCGCGGGCCGCGATTGACCAGCAGCAGGTCCACCCGGACGTGATCCCCCCGGATCAGCGTATAGGCGCCGACCAGCACGAAATACGCGCCAAAGATCCGCTGGGTGTAGCCATGCGCCCACAGCGTGGGGGCGCCGAAGACGTAGCGGGCGACCACCTCCCACACCAGCACGACGATGCCGGCCCAGATCAGGAAGCTGACCGCCTTGCCGATGGCGGTGTTGAACGCGTCGATGGCGCGCAGGACGATCATGCGGACCCCTCCCCTCCGGTTTCGGTGTCGATGACCTCACAGGCGCGGATGGCAAAGCGCTCGGCCAGCGGCCCCAGGCTTGCGGCCTCGGCCGAGGCCGCCGAGCCCGCGCGGGCGCGTTCCGCGATGCCCACGAAGATCACGGCAAAGCGGAACATCGCGAACGCGATGTGGAACGGGCGCAGGGGGGCGGTGGGGTGGCCCAGCCGCGCGGCCTCGGCCATGTATTCGGCCACGAAGGCGTCGCGTTCGGGGATGCCGGCTGTGCGCCAGTCAGTGCCCTTCAGGCCGCCGTATTCGTCTGGCGCGCTGTGCCACGGCATCACGCAATAGCCCAGATCCGCCAGCGGGTGGCCCAGCGTCGACAGCTCCCAGTCTAGGACGGCGATGACGCGCGGCTCGGTCGGGTGGAACATCATGTTGCCGATGCGGAAATCCCCATGCGCGATGGCGGTGGCGCCGTCGTCGGGCGGCATGTGGGCGGGAAGCCAGTCCACCAGCCGGTCCAGCGCGGCGATGCGGGGCATCTCGGCGGCGGCGTACTGCCGGGTCCAGCGGGCGATCTGGCGGGCGAAGTAGTTCCCCGGCCGCCCGTAATCGCCCAGCCCCACCGCATCGGGGCGCACCGCATGCAGTCGCGCCAGCGTGCGCGCCACATCCATGTACATCGCGCCGCGCTGGGCGGGATCGACACCCGGCAGGGCGGCGTCATCGAACACCCGCCCCTCCAGCCGCTCCATCACATAGAACGGCGTGCCGAGGACGCCCGCGTCCTCCTCCAGCCACAGCGCGCGGGGGACGGGGACGGCGGTGCTCTCCAGCGCGCGCAGGACGCGGTATTCGCGCTCCATCGCATGCGCGCCGGGCAGGATGGGGCCGCCCGGTTTCTTGCGCAGCACCAGCCGGTGGGCGCCCCAGTCCACGAACCAGGTGGGGTTCGACTGTCCGCCGCCGATGCGGGTCAGCCCCGGCGGGCCGTCGGGGCCGGGCAGGTGCGCCGTCAGCCAGCGGCCCAGCGCGGGGGCGTCCGGATCGCTCATGCCGACACCATCCCGCGGGCGGTCTCGCGCAGGACGAACTTCTGGATCTTGCCGGTGGCGGTACGGGGCAGGGCGCCGAACACGAAGCGCCGCGGCCGCTTGAAGCCCGCCAGATGGTCGCGGCAGAACGCCTCCAGATCGGCCTCGGACAGGGTGCGGCCGTCCTTGACCTCGACAAACGCCCAGGGGGTCTCTCCCCATTTGTCGTCGGGGGCGGCGACTACGGCGGCCAGCAGGATGTCGGGGTGGCGGTGCAGGACGGTCTCCACCTCCAGGCTGGAGACGTTCTCGCCGCCCGAGATGATGATGTCCTTGGCGCGGTCGCGGATCTCGATCTGGCCGTCGGGGTGGACCACCGCCAGATCGCCGGAATGGAACATCCCGCCGCGAAACGCCTGCTCGGTCGCCTCGGGGTTGCGATAGTATCCGGCCATCAGGGTGTTCCCCTCCAGCACGATCTCGCCCATGGTCCGGCCGTCGGCGGGCACCTCGGCGCCGGTGTCATCCACCACGCGGGCGCGGCCGGCGGTGACGTGGCGCCGGCCCTGCCGCGCCATCAGCGCCGCGCGCGTGTCCAGATCGGCGCCCGGGTCGCCGGGGTCGTTGATGGTGGCGGGGCCGTAGCTTTCGGTCAGCCCGTACATGTGGTTGAGGTCGAACCCCAGCTTCGACAGCCCTGCCAGCAGCGCGGGCGTGGGCGCCGCCCCCCCGGTGGTGACGCGCACGCGCACCGGCGGCGCCTCCGTCGCATGGTCGAGAAGCATGTAGAGGACCACCGGCGCGCAGCTCATGTGCGTGACCGCGTGGCGGCCGAGGGTGTCGAGGATCAGCCGCGGCTCCACCCGGTCGAGGCAGACATACATCCCCCCCGCCGCCGTCACCGCCCAAGCCTGGCACCAGCCGTTGCAGTGAAACAGCGGCAGCGTCCACAGATAGCGGCTGTCGGCCGTCAGCCCCAGCGCCAGCACATTGCCCACCGCGTTCAGATACGCGCCCCGGTGGGTATAGACGACGCCCTTGGGCCGCCCCGTCGTGCCGGAGGTATAGTTCAGCGAGATCGCCTGGTTTTCATCCCCCACCGCCGCCGTCAGGTCCAGCGCGGGCGCGGCGCCGGTCCAGAAATCCAGCCCGTCGCCCGCGCCGGGGGCGGTGCACAGCATCTCCACCGGGACGTGGTTGCCCAGGATGGGGCTGTCGATGTCGGGGCGGGTGGCGGTTTCGGCCAGCAGCACGCGCGCGCCCGCATGATCGAGGATATAGGCGACATCGCCCGCGTCCAGCCGTGTGTTGATGGTGTTCAGCACCGCCCCCAGCGCGGGCACGGCGAAATGCGCCGCCAGCATCTCGGGGCGGTTGGACAGGATCACCGACACCACATCGCCGGGACCCACCCCGCGTCCGCGCAGCCAATGCGCCATCCGCGCCACCATCGCGCCGAAGTCGTCCCAGGCCATGTGATGGTCGCGCCAGGCCACGGCGGGGCGCGGCCCGTGCACCTCCAGCGTGCGCGCCAGCAGGTCGAGCGGCGTCAGCGCGCGGAAGTTGGCCCCGCGCGGGGCCAGATGTGGATCGGTGAACATGGCGCGCTCCTCCCCAGGCTGCGCGGGTTCCTCTGGTCTTCAGGCGGCCTCCCACCGCCAGAAGTCGCGCCCTTCCTGCGCAAGGTGTCGGTTGAGGACCATCTGGTGCACCTCGTCGGCGCCATCGACCAGCCGGGCCTGCCGGGCGTAGCGATAGATCCACTCCAGCACCGTGTCGGTGGAGTAGCCGCGCGCCCCGTTGATCTGGATCGCCACGTCGGCGGCCTTGTGCAGAAGGTTCGCCACATGGATCTTGGCCATCGACACCTCCTTGCGGGCAAAGCTGCCGCGGTCGAGCTCCCACGCGGCCTTCATCACCAGCAGGCGGCCCACCTCGATCCCCATCGCCAGATCGCCGAGCTTGATCTGGATGCTTTCGCGGTCCGACAGGCGGATGCCGAAGCCGTGGCGGTTCTCGGCGTATTCCCGGGCGATCTCGGTGCAGCGCTTGGCCAGGCCCAGCCAGCGCATGCAGTGCGTCAGCCGCGCAGGCCCCAGCCGCATCTGGGTGATCTTCAGCCCCATGCCTTCGCCCAGGATCACCCGGTCGGCGGGCAGCTCCATGTCCTCATAGACGATCTCGCAATGCCCGCCGTGTTCCTCGGGGCCCATGATCGGGATGCGGCGGTCGATGCGCCAGCCGGGCTCATCCCTGTGGTGCAGGAAGGCCGTCAGCCCCCGGCGCGGATCGTCCGAGGTGCGCGCGACCAGGATGAAATGCGCAGCCTCCGCCGCGCCGGTGATGAACCACTTGCGGCCCCGGATGACATAACTGTCACCCTTGCGCGTCGCGGTCGTCAGCATCATCCCGGGATCCGAGCCGCCGCCCGGATGCGGCTCGGTCATGGCAAAGGACGACCGTACCTGCCCCGCCACGATGGGCGCCAGCCAGCGGGCGCGCTGGTCCTCGGTCGCGGCCCGTTCCAGCACCATCATGTTGCCGTCGTCGGGGGCGGCGGCGTTGAAGATCACCGGCCCGAAGACGGACCGGTTCATCTCCTCGTAGCAGACCGCCATGCCGACCTTGTCGAGGCCCTGCCCGCCGGTCTCGGGCGCAAGCGCGAGGCACCACAGCCCCTGTGCGCGCGCCTTGTCGCGCAGCGCCTCCAGCCAGTCGTGGGCGATGTTGCCGTGGGCGTCCCAGGCCTCGGGGCGCGCCTCCACCGGCAGGACCTCGTCCTCGATGAAGCGGGCGATGCGGGCGCGAAAATCCTCGGTGCGGGGGGGCAGGGTGAAATCCATGCGGGGTCCTTCAGAGTGACGAGACGAGGTGGCCGCCGTCGGCCACCAGTTCCGTGCCGGTCATGAACCGACCCATGTCCGACACCAGCAGCAACAGCGGCCCGTCCAGGTCGGCGGGCTGGCCCAGCCGGCGCTGCGGCACCCGCGCGATCAGCTTGCGGCCCGCGTCGGAGGCAAAGAACGCACGGTTCAGGTCGGTCTCGATGTAGCCGGGGCACAGCGCATTGACCCGGATGCCGTGGCGCGCCCATTCCAGCGCCAGCGCGCGCGTCAGCTGCACCAGCCCGGCCTTGGACGCGGCATAGGCCGCCACATGCCCCGCCACCCGCAGTCCCAGGATGGAGGCCACGTTGACGATGGCGCCGCCGCCGGCCTCGGCCATCGCAGGGGCGGTGGCGCGGGCGACATGGAACGCGCCCTTGAGGTTGGTGTCGAGGATGCGGTCGATGTCGCCCGGGGTATGGTCCAGGGCCGACGCCGACAGCGTCACGCCCGCATTGTTCACCACGATGTCGAAGCGCCGCCCCGCCAGTGTCGCGGCCACACCGTCGGCGTCGGCCACATCCAGACGCAGCGGCGTGCCGCCGGTCTCCTCGGCCAGCGCGGCGACGCGGTCGAGGCGGCGCGCGGCAACGGTCACATGCACGCCATGCTCCGCCAGCAGCCGCGCGAAATGCGCCCCCAGCCCCGAGGACGCCCCGGTGACCAGCGCATGGCGGCCCTTCAGCCCCGGCCAGGGTGCGACATCCGGTTGCGACACGATCCCCAAGGCCTCCCTTCCTTTTCGAGCGGTCGTTCGATAGATTCGATCTACACAATTTCACACCCCCCCGCAACACATCCCTGCGCGGGCGACGGATCGGACGGCGGACATCGCAGCAGACATGGCAACAGACATGGCACCAGAGATGGCAAATGATCCCGAGGCGCGGCGCACCGACAGCCGCACGGCGGTCCTTCCGGACAGCGAGGCCCTGTGCCGGTCCATCCTGGAGCGTCACCACGACACCATCGGCGTGCGCAAGCCCGCCGTGGCGGTGCCCAAGCTGCAACGCATCCTGGCGGCGGCGCTGGAGCTGTCCAACCGCAAGGGCTTCCAGGCGATGTCGCTGCGGGACCTGTCGCAGGCCTCGGGGCTGTCGGCGGGGGGGCTTTATGCCTATTTCGACAGCAAGACGACCCTTCTGAAGATGATCCTGGGCGAGGTCACCGACAGCGTGCGGCGGGTGCTGTCCCACCCCCCGGCCGAGGTCGCGGCCGACCCGGTGGCGCATCTGGGCTGGCTGATCGACACCCATCTGCGCCTGACCGAGGCGATGCTGCCCTGGTTCACCTTCGCCTTCATGGAGGCCAAGAACTTCCCCCCCGCCGAACGCCGCATCGCCATCGACAGCGAGGCGCTGACCGAAAGCTACTTTGCCGAGGTCATCGCGGCGGGCATCGCGGCGGGAAGGCTGCGGCCCGACACCTCGCCGTTGCTGCCCGCGCTGGTCAAGCCGCTGTTGCAGGAGTGGTACGTCAAGCGCGCCAAGTATCGGCGCCGGGGCGTGACCCTCGATGTCTATTCTGCCACGGTGCAGGATCTTGTGCTGCGCGCCTGCCTGCCCGAGGGCGCGCCCCGTCCCGCCCCGTCTCTGACCGCCGGGGGCTGAGGCCGCCCGGGCGGCACCCCGGCCCTCCGTCCGGTTCCCCG
>NZ_NHSD01000113.1 GCF_016653255.1 Rhodobaculum claviforme
CCTCGGCCATGTCGAGGGGGGCGGGCGCGTGGCCCGCGCCGGTGAACAGCGCGGCGGGATCCTCCCCACCCTCGTGCAGCGTGCCCAGCATCAGGCCCCGGCCGGTCAGCGCCCCGCCCAGCGCCGCCAGCGACCGCCGGCGCCGCAGCGCATGAAAGACATGGTCGCGCACCGCCCCCCGGTCGCCCGACCCGGCATACCGCGCCCCGCGCGCCCAGCCCGTCAGCGCGCGTTCCGCCGGCTGGCCCGCCAGCACGGCATCCAGCACGCCGATGGCCGCCGCCACCCGTGCGGCCGGCGTCACCGGACCACCCGCGAGCGCCTGCGCCAGAAAGATCGCGCCGATTGATCGAGGTCAAGTTGCATCTGGCGGAACCCATTAGGGTGACGCCAACGCCCCGTCCAGCCCGGAGTCCTCCCCATGCGCCTGACGACCCGCACCGATCTTGCCTTGCGTACCTTGATGTTCTGCGCGCTCAACCCCGACCGGATCGTGCGCAAGCACGAGGTGGCGGAGCGGTGCAACGTGTCGGAAAACCATCTGGCGCAGGTGATCAACGGCCTTGCGCACAAGGGCTTCGTCACCACCCTGCGCGGGCGCAACGGCGGGCTGACGCTGGCCCGCCCCAAGGACGAGATCGGCGTCGGCGCGGTGGCACGGGCGTTTGAGGGCGGCGTGCCGGTGGCGGACTGCTTTGCCAACAGCCGGGCGGATTGCCCGCTGGCGCCGTCATGTCGGCTGCGCGATGCGCTGGCGCGGGCGGTGGCGGCGTTCTACGATTCGCTCGATACGCTGACGATCGCGGATCTGGTGGACTGCAACGCGGGGCTGGAGTCGGTGCTGGCAATGCCCGCCCCGATCGGCGTGCGCTGCGTCCGCACCGCCGAGAGCGCACCGCAGGAGGCCTCAGCGAAAGAGGATCAGACGGTCGCGTGAGATCTCGACCCGCTCGAACCGCTCCAGATACCCCATCCCGAGGAGGGAGTAGTCCATCTCCCCCTCGTTGACCCAGGCGCGCAGGCCCCGGTCGGTGAAGTCGCCAAGCGTGACCTCGTCCAGGGTGATGCGCGCGGTGCGCACGGTGCCGTTGGCGGTGCGCGCCTGCCCGGAATAGACCAGATGGTCGGGATCGAGGCCGAGGCGCAGCGCGTCCGAGCGCGCAAGCACCACATCCGTCGCACCGGTGTCGACGATGAACCGCACCGGCACGCCCTGCACCTGCAAGGTGGCAAAGAAGTGGCCCGAGCCGTCGCGCGGCACCTCCACACGGCCATCCCCAAAGCTGACGGCACGGGTCAGGCCCATGTCGCCGCGCACGTCCTGCCAGAGCATGGCGCCGACCGCGACGCCCAGAAAGATCAGCCCCCACAGCAGCGCCCCGCGCAGCATCGCCCCCAGCCGTGCCCGGTTCGACACCAGAAGATAGGACAGCAGCACCACCCCCAGCAGCATCAGATAGATGAGCCGACCGACCTCGTGTTCACCCATGCGCGCATCCCCCTGTCCCAGCGATATGGGGGCTTGGCGCGCGAACGCCAGTGCGCGGCGGACGACCGGGCGCGCGGGGCGCCCGGTCCGGGGTCATTGTGCGGGCACCGCCTCGGCGTCGAAGCCCAGCGGCGCGGGCAGATGCGCCAGCATCTCGCGCGGGCAGATCTGGAGGAAGTTGCCCCGCTCCACATCCCACCGGCGCAGGATCTCGGCGGCGCGGACGCTGTCGGTCTCGGCGACATGGCGCTCGATCAGGGTCCTGAGCTGCTCCTCCCAGTGCGGGACGGTGACCGCACAGGTCACCAGCGTCTCGGGATTGATCAGGCGCGCGGCCTCGCCGTCGGGGTCGTGGACATAGGCCATGCCACCGGTCATGCCGGCGCCGAAGTTGGCGCCGATCCGGCCCAGCAGCACCGCCACGCCGCCGGTCATGTACTCGCAGCCGTTGGAGCCGCAGCCCTCCACCACGACATGCGCGCCCGAGTTGCGCACCGCGAACCGTTCGCCCGCACGACCGGCGGCGAACAGATACCCCGCGGTCGCGCCATACAGCACCGTGTTGCCGATGATCGTGTTCTCGGCCGCGACCAGCGGCGAGGACATGCGCGGACGCACCACCACCGTCCCCCCCGACAGCCCCTTGCCGACATAGTCGTTGGCGTCGCCGAACACCTCCAGCTTGATCCCCGGCGCAAGGAACGCGCCCAGCGACTGGCCCGCCGATCCCGCCAGCTTCACCGTCAGGTGGTCCGGCTGCAGGCTGTTGTGCATCCCGAAGCGCTTGACCAGATGGCTCGATGCCCGGGTGCCGATGGTGCGGTCGGTATTGCGCACCGCATAGGACAGCTGCATCTTCTCGCCGTCCTCGAAGAAGCGCGCGGCGTCGCGGATGATCTGCGCATCCAGCGTGTCGGGCACCGCCTGGCGCGGCTTGTCGCGGTCATAGCGGATGCGGCTGGCGCCATCGACGGTGATCAGCAGCGGGTTGAGGTCCAGATCATCCAGATCCGCCGCGCCACGGCTGACCTGCGTCAGCAGATCCGCGCGCCCGATCACCTCGTCCAGCGACCGCGCGCCGATGGAGGCGAGGATCTCGCGCACCTCCTGGGCGTAGAAGGTGATGAGGTTCACGACCTTGTCGGCGGTGCCGGTGAACTTGGCCCGCAGCGCCTCGTCCTGGGTGCACACGCCCACGGGGCAGGTGTTGGACTGGCACTGGCGCACCATGATGCAGCCCATGGCGATCAGCGCGGCGGTGCCGATGCCGTATTCCTCGGCCCCCATCATCGCGGCCATGACGATGTCGCGCCCGGTGCGCAGGCCCCCGTCGGTGCGCAGCGTCACCCGCCCGCGCAGGTTGTTCATCGCCAGCACCTGATGCGCCTCGGTCAGGCCCATCTCCCACGGCAGGCCCGCGAACTTGATCGAGGTGCCGGGCGAAGCGCCGGTGCCGCCGTTGTGCCCGGAAATCAGGATCACGTCGGCCTTGGCCTTGGCCACGCCCGCCGCGATGGTCCCCACGCCCGATTGCGCCACCAGCTTCACCGTGACCTTGGCGCGCGGGTTGATCTGCTTCAGGTCATAGATCAGCTGCGCGAGGTCCTCGATGGAGTAGATGTCATGGTGCGGCGGGGGCGAGATCAGCGTCACGCCCGGCGTCGAGTGACGCAGCCGCGCGATCAGCTTGGTGACCTTCATCCCCGGAAGCTGGCCACCCTCGCCGGGCTTGGCGCCCTGGGCCACCTTGATCTCCAGCTCCTCGCAGGCGTTGAGGTATTCGGCCGTCACGCCAAACCGCCCCGAGGCCACCTGCTTGATCTTGGCCGAAGGGTTGTCGCCGTTGGGCAGCGGGCGGTAGTGGGCGCTGTCCTCGCCGCCCTCGCCCGAATCCGACTTGGCGCCGATGCGGTTCATGGCGATGTTCAGCGTCATGTGCGCCTCGGGCCCCAGCGCGCCGAGGCTCATCCCCGGCGTGACGAAGCGCTTGCGGATGGAGGTGATGGATTCCACCTCCTCGATCGGGACCGGGCGGCCCAGCGGCTTCATGTCCAGGAGGTCGCGGATGTGGATCGGCGGGCGCGAGCGCAGCGCGGCCGAATACTGCTTCCACAGATCATAGCTGGAGCGGTCGCAGGCCGACTGCATCAGATGCATGGTGGTCGCTTCCCAGGCGTGCTTCTCGCCCGAGCGGCGCAGCTTGAAGAACCCGCCGATGGGCAGCACGTCCGAGCCGCCGCGGAACCCCTTGGCGTGCACCCCTTCGGCGCGATGTTGCAGCCCCGCCAGCCCGATGCCCGAGATCCGGCTGGGCATGCCGGGGAAATATTCCGCCACCATCGCGCGGCTCAGCCCCACGGCCTCGAAGTTCAGCCCGCCGCGATAGGACGACAGCACCGAGATGCCCATCTTGGACATGATCTTCAGAAGGCCCTGGTCGACGGCCGCGCGATACCGGCGCAGGTTGTCCTCCAGGCTGCCCTCCAGCAGGCCGCGCCGCAGCCGGTCGGCGATGGTGTCCTGCGCCAGATAGGGGTTCACGGTTGTCGCCCCGCAGCCGATCAGCACGGCAAAGTAATGCGGGTCGATGCATTCCGCCGCGCGGATGTTGAGCGAACAGAACGTCCGCAGCCCCTTGCGCGTCAGCCAGGAATGCACCGCGCTGGTGGCCAGGATCATCGGCATGGCGACACGGTCGGTGCCCTGCCCCTGGTCGGTCAGCACCAGATGCGCGGCCCCCGAGCGCACGGCGTCCTCGGCCTCGGCGCGGATCCGCGCCAGGCCCGCGGCCAGCGCGTCGTCCTCGCCCGGCACGAAGGTGCAGTCGATCATCGCGACCTGGTCGCCGAACTGCTCGGCCATCACCCGGAATTCGGAGTTCGCCACGAACGGGCTTTCCAGCACCAGGATCTCGGTCTGGCTGCTGTCTTCGTCCAGCACGTTCTTGAGGTTGCCGAACCGGGTCTTGAGGCTCATCACCCGGTGCTCGCGCAGGCTGTCGATGGGCGGGTTGGTCACCTGGCTGAAGTTCTGGCGGAAGTAGTGCGACAGCGGGCGGTACATCTGCGACAGCACCGCGGGCGGCGTGTCGTCGCCCATGGAGGCGATCATCTCCTTGCCGTCCTCGGCCATGGGCACGAGGACCTGCTCGATATCCTCCATGGTGTAGCCGGCGGCGATCTGGCGGCGGCGCAACTCGGCGCCGTCATGCTCGGCCACCTCCGGCACGTCATGCAGCAACGCGTTGAGGTCGGTGATCTTCTCCACCCAGTCGCCAAAGGGCTGGGCGGCGGACAGTGCGTCCTTCAGCTCCGCATCGTGATAAAGCCGACCGTCGCGCATGTCGACCGCGATCATCTGGCCCGGCCCCAGCGCGCCCTTTTCGCGCACGCGCGTCTCGTCCACGGGCACCATTCCGGCCTCAGAGCCGGCGATCAGCAAGCCGTCGGCGGTCACGGTGTAGCGCATGGGCCGCAGCCCGTTGCGGTCCAGCCCCGCGCAGACCCAGCGCCCGTCGGTCATCGCCAGCGCGGCGGGGCCGTCCCAGGGCTCCATCACGGCGTTGCAATAGGCGTACATGTTCTGCCACGCCTCGGGCATCTCCACGGCCTGCTTGGACCAGGCCTCGGGCACCAGCATGGTCTTGGCCATGGGCGCGTTGCGGCCCGCGCGCACCAGCACCTCGAACACCGCATCGAGCGCGGCGGAGTCGCTGGAGCCCTGCGCGACGATCGGCTTGATGTCCTCGGCCATCTCTCCGAAATAGCTCGACGCCATGCGGATCTCGTGGCTGCGCATCCAGTTGCGGTTGCCCTTCAGCGTGTTGATCTCGCCGTTGTGGGCCAGCATGCGGAACGGCTGCGCCAGCCACCACTGCGGAAAGGTGTTGGTGGAATAGCGCTGGTGGTAGATGGCAAAGGCCGAGACGAACCGCTCGTCCTGGAGGTCGGGATAGAACTCCGCCACCTGTTCGGCCAGCATCATGCCCTTGTAGATGATCGACCGGCACGACAGCGAACACAGGTACAGGCCCTGGATGTTGGCCGCGGCCGCCGCCTTCTCGATCCGGCGGCGGATGACATAGAGCTCGCGCTCGAAGGCTTCCTCGTCGAGGCCCTTGTCGTTGCGGATCAGGATCTGCTCGATCTCCGGACGCGTGGCGTTGGCCTTGTCGCCCAGCACCGAGGTTTCCACCGGCACATGGCGCCAGCCGTAGATGGCGTGCCCCATGCGCAACACCTCGGTCTCGACGATGGTGCGGCAGGCCTCCTGGGCGTTGAAGTCGGTGCGCGGCAGGAACACCTGGCCCACCGCGATCAGCGCCTCGGGGTCGGGTTCGTGGCCGGTGCGGCGGATCTGGTCGTAGAAGAACTTCGGCGGGATCTGCACATGGATGCCGGCCCCGTCGCCGGTCTTGCCGTCGGCGTCCACCGCGCCGCGGTGCCACACCGCCTTCAGCGCGTCGATCCCGTTCACCACCACCGCGCGCGAGGGGGTGCCGTCGATGGCCACGACCAGCCCCACCCCGCACGAGGAATGCTCATCGGCGGGATCATACATGCCCCGCGCGGCGACATCGGCGCGGCGGGCTTCCTCGGCGGCGGCCCAGTCGGCGTCAAACTTCGTCATGGCTTTCGTCCTTCCGTCAGCGGCGCTGCGGGGCACATGCCCCGGGGCCTGCGGGTGGGAATGGGGGCCGGCGGCGCACCGCCGGGGGATCACTCGGCGGCGATCCGCGCGGGCTGGTCCAGGGCGGCCAGGATCGCCGCGCCGGCCTCGCGCCCGTCGCGGATGGCCCAAACCACGAGGCTGGCGCCGCGCACGATGTCGCCCACCGCCCACACACCCGGCAGGCTGGTGGCGTGGGTGCGGAACTCGGCCCGGATGGTGCCCCAGCGGGTGACCTCCAGCTCGGGCGCACCCCACAGCGTCGGCAGCGCCTCGGCCTCGAAGCCCAGTGCCGCGATGACCATGTCGGCGGGCTCGGTGTAGTCGGCGCCCTCGATCACCTCGGGGCTGCGACGGCCGGTCGCGTCGGGCTGGCCCAGCCGCATCTTCTGCACGATCACCCCGTCGACGGGATCGCCGGTAAACCCGCGCGGCGCGGTCAGCCAGACGAACTCCACGCCTTCTTCCTCGGCGTTGGCGACCTCGCGCTGCGATCCGGGCATGTTCTCGCGGTCCCGGCGATAGAGGCATTTGACCGAGGTCGCGCCCTGCCGGATGGCGGTGCGCACGCAGTCCATCGCCGTGTCGCCGCCGCCGATGACCACCACGCGCTTGCCCTCGGCCGACAGCTCGCCCGAGTCGAACTCGGGCACCGCGTCACCAAAGCTCTTGCGGTTCGACGCGGTGAGGAAGTCGATGGCGCGCACCACGCCCGCGGCGCCCACGCCCGGCGCCTCCAGCGCGCGGGACTTGTAGACGCCGGTGGCGATCAGCACCGCGTCATGTTTCGCGCGAATGTCGTCAAAGGTGATGTCGCGGCCCACGTCGCAGTTGAGGACCAGCGTCACGCCGCCCTCCTCCAGCTGCGCGATGCGGCGCATGACCACGGGTTTCTCCAGCTTGAAGCCGGGGATGCCATAGGTCATCAGCCCGCCCGCCCGGTCGTAACGGTCATAGACGGTGACCTGCACGCCCGCGCGCCGCAACACGTCGGCCGCCGCCAGCCCGCCGGGGCCCGCGCCAATGATGCCGACGCTCTCGGTCCGCTCGGCCGCCGGGCGGATGGGCTGGACCCAGCCTTCGTCCCACGCGGTGTCGGTGATGTATTTCTCCACCGCGCCGATGGTCACGGTGCCGTGGCCGGCCTGCTCGATCACGCAATTGCCCTCGCACAGGCGGTCCTGGGGGCAGATGCGGCCGCAGATTTCCGGAAACGTGTTGGTGGCCTGGGAGACCTCATAGGCCTCCTGCAGGCGCCCCTCGGCGGTCAGCATCAGCCAGTCGGGGATGTTGTTGTGCAGCGGGCAATGGGTCTGGCAATAGGGCACGCCGCACTGGCTGCACCGGCCGGCCTGCTCGCCAGCCTTCTCGGCGGCGTATTCGGCATAGATCTCGCCAAAGTCATGGGTGCGCAGGTCGGGCGGACGCTTTTCCGGCGTCTGCTTTTCGACCTTGGTGAAGCGCAGCATCTTCGAATGGGCCATGGCCGTCCTCCCCTGCCGGGACCTCCCGGGCGTGCGCGCACCATATACAGCGGGCCCGCAGGGAAGAAAAGTCACCCATGCTGACCTATTGGGCGGGTTTTTCACTGCGCGCCATACGTCGGACCGGATATTCACGATTTATATGTCAGCACTGCTGACATATACGCGCCGTCTTTCCTTTTTCCGACCCGCGCGGCATGGTCCCGAAGGGAGCATCACCAGACCGGATCAACACACCAGAGGGAGCCCGCGCGCGTGACCTTCTTCCATCTTTTCCTACTCGCCGCGATCCAGGGGATCACCGAGTTCCTGCCGGTGTCGTCCTCGGGGCACCTGATCCTGTTGCCCGCGCTGACCCCGATGGAGGACCAGGGGCTGGTGCTGGACGTGGCGGTGCATGTCGGCACGCTGTTCGCGGTGACGCTGTATTTCTGGCGCGATGTGCGGATGGCGCTGCTGGGCATCCCCGACCTGCTGCGCGGCCGGATCGAGACGCAGGGCACCTGGCTGGCGCTGTGCCTGGCGATCGCCACGGTGCCGGTGGTGATCGCGGGGCTGGTGCTGCATCTGACCGGCGCAATGGAGATGATGCGCTCGGTCGCGCTGATCGGCTGGATGATGATCATCTTCGGGCTGGTGATCTGGGTCTTCGACCGCCAGAGCCCCGAGACCCGCACCATCCGCAACTGGGGCCTGAAGGACGCGGTCATCCTGGGGCTGTGGCAGGCGGTGGCGCTGATCCCGGGCACCTCGCGGTCGGGGGCGTGCATCGCGGGGGCGCGCGCGCTTGGATTTGCGCGCCATGACGCGGCGCGCATCTCCATGCTGATGTCGATCCCGACGATCATCGCGTCGGGCGTGCTGCTGGGGGGCGATGCGGTGGCGCGGATGGACATGGCGGCGCTGCGCGACGGCGCCATCGCGGCGGCGCTCAGCTTCGTCGCGGCGCTGGCGGCGCTGGCGTTCATGATGCGGCTGCTGCGCACCGTCAGCTTCACGCCCTACGTGATCTATCGCATCATCCTGGGCGTGGTCCTTCTGTGGGTCGCCTATACCTGATCCAGGGCGCGGGCCAGGAAATGCCGGTCGCCGTCGCCCGCCAACCGGGCCAGGGCCACGTCGGGCGGCAGCCACAGCGCGGTGTGGCCGGCCTCCGGCACCGGGCCGAGACGGCGCACGGGCCGGGCGAGGTAGATCTCGCACAGTTTCTCGGCCCACAGATCGTATTCGGGCATGTAGGTGAACCGGCGAAACGCGCCCAGCCTGCGCGGGGCGGCGATGGACCAGCCGGTTTCCTCCCAGACCTCGCGGTGCAGCGCGGGCAGCGCGCCTTCGCCCGGGTCGACGCCGCCGCCGGGCAGCTGCACCTCGGGGATGGGGGCGGCCTGATGGGTCAGCAGCACGCGCCCGTCGCGGATCAGCACCGCATACACCCCCCGCCGCAGCCGATAGCGCCGACGCGGATCGCGCGCCGCCCCGAACCTTGCGATCATCCCTGCCTCCGCCCCTTGGCCACCCGGGCCGCGATCATATATGCGGGGACTACACACATGCCCGCCCGCAAGGAAGCCCATGACCCTCGGCTCTCAGATCGCCTGGGACGACACCGTCCTGCCCTTTCAGCTCGACCGGCCCGACATCCGTGGCCGGGTGGCGCGGCTTGACGGCACGCTGGACCGCATCCTGGCGCAGCACGCCTATCCCCCGGTGATCGAGGCGCTGGTGGCCGAGGCCGCCCTGCTGACCGCGCTGATCGGCCAGACCATCAAGCTGCGCTGGAAACTCAGCCTGCAGATCCGTGGCGACGGGCCGGCGCGCCTGATCGCCACCGATTACTTCGCCCCGGCCGAGCCCGGCGCCCCCGCGCGCGTCCGCGCCTGGGCAAGCTTCGATGCCGATCGGCTGGTGGCCGACGCCGCCGACCCGTTCGGACAGATCGGCAAGGGCTATTTCGCCATGATGATCGACCAGGGCCGCGGCACCGCCCCCTATCAGGGCATCACGCCGCTGGCGGGCGGCAGCCTCGCGGCCTGCGCCGAGACGTATTTCGCCCAGTCCGAGCAGATCCCCACCCGCTTTGCCCTCGGCTATGGCCCGCTGTCGACGCGGACCTGGCGCGCGGGGGGCGTGATGCTGCAGCGCCTGCCCAAGGCCTCGCCGCACGCGGTCGACGGCGCCACCGGCGAGGGCGGTCTGCTCGCGCCCACCGACATCCTCGATGCATCGGAGGAGGAGAACTGGACCCGCGCCAACCTGCTGCTGGACACGGTGGAAAAGACCGAGCTGACCGGCCCGGACGTGCAGGCCACCGACCTGCTGGTGCGGCTGTTCCACGAGGAAGGCCCGCGCGTCTTCGACCCCCAGCCGGTGCAGTTCGGCTGCACCTGCAGCCACGACAAGGTGCGCCAGAGCCTGTCGATCTATTCGGCCAAGGACATCGCCACCATGACCACCGACGCGGGCACCGTCACCGCCGACTGTCAGTTCTGCGGGGCGCATTACGTCTTCGACCCCGCCACCCTGGGGTTCGAGGCGACCGCCCCCGTCCCGGCCGAGGAGCTTGGCCATGACGGTCGCGCCCCCGGCTGAGGCGCCCCGCGCCGATCCGATGGCCTGCGTGCGGGCCGCGCTGGCCGACCCCGCCCCGCCCTCGGGCGACCATGACCTGACCCCCGGCGCCACGGGGCCCGCGCCCACGCTGCGCCCGGCGGCGGTGCTGCTGGCGATCCTGCCCGGCGCCCGGGGCCCCGAGGTCCTGCTGACCCGCCGCTCGGCCCGGCTGCGTCACCACCCCGGACAGATTGCCCTGCCCGGCGGCGGGCAGGAGGCCGTGGACCCCTCGCCCGAGGCCACCGCCCTGCGCGAGGCCCACGAGGAGATCGGCCTCGACCCCGCGCGGGTGGAGGTTCTGGGCCGGCTGAACCCGCACGCCACCGTCACCGGGTTTTCCGTCACCCCCATCGTGGGCCGGCTGCGCGGACCGTTCCGCCCGGTCCCCGACCCCTCCGAGGTGGCCGAGGTCTTTGCCGTGCCGCTGGCGCATCTGACCGATCCCGCGCGCTACCGGCTGGAGCGGCGGCGCTGGCGCGGGGTGTGGCGGCGCTACTACGTCGTGCCATGGGGGCCGTATTACATCTGGGGGGCAACGGCGCGCATCCTGCACGGGCTGGCGCGGGGGGGCGGCGGATGCGGCTGAGCGGCGCGTGGATGGCCGATCCGGGCACGCAGGCGGTGTGCGCGATGCTGGTGGTGGCGGGCCACGAGGCGCTGTTCGTCGGCGGCTGCGTGCGCAACGGGCTGTTGCACCAGCCGGTGGCCGATGTGGATCTGGCCACCGACGCCCTGCCCGACCGGGTGATGGCGCTGGCCGAAGGCGCCGGGCTGCAGGCCGTGCCCACCGGCATCGCGCATGGCACGGTCACGGTGGTGGCCAACGGCGTCGGCCACGAGGTCACCACCTTCCGCCGCGACGTGGAGACGTTCGGCCGCCACGCCGTCGTCGCGTTTTCCGGCGACGTGGCCGAGGATGCGGCCCGGCGCGACTTCACCATCAACGCGCTCTATGCCCGCCCCACGGGCGAGGTGCTGGACCCGCTGGGCGGCGGGCTGCGCGATCTGGCGGCGCGGCGGGTGCGATTCGTCGGCACCGCACATGACCGCATCCGCGAGGATTACCTGCGCATCCTGCGGTTCTTCCGCTTCCACGCCTGGTATGGCGACGACGCCACCGGCCCCGACCCGCAGGGTCTGGCGGCCTGTGCCGCGCTGGCCGACGGCGTCGACAGCCTCTCGCGCGAGCGTCTGGGCACGGAGATGCGCAAGCTGCTGGCCGCCCCCGACCCCACCGGGGCGGTGCAGGCGATGGAACGGGCGGGCGTGCTGACCCGCGTGCTGCCCGGCGCGCAGGCCCACGCCCTGCCCCGTCTGATCGCGCAGGAGGGCGACGCGCCGCCGCGCTGGCAACGGCGGCTGGCGGTGCTGGGGGGCCGGGACACGGCCGAGGCGCTGCGGCTGTCCCGGGCCGACAGCCGGCAGATGGCCGCGATCACGGACGACATCGGCCCGGACGGCCCAGGCCCAGCCGAGCTGGGACACCGCCACGGCGCCTGGCTGGCCGCAGACATCGTGATGGCGCGCGCGGCGCTGACCGCCACCACCCCGCCGCCGCGCTGGCGCGAGGAGATCGGGCGCGGCGCAGCCGCCGAGTTCCCCATCCGCGCCACCGACCTGATGCCCGATCTCCAGGGCGCCGCCCTCGGTGCAGCGCTGCGGTCCCTGCACGCGCGCTGGGTCGCGTCGGACTTCACGCTGACGCGCGCGGCCCTGCTGGACACGCTCCGGGGCCGAGAGGGCCTGGACCCATGATCGCGGTGTGAGCTGACCGGGTTGGCGACCTCTCCCGCGGCAGTCTGCGTTCGAGGGTCGCGCCCGGTTGGCGGGTGCCGAGCCTGATGAATGGCGCAGAGGCCACGTCGGCTGCCGCGGATCGGCACGCGCGTGATCAACAGGGCGGTCAGCAGCACGACGTCCACTTCGCTGCGAACCGGCGTGCAATTTTGACCCCGTAGCGGGGCGATCGGCTTCCAAAAGTGACCCCCCTACACCGATGGTCATGATGCTCCCGAGGTTATCGGGGAGCACGGTGTGGGATGTTGGTTGTGGAGACGATTGCGAAGATCCGGCGGGCGTATTTTCAGGAGAAGAAGCGCATCAAGCAGATCTGTCGGGAGCTGCGGGTGTCGCGGAACACGGTGCGCAAGGTGATACGGTCGGGTGCGACAGAGCTCACCTACGAGCGGGTCGTCCAGCCGCAGCCGAAGCTTGGCCCCTGGAAGGACTCGCTCGACGAGATGCTGGCCGCGAATGCCCGCAAGCCCAAGCGCGAGCGACTGACCCGCATCCGGATTTTCGAGGAGATAAGTGCGCTTGGGTATGACGGTGGGTATGATGCTGTTCGACGTTACGCGGCCTCATGGACCAAAGGTGAGCAGGAAGCGTCCACGGCAGCGTATGTGCCGCTGAGTTTCGACCCTGGCGAGGCCTATCAGTTCGACTGGAGCCATGAGGTCGTGCTGATCGACGGCGTGACCACGACGGTGCAGGTGACGCATGTCCGGCTCTGCCACAGCCGGATGCTGTTCGTCCGGGCCTACCCGCGCGAGACCCAGGAGATGGTGTTCGATGCCCACGACAAGGCCTTCGCCTTTTTCGGCGGGGCCTGTGCGCGGGGCATCTACGACAGCGAGACCTTGTTCGCCATTGGTTCAAGAAAAATGGTCGAGCGAAGACCGCGGTGGACACGATCTTCGTCGGCCGCGACCGCGCCTACAATCGCCGGTTCCAGCAAATGTGCGGGCACTACCTCGTTGATCCGCCGTCCATCGGGCTCGGACCATGTATGGATGGCGCCTTGGCAAGAGCTTTGTTTGGTCGTCTGGCACTTGGTCGGTCGCGGCCATGTATACGGCGTCTCGTTTGCGGCATGAGGTGCCGCGCGCCCTGATGAAGTCCGCTGGATGGAC
>NZ_NHSD01000114.1 GCF_016653255.1 Rhodobaculum claviforme
GCAGGAGGCGTGCAGGATCATCGCCCCGCGCGCCCGCTCATCGCGGCGTCCAGGCCGGGGCGGCGTCGGCGTCGCCCAGCACGGGGGCGGGCCGTTCCGCCACCGCCTCGCCGCCGGAAAACCGGAACGGCGCGCGCACGCCCGGCAGGCCGTCCAGGTCCAGCCGCAGCCCGCGCGCCTGCACCTGCGGGTCGTCGAACACCTCGGCCAGGTCGTTGATGGGGCCGGCGGGCACGCCTTCGCCCTCGCAGGCGGCCAGCAGGTCGGCCTTGGCCCAGCGCGCCGTCTCGGCCGAGATGGCATCCGACAGCGCGGCGCGGCGGGCGACGCGGTCGGCGTTGGTGGCGTATTCCGGGGCCTCGGCCAGGTCAGCCCGGCCGAGCACCCGGCAGAAGCGGTCGTATTGCGCGTCGTTGCCGGTGGCCAGGATCATGTGGCCATCGGCGCAGGGCACGACCTGGTAGGGCGCGAGGTTGGGATGGAAATGCCCCACCCGCCCCGGTGCGACCCCGGTGGCCAGATAGTTCATCGCCTGGTTGGCCGTCACCGCCACCGCGCAATCGAGCAGCGCGAGGTCGATGTGTTCGCCCACCCCCGTATGCCCACGCCGGTGCAGCGCGGCCAGGATCGCGGTCGCGGCATAGAGGCCCGTGAACACATCCACGATCGCCACGCCCGCGCGCATCGGCGCGCCCTCGGCCTCGCCGGTGATGGACATCAGCCCCGACATCCCCTGCAGGATGTAGTCATAGCCCGCCCGGCGGGCATAAGGGCCCGTCTGTCCGAACCCGGTGATGGAGCAATAGACCAGCCGCGGATGGCGCGCGTGCAGGCTGTCGAAGTCGAGGCCGTATTTGGCCAGCCCGCCGACCTTGAAGTTCTCGATCACCACATCGGCGTCGGCTAGCAGGCCATGCACGAGGGCCTGTCCTTCGGCGGTACGGAAATCGGCCCGGACCGAGCGCTTGGCGCGGTTGGCGGCGTGGAAATAGGCCGCGTCCCGGCTGCCGTCGGTGCGGTCGACGAACGGCGGACCCCAGCGGCGGGTGTCGTCGCCGCCCGGCGCCTCCACCTTGATGACCTCGGCGCCAAGGTCGGCCAGCGTCTGTCCCGCCCAGGGGCCGGCCAGGATGCGCGCCAGCTCCAGCACGCGCACTCCGGCAAGCGGCCCGCGGTTCGGCGTCGCCTCAGTCGCCAAGGCGCGACTCGATGAGGTCCGAGAACGCCTGGAAGCCCATGTTCTGGTGCAGCTCGCCGTCGATGACAAAGGACGGGGTGGAGGTGATCCCGTGCTCGGTCGCGTGGTGCTGATAGACCGCGACCATGGCCTGCGCCTGCTCGGCGTCCTGAAGGCAGGCGTCGACCTCCTCGTTGCTCAGGCCGGTGCGGCGGCCGAGGCGGCGCAGCTCCTCGGCGATGGCGGCGGGGTCGCTGGATCCGGCCCAGTCGCGCTGCGACTGATAGAGCAGGTCCACCATCGGAAAGTACCGGCTGTCGTCGCCGCAGCGCGCCAGCATCGCTGCCCACAGCCCCGGGCGGTCGAAATAGACCTCGCGCTTGATCCAGCGCACGTTGCCGGTGTCGATATGCGCGGCCTTGAGCTGCGGCAGCACGTTGGAATGGAACGTCGCGCAGTGCGGACAGGTGAACGAGGCGTATTCGATCACCGTCACCGGCGCGTCCGCGTCGCCCAGCGCCATGTCGGGCACCCGCTCGAACTCGGCCGGGCCGGCCGATTGCGCCGCGGCCGGGCCTGCGACGGAGGGCAGCGCGGGCGTGCCCGAAGGCGCGAGCGCCCACCAGCCGACCCCCCCCGCGACGGCAAGGGCAATGGCGGCGGGGGCGAGACGTCGGATCATCATGGCAGACCTTTCGAAGTGTCGGATCGGGATAGGACAGAGCGGCCCAAGGCTTCAAGGGCGGACCGCAGCGCCGGGTCGCGCACGCCGTCGGCCACCGCACAGGCGCGCTGTGCCAGTGCCGGATCGGCGCGCGGGGTGAAAGGGGCCGCATCCTCGGCCAGGCCCGCGTGGGCGGGCGGTGCCTCGGCGCCCTGTGCAAGGGCCACGCGCGCGACGGCGGCAAAGCCCAGCGCGGCGTTCACCCGTGCGATGATGCGCGGCGCGAGCATCTGTACCATCGGCGCGGCCGGGCCGGGCACCGCCAGCGTCAGCGTCGCCCCCAGCCCGCTGGAGCGTTGCCCGCGCGCCCATCCCAGCCGGACCGGCCGGGCCATGCGGGCGGTGTCGGGGCCGACGATCTCGTCCCAGTGGGTGATCAGCCGGGCCACGGCGAACCCGCGCTTTTCGCCTGCGGCGCGACGGGGGGGCATCGGGGTGGTTTCCTGTTGCGGCAACGCGCCTATTGTAGGCGAGTACGCCGGGGATGCCAGAGCGGCCCGAACAAGGGGTGTCAATCTTGTGTGACGGAGGGGACGCGGCGCCGGGTGCGCTGCTGGCGTGGTACGACCGCCACGCGCGGGAGCTGCCGTGGCGGGTGGGCCCGGCGGCGCGCGCGGCGGGGGTGCGGCCCGATCCCTATGCGGTGTGGCTCTCGGAGGTGATGCTCCAGCAGACCACGGTGGCCGCCGTGCGGGATTATTTCGCGCATTTCACCCGGACATGGCCCGATGTGCATGCGCTGGCGGCCGAGGACGACGCCGTGGTGATGGCCGCCTGGGCCGGGCTTGGATACTATGCCCGCGCGCGCAACCTTCTGAAATGCGCGCGGGTTGTGGCGGGCGATCACGGCGGGCGGTTTCCCGGAACGGCCGAGGGCCTGCGCGCGCTGCCCGGCATCGGCCCCTACACCGCCGCCGCCATCGCCGCCATCGCCTTTGACGAGCCCGCCACCGTGGTCGACGGCAATGTGGAGCGGGTGGTCGCGCGGCTGTTCGCGGTGGAGACCCCGCTGCCGACCGCCAAGCCGGAGCTGGTGCGCCATGCGACCGCGCTGACGCCCGCGATCCGTCCGGGCGATCACGCGCAGGCGATGATGGACCTGGGCGCCACGATCTGCACCCCGCGCAAGCCCGCCTGTGCGCTGTGCCCGCTGCGTCCGGGCTGCGCCGCCCACCGCCAGGGCATCGCCGGGGATCTGCCGCGCAAGCGCGCCAAGCCGCCCAAGCCGGTGCGTCTGGGCCATCTGTATCTGGTGCGCCGCAGCGATGGCGCCTGGCTGCTGGAGCGGCGGCCCGAGGCGGGCCTTCTGGGCGGGATGCTGGGCTTTCCCGGCTCGGACTGGTCCGATGCGCCGGCGCCCGCGCCCCCGCTGGCGGCCGAGTGGCACCGGGTGGGGGCCGAGGTGCGCCACACCTTCACCCATTTCCACCTGCGCCTGACGCTGCATCTGGCGGAGGTCGGGATGGACGCATCACCGGCGCGTGGGACGTTCGTGCCGGGCGCGGATTTCCGCCCCGCCGACCTGCCAACGGTGATGCGCAAGGCGTTCGATCTGGCGCGGACCGCGCAGCCGGGCTGAGGGTCAGCCCAGCGCGTCGCCGGTGCGCAGGGACAGGCCGCGCAAGAGCTCGGACGTGGGCATCGGGCGGCGGCCCTCGCGCTGGGCCTCCAGCACCTCCACCGCGCCGGTGCCGCAGGCCACGACCAGTCGCCCGGCGTCGGCGACGATCACCGTGCCGGGCGTGCCAGCGCCCGGTGCCACGCGGCTGCGCAGGATCTTCAGCCGCCCCCCCGCGCCATCGCACCACGCGCCGGGAAAGGGCGAGAGGCCGCGGATGTGGCGGTCGACCTCCTCGGCGGGCCGGGTCCAGTCGATGCGCGCCTCGGTCTTGTCGATCTTGTGGGCATAGGTGACGCCGACCTCGGGCTGGGGGGCGGGGACCAGCCCCTCCAGCCGCGCCATCGCCGCGACCGCCAGCCGCGCGCCCATCGCCGCCAGCCGGTCGTGCAGGTCGCCCGTCGTGTCGCCCGCGCCGATGGGCGTCGATTCCCGCAGCAGCACCGGCCCGGTGTCGAGGCCGGGCTCCATCCGCATGATGCAGATCCCCGTTTCCGCATCCCCAGCCATCACCGCGCGGTGGATCGGCGCCGCCCCCCGCCAGCGCGGCAGCAACGAGGCGTGGATGTTCACGCACCCCAGCCGGGGCGCCTCCAGCACCGCGCGCGGCAGGATCAGCCCATAGGCCGCCACCACCGCCGCATCCGCCCCCAGCGCGGCAAGGGCCGCCTGTTCGTCCGGATCGCGCAGGCTGGCGGGGTGGCGCACCTCCAGCCCCCGGGCCAAAGCCGCCGCCTGCACCGGACCGGGGCGGGGGCGGTGGCCGCGCCCCGCGGGCCGGGGGGGCTGGCAGTAGACGGCGGCGATGTCGTGGCCGTCGGCCAGCGCCTCCAGCGCGGGCACGGCGAAACCGGGCGTTCCCATGAAGATCAGGCGCATGCGCGGGGTCCTTTCGCTGCGGCGTGTCAGCCGCGCCGGGCCACCTTGCCCGCGCGCGACAGCAGCATCCGGCGTTTCACCGGGCCAAGGTGGTCGAAATACATCCGCCCCGCCAGATGGTCGATCTGGTGCTGCACCGAGGTCGCCCACAGCCCCTCGAAATCGCGCATCCGCTCGCGGCCGGTCTCGTCGACATAGCGCACGGTGACGGCGGCGGGTCGCGCGATCTCGGCCGAGGCGCCGGGCAGGTTGGGGCTGGCCTCGGTCCGGCGGACATTGACGGGGGCGGCCGACACGATCTCGGGGTTGGCCAGCCGTACCGCCCGCCCCCGCGTGGCCGAGGCATCGACCACCGCCAGTCGCAGCATGATCCCCAGCTGCGGCGCAGCCAACCCCACGCCGGGCATCGCGTCCATGGCCGCGATCATCTCGTCCCAGATCGCGCGGATGGTGTCATCAACCCCGGCCACCGGCGCGGCGGGCGTGGCCAGCCGCCGGTCGGGCCAGCGCAGGAACGGCCGGTGGGGCGCCCTCACCCCCGTGCGCGCTCGCGCATCAGCTTGGCCAGCCGCCGGGTGACCATCTGGCGCTTCAGAAGCCCGAGGTGGTCGATGAACAGCACCCCGTTCAGGTGGTCGATCTCGTGCTGGAGGCACACCGACCAGAGGCCGTCGAAGGTCTCCTCCTGCGCGGCGCCGTCGGGATCGGTCCAGCGCGCGCGCACCTCGGCTGCGCGGTGAACGGGGGCGAACTGTTCCGGCAGGGACAGACAGCCTTCCTCGGAGGCGACGATGTCGGCGGACTGCCACAGGATCTCCGGGTTGAACATTACCAGCGGGCGCGGTTCGGCCTCGGGGGGCTTGTTGCAGTCCATCACGATGACACGCTTGAGCACGCCCACCTGGGGGGCTGCCAGCCCGACGCCGGGGGCATCGTACATCGTCTCCAGCATGTCGCGGCCCAGCGCGCGCATCTCGTCGGTGATCTGCTCCACGGGGGCGCAGACCTTCTTCAGGCGCGGGTCGGGATGGATGAGAATCGGACGGATCGACATGGGCTCACCGGATAGGGCAGGGCGCGCGCGCGCGCAATATCGGCCGCATCGCCTCAGGCGCGGGCATAGATTCCCGCGACGCGGGCGACCGCGGCCTCGGGCGACATCTCCTCGGCCTGGCCGGTGCGCCGGCAGGTCAGTTCCACCAGCCCCTGCGCCAGGCCGCGCGGCCCGACGGTGATCCGCCACGGCAGGCCGATCAGGTCCATGGTGGCGAACTTCGCGCCCGCGCGCTCGTCCCGGTCGTCATAGAGCGGCTCCAGCCCGCGCGCGGTCAGCGCGTTGACGATGCCGTCGCAGGCGCTGTCGGCGGCCATGTCGCCCTGCTTGACGTTGACGATGCCGACGTGGAACGGGGTCACGCCCTCGGGCCAGATGATGCCGCGCGCGTCGTGGCTGGCCTCGATGATGGCGCCGGCGAGGCGGCTGACGCCGATGCCGTGGCTGCCCATGTGCACCGGCACGCGGGCGCCGTCGGGGGTGACGACGGTGGCGCCCATCGGCTCGGAGTACTTGGTGCCGAAGTAGAAGATCTGGCCGACCTCGATCCCGCGGCCCACCCGGCGGCGGTCCTCGGGGACGGCGGCAAAGGCGGCCTCGTCATGGGTTTCGTCCGTGCGGGCATAGAGCTGCGTGAACTCGTCGCACACCGCGCGCACGGCGGCCGGGTCGTCGTGGTCCACCTCGCGGTCGCCGAGCGCGAGGTCGCACACCGCCTGGTCGTAGAACACCTCCGACTCGCCGGTGGACGCCAGCACGAGGAATTCATGCGTGTCGTCGCCCCCGATGGGGCCGGAGGCCGCGCGCATCGGGATCGCCGTCAGGCCCATGCGTTCATAGGTGCGCAGGTACGCCAGCATGTGCCGGTTGTAGGCGTGCAGCGCGCCGTCGCGGTCCACGTCGAAGGTATAGCCGTCCTTCATCAGGAACTCGCGCCCGCGCATGACGCCGAAGCGGGGGCGGATCTCGTCGCGGAACTTCCACTGGATGTGATAGAGCGTCAGCGGAAGCTCGCGGTAGCTGCCGACATGGGCGCGGAAGATGTCGGTGATCATCTCCTCGTTGGTGGGCCCGTACAGCAGGTCGCGCTTGTGGCGGTCGGTGATGCGCAGCATCTCCTGGCCATAGTCGTCATAGCGCCCGGATTCCCGCCACAGGTCGGCCGGTTGCAGCGTCGGCATCAGCATCGGGATATGGCCGACGCGGGCCTGTTCCTCGTGCACGATCGCCTCGATCCGGCGCAGCACGCGCAGCCCCAGCGGCAACCACGAATAGATGCCCGCCGCCTGCTGGCGGATCATGCCCGCGCGCAGCATCAGCCGGTGGCTGGCGATCTGCGCCTCGGCCGGGGTTTCCTTGAGCACGGGCAGAAAGTAGCGGGACAGGCGCATGTGGCGGACCTTTCGCGGGCGGATGCGGCCCCGGGCATAGGGCAACAGCCCGCCCGGCGGCAAGGGGGCCGGTAAGCCCTTGCGTCAGGCGGGCACATCAGTCATAAGGGTGAGGCAAAGCATCTACGAGCGACCTTCTGTTTCCTAACGGCTTCAGTTGCGACTCTGACGAAACTGGGCCGGACCATCGCAATCAAGTGGATGGTAGAAAGAACAGGAGACATCACGATGGCCAATGGCACCGTGAAATGGTTCAACGCAACCAAAGGTTTTGGCTTCATCGCTCCCGAGCATGGTTCGAAGGACGTTTTCGTCCACATCAGCGCTCTTGAGCGTGCGGGCATCCGCCAGCTCGACGACGGCCAGGCCGTGACGTTCGATCTGGAAAGCGACCGCAACGGCCGCGAATCCGCGACGAACCTCGCGCTCGCCTGAACCTTCTCGGTTCGGCTGCGACAGGAACATGGACGGGGACGGCGCAAGCCGTCCCCGTTTTCCGTTGTGCCGGTGATCCCGTTGTGCTGGTGATCCCGTTGTGCCGGTGATCCCGTTGTGCCGGTGATCCCGTTGTGCCGGTGATCCCGTTGTTCCGGTCATCCCGTTATGTCGGCAGCCCCGTTGGAGGGGGCGCGGCGCTCAGGGCCGCGCCGCCTCAGCTCACCAACCGGTAGCCGCCTGATTCCGTGACCAGGATCCGCGCGTTGGAGGGGTCGGGCTCGATCTTCTGGCGCAGGCGATAGATGTGGGTCTCCAGCGTGTGGGTGGTGACGCCCGCGTTGTAGCCCCAGACCTCGTGCAGCAGCACGTCGCGGGGGACCACGCCGTCGGGCGCGCGATAGAGGAACTTGAGGATGTTGGTTTCCTTCTCCGTCAGGCGGATCTTGCGCTCGCGCTCGTCGGTCAGCAGCTTCATCGACGGCTTGAAGGTGTAGGGGCCGAGCTGAAAGATCGCGTCCTCGGACTGCTCGTGCTGGCGCAGCTGGGCGCGGATGCGGGCCAGCAGCACGGGAAACTTGAACGGCTTGGTGACATAGTCGTTGGCGCCCGCCTCCAGGCCCAGGATGGTGTCGGCGTCGGTGTCGTGGCCGGTCAGCATCAGCACCGGGTACTTCACCCCCTGTTTGCGCATCCGGCGGCACAGCTCGCGCCCGTCGGTATCCGGCAGGCCCACGTCGAGAATCGCGAGGTCATAGGGGCCGACCTTGATCTTCTCCATCGTCTCGGCGCCGCTGCCGGCCTCGAAGACGTCGAATTCCTCGGTCATCACCAACTGCTCCGACAGCGCCTCGCGCAGCGCGTCGTCGTCGTCCACCAGCAGGATCTTTTTCAGCTTGCTCATGCGGCACCTCTCTCGAAGCCGTGTCCGGATGTGCGACAGATGCGGGCGCGCACCCCGGGCGCCAAGGTTTGCTGCGATCTTCTCACGCGCGCGTGTCGGATATCCGGGGTTTGTTTCACTTTGCGCGCCCGTGGCCTATATCCTGCCCGCCGTCGAAGGAGTGCGCCCATGTCCCTGAGCCCCAGCATCGTCGAGAGGATCAACCGCGCACGCGCAGACCTGCGCATGGGGGTGCCGGTCGTGCTGACGGGCGAGGGGGGCGGCGTGCTGGTCGTCGCGGCCGAGGTGCTGGACGCTGCGCGCCTGGCGGAGCTGCGCCTTCTGGGCGGCACGCCGGTGCTGGCGGTGACCGCGCACCGTGCCGCGACGCTCAAGACGCCGGCCTATGACGGTGATGTGGCGCGGTTGCGAATCCCCGCGGATGCGAGCGTGCCGTGGATCCGGGCGCTGGCGGATCCGGCGGATGATCTGCGCGCACCGATGAAGGGCCCGCTGCTGGCCGAGCGGGCGGGGCCTGCGGCGCTGCACCGCGCGGCCATCGGGCTGGTGAAATCGGCCGAGCTGTTGCCGGCCGCACTGGTTCTGGGGCTGGATCGTCCGCTGGCGGTGGCGGCCGACAACAGCCTGACGGTGATCGACATGGCCGCCGCCGGGCCGATGCTGTTGCGCGCGACGCCGGTGCACCCGGTCGTGTCCGCCCGACTGCCGATGGCCGCGGCCGAGGCCGGGCGGCTGCATGTCTTTCGCCCCGAGGACGGCGGCACCGAGCATTACGCCATCGAGATCGGCCAGCCGGCCCGCGACCGCCCCGTGCTGGCGCGGCTGCATTCGGCGTGCTTCACCGGCGATGTGATGGGCAGCCTGAAATGCGACTGTGGCCCGCAGCTGCGCGCGGCGCTGGCGCAGATGGGGGCGGGGGGCGCCGGGGTGCTGCTGTACCTCAACCAGGAGGGGCGGGGGATCGGGCTGGCCAACAAGATGCGCGCGTATTCGTTGCAGGATCAGGGCTTCGACACGGTCGAGGCCAACCACCGGCTGGGCTTCGACGACGACGAGCGGGACTTTCGCCTCGGCTCCAGCCTGTTGCGGCGGATGGGGTTCTCGGCGGTGCGGCTGCTGACCAACAACCCCAACAAGGTCGCGATGCTGGCGGCCAACGGCGTGGAGGTGGTGGAGCGCGTGCCCCTGCGCGTGGGCGAGGGGCGCCACAACGCGGCCTATCTCGCGACCAAGGCCGCCAAGTCCGGCCACCTGTTGTGAGGGCGGTGGACGCGCGCGATCTGGTGATCACGCCCACCGGGGCGCGCTTCATGGGCCGCCGGTTTCCCTGCACCATCGGGCGCGGCGGGCTGACCCACGCCAAGCAAGAGGGCGACGGCGCCACGCCCGTGGGCGTGCACCGCATCGTCGGGTGCCTCTATCGCCCCGACCGGCTGGCGCGGCCCTGCGACTGGGCGGTGCCGATCCGCCCGCGCGACCTGTGGTGCGACGATCCGCGCCACGAGGATTACAACCTGATGGTGGGCGCGCCGCACCCGGCCTCGGCCGAGCGTCTGGCGCGGGCCGATCCGCTCTATGACCTCGTGCTGGTCACCGACTGGAACTGGCCGCAGGCGGAGCGGGGCGCGGGCTCGGCGATCTTTGTCCATCGCTGGCGCAAGCCGGGTCACCCGACGGCGGGCTGCGTGGCGTTCGATCCCCGCGATCTGCTGTGGATCGTCGCGCGCATCCGGTTTGCCACGCGCCTTGTGGTGGGGCCATTGCGGCCAAGCGACGCCCGGCGTTGAAGACCGCGTGGGAATTGTTTAACGCTGAACCATCTTTGGCGGAGGGGGCGGCATGGCAAATTCCTACGACGTGGTCGTGATCGGGTCTGGACCGGGGGGCTATGTCTGCGCGTTGCGCGCGGCCCAGCTGGGCAAGCGTGTGGCGGTGGTGGAGCGGGAAAGCCTCGGGGGGATCTGCCTCAACTGGGGCTGTATCCCGACCAAGGCGATGCTGCGCTCGGCCGAGGTGTTCCACCTGATGCACCGCGCCAGGGAATTCGGGCTGACGGCTGACGGCATCGGCTATGACCTCGACGCGGTGGTCAAGCGGTCGCGCGGGGTGGCGAAACAGCTCTCCTCGGGCGTGGGGCACCTGTTGAAGAAGGCCAAGGTCACCGTCCTCATGGGCGAGGCGCGGCTGGCGGGCAAGGGCCGCGTCACGGTCAGGACCGACAAGGGCGAGGAGACGCTGGAGGCCCCGTCCATCGTGCTGGCCACCGGCGCGCGCGCGCGCGAGCTGCCGGGGCTGGAGGCCGACGGCAAGCGCGTCTGGACCTATCGCCACGCGCTGCAGCCCCCGCACATGCCCAAGGAGCTGCTGGTCATCGGTTCCGGCGCCATCGGGATCGAGTTCGCGAGCTTCTTCAACACGCTGGGCAGCAAGACCACCGTGGTGGAGGTGATGGACCGCATCCTGCCGGTGGAGGACGCCGAGATCTCGGCCTTTGCCGCCAAGCAGTTCAAGAAGCAGGGCATGACGATCCTGACCAAGGCCATGGTCAAGAAGCTCGACCGCGCGGCCGACAAGGTCACCGCCCACATCGAGATCGGCGGCAAGCTGGAGACGCGCACCTTCGACGCCGTGATTTCCGCCGTCGGCATCAAGGCCAACACCGAAGGGCTGGGGCTGGAGGAGGCGGGCATCCGCCTCGACCGCGGGCATGTCGTGACGGATGCCCACGGCCACACCGGCGTGGACGGCATCTATGCCATCGGCGATCTGACGGGCGCGCCGTGGCTTGCGCACAAGGCCAGCCACGAGGGCGTGATGGTGGCCGAGGTCATCGCCGGCGGCCATCCCCACCCGGTGCGCCCCGACGCCATCCCCGGCTGCACC
This sequence comes from Rhodobaculum claviforme, assembly GCF_016653255.1. Taxonomy (GTDB): domain Bacteria; phylum Pseudomonadota; class Alphaproteobacteria; order Rhodobacterales; family Rhodobacteraceae; genus Rhodobaculum; species Rhodobaculum claviforme. The sequence continues at coordinate 11,066 of NZ_NHSD01000114.1, forward strand.
TACTGCCACCCGCAGATCGCCAGCGTCGGCATGACCGAGGCGAAGGCCAAAGAGGCCGGGTTCGAGATCCGCGTCGGCCGCTTCCCCTTCATCGGCAACGGCAAGGCCATCGCGCTGGGCGAGCCGGAGGGGATGGTCAAGACCGTGTTCGACGCGAAGACCGGCGCGCTGCTGGGCGCCCACATGATCGGCGCGGAAGTGACCGAGCTGATCCAGGGCTACGCCATCGGCCGCACATTGGAGACGACCGAGGCGGAGCTGATGGAGACCGTCTTCCCGCACCCGACCCTGTCGGAGATGATGCACGAATCGGTCCTCGACGCCCACGGCCGCGCGCTCCACTTCTGACCCGCCGCCCGCCGCCCGTGCAAACAGCCGGGCGGCGGGGTCAGGCGGCCGCAACGCTGCGGGCCAGCGCGCAGAAGCGCTCCAGATCGATCTCCTCGGCCCGGGCGGTGGGGGGGATGTCGGCGGCGCGCAGATGCCCCTCGATGTCCGGGGCGACGCCGCGCAGGGCGCTGCGCAGCATCTTGCGGCGCTGGTTGAAGGCCGCCGCCACCACGCGCGACAGCACCTTGGCGTCGGCGGGAAAGCGCGGGGCGGGCAGGGCGGTGAGGTGGACCACCGCCGAATCGACCTTGGGCGCCGGGGTGAACGCCCGGGCGGGCAGCCGCATCGCGATATGCGCCGTGGTGCGCCACTGCGCCAGCAGCGCCAGCCGCCCGTAGGCACCCGAGCCGGGCACCGCCACGATCCGTTCCGCGACCTCGCGCTGGAACATCAGCGTCAGGCTGTCCCAGAACGGCGGCCATTCGGGCGGCGTCAGCCAGCGCACCAGCAGTTCCGTGCCCACGTTGTAGGGCAGATTGGCCACCACCCGGATCGGCGGCGTCAGATGCGCCAGCGGATCGATGGCCAGCGCGTCGCCCTCCAGCACCGTCAGGCGGCCGGGGTGGGCGGCCGCGATCTCGGCCAGCGGCGCCATGCAGCGGGGGTCTTTCTCCACCGCCAGCACGTGGCGCGCGCCGGCGGCCAGCAGGCCCCGCGTCAGGCCACCGGGGCCGGGGCCGACCTCCAGCACGTCGCAGGCCGACAGGTCCCCCGGCAACCGCGCGATCCGGTGCGTCAGGTTCAGGTCCAGCAGGAAGTTCTGCCCCAGCGCCTTGCGCGCCGACAGCCCATGCGCCGCGATCACGTCCCGCAGCGGCGGCAGGTCGTCGATCATGCCCCGGCCCGCCGCGCGCCCATCTCCACCGCCAGCCGCAGCGCCGCGATCAGGCTGTCGGGCCGCGCGATCCCGCGCCCCGCGATGTCCAGCGCGGTGCCATGGTCGGGCGAGGTGCGCACGAACGGCAACCCCAGCGTGACGTTCACCCCGCCGTCGAAATCCACCGTCTTGATCGGGATCAGCGCCTGGTCGTGGTACATGCACACCGCCGCGTCATAGCGCGCGCGTGCCGCCGGGTGGAACATCGTGTCGGCGGGCAGGGGGCCGGCCAGATCCATGCCTTCGGCGCGCAGGCGCTCCAGCACGGGGGCGATCAGGGTCGCCTCCTCGGTGCCCATGTGGCCGCCTTCGCCCGCGTGGGGGTTCAGGCCCGCGACCGCGATCCGGGGCCGCGCGATGCCGAAGTCGCGGATCAGCCCGTCGCGCGTCAGGCGCAGCGTCGCCTCCAGCAGCTCGGGCGTCAGGGCCGCGCCGACCTGCGACAGCGGAATGTGGATCGTCACCGGCACCACCCGCAGCGCGGGGGCGGCCAGCATCATCACCACCCGGTCCACCCCCGCCAGATCCGCCAGGAACTCGGTGTGGCCGGGAAAGGCGAAGCCCGCCCCCTCCTGCAGGGCCTGCTTGTGGATCGGGCCGGTGACCACCGCACCCGCATGGCCGTCCTGCACCAGCGCCATGGCACGTGCGATCACCGCCACGGTGGCGGCGGCGTTGGCCGCATCGGGGCGGCCGGGCACGGCGGGGGCGGGAAAGTCGTGGCGCAGCACCGGCAGGTCGGACGGCGGGACCGTGCGCGCGGCGGCGGGGCTGTCCACCGCCCGCCAGGCGGTGCCGGGGGGCAGATGCGCGGGGTCACCCAGCCAGACGAAGGGCAGCGCGTCGCCCAGGTTGGCGCGGGCGGCGACCGCGATCTCGGGGCCGATGCCGGCGGGCTCGCCGCAGGTCAGGA
>NZ_NHSD01000115.1 GCF_016653255.1 Rhodobaculum claviforme
GCTGGGCTGGCTCGACTGGCCGCTGGCGGTCGCGGGCGCGGCCAGTTCCCTCTATCTGCTGGTGTTTTTTGATGAGATCTTCATCCGGCGCGTCGGCTTTCCCCAGCCCATCGACTACATCATCGGCATGATCGGCATCATCATGGTGCTGGAGGCGACCCGCCGCACCATGGGCGAGACGCTGGCGGTGATCGGCGCCGCGGCGCTGATGTACGCGATCTTCGGACCCCTCCTGCCCGGCGACCTCGCGCATCGCGGCTACGGCATCGTGCGGCTGGTCGAACACCTCTATCTGGGCACCGAAGGGATCTACGGCATCGCGCTGGGGGTGGTGGCGACCTTCGTGTTCCACTTCGTGCTGTTCGGCGTGCTGGCGCAGGCATCGGGGCTGGGGCAGCTGTTCATCGACCTCGCGAGCATCGTGGCCGGGCGCTACACCGGGGGGCCGGCCAAGGTGTCGGTGGTGTCCTCGGGATTCTTCGGGATGATCTCGGGCTCGCCGGTGGCCAACACGGTCACGACGGGCGCCTTCACCATCCCGCTGATGATCTCCAAGGGCTTCTCGCCGCGCTTTGCCGCGGCGACCGAGGCGTCGGCCTCCTGCGGCGGGCAGGTGACGCCGCCGATCATGGGGGCTGCGGCCTTCGTGATGACCGAGATGCTGGGCGTGCCCTACAACGAGCTGATCCTGATCGCGATCATCCCGGCGGCGTTCCACTACCTCGCGACCCTCTACATGGTGCATCTGGAGGCGCGCAGGCTGGGCCTGTCCGGCATGGACCGCGACGCGATCCCCCAGTTTCGGGACGTTCTGGTGCGCAGCTGGCACCTGTTCATCCCGCTCATCGTCATGGTCACGATGCTGCTGATGAAGTTCACGCCGTTTCTGGCGGCGTTCTGGGGCATCGTGCTGACGATTCTGTGCTCCTACATCCCCATGGTGATGCAGGCGCTGGGGCTGGGGTCGCGGATGGACCGGGCGTCGGCGCTGACGCCGCGGCGGCTGACCCGCGCGCTGGAGACCGGCGCGCAGCAGTCCATCGCCATCACCGCCGCGTGCGCCTGCGTGGGCTTCATCCTGGGCGTGACCACGCTGACGGGGATGGGGTTCAAGTTCGCGGGCGTGGTGCTGGATTCGGCCGGTGCGCTGGGGGTGTGGATCACCGCGCTCGACCCGCTGGGGGTGCTGCAGCAGAACTCGGTCACGCTGTTCTTTGCGCTGATCTTCGTGGCGATGGCGTGCATCCTGATGGGGGCGGGGCTGCCGACGACGCCGACCTACATCATCCTGGCGGCCATCGCGGCGCCGGCGCTGCAACAGCTGGGCGTGCCGCTGCTGGCGACGCATTTCTTCGTCTTCTACTATGGCGTGCTGGCCGACATCACGCCGCCGGTGGCGCTGGCGGCCTATGCCGCGTCGGGGATCTCGCGGTCGGACCCGATGCAGACGGGGATGACGGCGTTCCGGCTGTCGATGGGCAAGGCGCTGGTGCCGATGATGTTCATCTATGCCCCGGTGCTGCTGTTCATCGACTTCACGGTCTACGACTTCGCGCTGGCGCTGTCGTCGGGGGTGCTGTCCATCGTGGCACTGTCGGTGGCCTATATCGGCTTCTTCCAGGCCCCCGTGCAACGGTGGGAGAAGTGGGTCCTCAGCCTCGCGGGGCTGGTGCTGGTGGCGCATGACCTGCTGGCGGTGGGGCTGGCGGGTGCCGTCGTGGCGGCCATCCTGCTGCGCAACGCAGCCCGGGCGCGCAGCGATGCAGCCCGCGCCGGGGCCTCGCCCTCCCGCCGCGCTCCGCCATGATCGTCCCTTGCCGCGGGGGGCATGGGCCACCAGGGCGCGCGGCACGACGACATGTCCCGCAACAGGTTCCGCAGGGGGGCGGGCGGTCCCGGTGCCGCCCTGATCCCGGCGGACCGCACCGATGCTACGTCCGGGGCAGGACGGCCGCACCGGGATCACCGGCGGCGGCCTCGGCGACGCTCGCGGGTCGGTACCGCGCGCCACGGCTTACGGGCCGAAGGGGGCGCAGCTGCGCGACAGGCACGGCATGGGCGGCGGCCACACGGGTACGACGGACCGTCTGCGGCCGCGCAACCGCCGCAGGCGCGCGATGTCCCTGCCGCTGGCGCCGCCGCGCGTGGGCTTCACGGATGCGCCGATGCCGTTTCAACGGCTTTTGCGGGCGATTGCGCCGGTGGCGGTCCCCGGTGGCACGCTGTGCGCCCCGCCGATCACACAGTCGCACCCTGGCCCCGATGGCCAACCGCACCGCCGGTGGCCCCTTCCCGCGCCTGATCCGGCCCCCCTTTTCGCAAACCCCACGCCCCCGCCGCGCAGCGCAGAGGCGGACCCCGGAGGCTCAGACCTGCGGTCGTACCGGCGTCGCACCGTGGCCGGAACCGGGCTCCAGGCCGGATGGCGCCCAGGCGTTGAGGCGGCCCATGCGGGGTGTCTTCTTGTGCTGATGGCGATCCATGCGGCGCAGCACGTCACGCAGGAAGGCGATGCCCTCCACCACATGCGGCCCCTTGTTGAGCATCACGCAGTCGGCCCGCTGCGCCATGGCGGCATCCGTCGCCTCGGCGCGGCTGGCAAGGCCCTGCTTGACCAGCCCCTCCAGCACCTGGGTGGCCCAGACCACCGGCACGCGGGCGGCTTCGCACAGCCACAGCATCTCCTCCTGGATCTCGGACAGCCGGTCGAGGCCGATCTCCACGGCCAGGTCGCCACGGGCGATCATCACCGCCAACGGAACGCGGCTGCCTGCCTCGACGATCAGCCAGGGCAGGTTCGCGACCGCGCGCGGCGTCTCGATCTTCAGCACCACGGGCGGCAGGGGGCGGCCGTCGGCCTCCTGCTCCAGCGCACGGAGCAGATCGCGCACGTCCTCCACCGTCTGGACAAAGGAGAAGCCGACCATGTCCGCAAGCCCCGCCACCGTGCCCAGCCGCGTCCGGTCGATGTCGGTCAGCGCCGGCACATCGAGGCTCCGCCCCGGCAGGTTCACCCCCTTGTCGGGCTTGATCCGGCCGCCCTTGATGCGCGCATGCGTCACCTCCAGTTCGACCAGCATGCCGATGCGCCCGATCACGCGCGCCCGCAGCACCCCGTCGTCGATCCAGACGGGATCGCCGGGCGCAAGCCCCTCCAGAACCTCAGGATGCGACAGGCTGGCGGTATAGAGCTTCGGGCGGCCCTTGCGCGCGACCGGGATCAGGGGGGCAAGGGCGAAGCGGTCGCCGGGGTGGAGGCGGATCTTCTCGCGGCTGTTGACCGCCGTGATCCGCAGCTTGGGCCCCGCAAGATCCATCATCAGGGGGACGTGCCGCCCGGCCGCGGCGGCGGCGGCGCGGACATGGGTGGCCATGCGCACCCAGGCATCGGGGCCGTCATGGGCGGTGTTGATGCGCAGGCAATCCGCGCCAGCCGCGATGACGGCTTCGGCAAAGGCGGGGTCGTCGGCCGCCTCGGACGGGAGGGTCACCATGATGCGCGTCGAGGGGCTGTCGCCAAGGGCCGCGCCGAACAGCGCGTCGCGGCGGTCCTCCAGCACCCGCGCGGCATCGGTAAACGTCGCCGCACAGGGGTGCCGCACCCCCGGCACACCCGCAAGAACCGCCAGCGTCGCCATCACCGCGTCGATGGAGGCCAGCACATGGCCCTCGCACCGCCCCAGAGTGGACAGGCCCAGCGCCGCCAGCGGACCCTGCAACGCATCCAGATCAATCTGCCGCAGCGCCAGCCAGGCGGCGAGGTTGGCCACCGAATCGCCCAGCCCGGCGCCGCCTGCCGCGCCCGGCCAGTCGGCCAGCATTCGATCCGCGCGGACCTGCACCTCGGCGCGCAACTCCGCCACCGCCCCGTACACCGCGCGGGCGCGCGCGTCCTGTGTCCCGGCCGCAGGGCTGGCACCATCGCTCACCGTCACGTCCGACCTCCCTTCGCTTCGCTCCCGCCCGCGCGTATCCCCGCAGCGTAACGGTGCGATGACGCCCCGGCTGCGCGACCGACGGGGGCGTCATGCGGGCACCGGGGCGCACCCCTGCGGGGGTCCCGCGGCCGGACGCGATGCAAGCCCCGGAAACGCCTCCGTCGGACGCCACAGCGCATGGATGAGGCGGATCAGCCGCGCGGCATCGGCATCGCGCACCGCCAGGGCGGACGGGGCCGCCATGTCCGGCCGCCGGGGCGTGGCCGGCCAGCGCAGGAGCTCCAGCCGGCCCTCGCGGGTCTCGGCGATGGCGCTGTGGTGGCCATCGGTGGCCCGTGTCCAGGCGCCACAATTGGCCAGCACGCGGCCGCGGCGATGGTCAAGCAGCGGGACATGGCTGTGGCCAAAGACGATGCCGTCCACCCCCTCGAGGGTCGCCCGGCGCAAGGCGGCGGTGGCATACCGGTGTGCCAGACCACCGCCATCGCGCAGAATGGCGCGCCCCAGCGACCAGCGGCGGCCAGCGCGGGGCGGCCGGGCCAGCCCGGCCTCGGTCAGCGTGCCCCACAGGCGGTCCGCCAGCTTCGATCCGCCCCGGCGCAGCATTCCGTCGAACTGGTCGCCGTGGGTGACCAGCAGCCGCGCGCCCGCGGCGGTGCGATGGGTGCAGCGCTCCTCGATGCGGATGCCGAAGCGGCGCAGGATCAGCGGGCGCAGCAGGCGAGGGAGGATCTCGCGCAGCTTCTCGTCGTGGTTGCCGGTGATCAGGGTGATCCGCACCCGCCGCCGGCGCAGCACCATGAGGGTGTCGACAAGGTCGCAGCAGTCCTGCGTCCAGTGCCAGCGCTTCTCCAGCTTCCAGCCGTCGAGGATATCGCCGACGAGGTACAGCTGATCGATCTCGCAGGTTGCCAGCAGGGCGTTGAGGGCGGCGACGTCAGCCCCCTTGTAGCCCAGGTGCAGATCCGAGACGAACAGCGCGCGCAGCCGGGGGCGGGCGGCGGCGGGCACGACGCTCATCCCCGCACCTCGGCGCAATGGGCAAGGAAGGTCGCGGCCACCGCGTCCCAGCTGTAGCGGTCACGGACATGGGCGTGGCGCGCGCGGGGGCTGCCCGGCGCGGCCAACGCCCGGCGGATCGCGCGGCCGAGATCGGCGTCCAGCGCGCCCAGGCACGGGTCGGTGACGATGTCGCGCGGGCCGGGCACGTCGTGGGCGGCGATGGGCAGCCCCGAGGCCAGCGCCTCGATCAGGACGAGGCCAAAGGTGTCGGTCCGGGAGGGAAAGACGAACACATCCGCCGAGCGATACGCCTGCGCCAGCGCGGCCCCCGTCAGCAGGCCGCGGAACGACACATCCCGGTAGCGCTGGCGCAGGGCGGGCAGCTGCGGGCCGTCACCCACAACGACCTTGCGCACCGGGCCGGTCTCGGACTCGGACAGCGCCAGAAACGCCTCGATGTTCTTTTCGGGTGCGATCCGGCCGACATGGAGCAGCACCGGCACATCGCCCCGGGGGCGCCGCGCCCCGGGGTGAAAGAGACCGCAATCGACCCCGTGCGACAGCCGTGCGAACCGGCCGGCAAAGCCCCAGTCGCGCAGCTGCGCCTCGACCGACGGGGTGGCCACATGGGTCAGCCGCGCCGGCGCGTGGAACCGCCGTGCCACCGCCGCCGCGCCGCGCGCCACCGCGCCGCCCAGCGGGCGCGGCGCACGCAATGCCGCATAGGCCGGGAAGTTGGTATGAAACGCCGTGGAAAAGGGCCGCCCCCGGCGCAGACAGTGCCGCCGTGCGGCCCAGCCCAACGGCCCCTCCACCGCGACATGAACCGCGTGCGGCGCAAACGCCTCGATCATCGCCGCCAGCCGCCGCCGCGGCGCCAGCGCAAGCGGTATGCCGGGATATCCCGGCAGCGGCAGGGTGACGAAATCCGCGGGCCCGATCACCTTCACCACCCGACCCTGCCCGCAAAGGACGCGGGCGATGTTCTCGTAGCTGCGCACCACGCCGTTCACCTGCGGCGCCCACGCGTCACTGACGATCAGGATGCGGCCGGGCAGCCCTGCGCCCCCGGCATCGGGCGGAAGGGCGGGCGCGTGCACCGGCCCGACGCATCCAACCGGATCGCGCGCCCATCCCGCCAGGCCCCTGCCCCCTGTCGTCGTGCCCGCGATTGCACCCATCTTCAGCGCCCCAAGCTGCCTGCGTGCAGGGCAAGGCGCCCTGCCTGTGGCGACAGCCATGCCGCCCCCCCATGACAGCAGCATGTCAACCGCAGCGCGGCGGGCAACGGCGCGGCGGCCATGCAACACCCGCCTGCGATGCCGACCGGGCGCCGGCATCCGCGATGCGCGCGCCCCCTGGCCTGGCGGGCTGGCGCGGGGTGTCCTGTCCGGGGTGCGGCATCATCGCCCCGTCGCGCGCGGCAAGGCCCGCTCGGCCCCGCCCGTCCACAGCGCGCCGGGGACATCGGAAGGGTCCGGCACCCCGCCCCCGGGGGACATCCGCCGATCGCTGCGTTGCCGTGATCCGCCGACGCGCACCGGGCGGTATGGACGGCGGAGGGTACGGGCGGCGGGGGGGGCCGTGCCATGGGCCCGGGCGCCCATGCGGTGTGCCGGGCCGCTGCCCCGGCCAACCGCAGCCCAGCTGCCGGGCAGCCCCGGCCCTGCCCCCGGCCAGTCCCCGGCACATCCCGGCTGTCGGCGTCACCCGGGGTCGACGGGCAGGGCGGCTGCCAGCAGCCGGGCCAGCGCGGCAGAGGCGAGGCGGGCAGCGGGGCTGTCGGACCGGCTGGTCAGCATGATGGGCACGCGGGCACCGACGGCCACGCCCGCCGCCTCGGCCCGGGCCAGATGGATCAGCTGCTTTGCGATCATGTTGCCGCTTTCGAGGTTGGGCGCGACCAGGATGTCCGCGCGCCCCGCGACATCCGACACGATACCCTTGGCCGCCACCGCCTCGGGCGAGATCGCGTTGTCGAAGGCCAACGGCCCGTCGACCTTTCCGCCGGTGATCTGGCCGCGGTCGTGCATCTTGCAGATCGCCGCCGCCAGCAGGGTGGACGGCAGCTTGGCCGTCACCGTCTCCACCGCCGACAGCAGGGCTGCGCGCGGCGTCCCGATGCCCAGCGCGCGGGCCAGATCGATGGCGTTCTGCACGATGTCGGCAAGCGTCGCGAGGTCGGGGGCGATGTTGATCGCGGCATCCGTGATGAAGACCATCCGATCGTGGTCGGGAACGTCCAGCGCAAACACATGGCTCAGCCGACGCTCGGTCCGCAGCCCGTGGGCGCGGTCGAGCACGCACTCCAGCAACTCGTCGGTGTGCAGCTTGCCCTTCATCAGCGCCTGCGCGCGGCCCTCGCGCACCAGCGCCACCGACGCCTCGGCCGCGCCGTGACTGTGCGGGGCGTCGACGATGCGCGCAGGATCGAGCGTTGCGCCGGCCTCGGCCGCGGTCGCCAGAACCCTGGCGCGCGGCCCGACCCAGATCGGGTCGATCAGCCCCGCCGCCTCGGCCTGAAGCGCGCCCACAAGGCTGAGCGCATCGCAGGGGTGCACCACCGCCGTCGGCAGCGGCGCAAGGGCGCGCGCCCTGTCCACCAGGTCGCGGAACCGCGCGCCGGGGGTGTGCAGGCGCACCATCGGCAGGGCGGTCACGGCGCGGCGCACCTTCTGGCGCGGGGCGAGGACCTCGGCGTGTCCCTCGATCACCGGCTTGCCGTGCTGGTTGCGGCACAGGCAGTCCAGCGTCACCCGCCCGGTGTCCCGGTCGATCCGCGCCACCGTCACCCGCGTGGTGATCGTATCCCCGATGGCCACCGGGCGGCGAAAGTGCAGCGACTGGTCGGTATAGATCGTCCCCGGACCCGGCAGGCGCGTCCCCAGCACCGCCGAGATCAGCGCACCGCCCCACATGCCATGGGCGATCACATGGTGGAACGGCGTCGCATCGGCATAGGCGGGATCCAGATGCGCGGGGTTCACATCGCCCGACATCACCGCGAACAGCTCGATGTCGGATCGGCCGAGGACGCGGACCATTTCGGCGCTGTCGCCCGGCGACAATTCGTCCAGCGTGCGGTTCTCGATCAGTTGCGGGGTCGGATCACATCCGGACATGGCGCCCCCCGTCGATGTGGGTGGTGGTGCCCGTAACCCCCGCCGCGCGGTCCGAGGCAAGGAAGGCGGCGACCGCGCCGACCTCGTCGATCGTCACGAGGCGGCGTTCGGGGGCACGGCTGCGGGCCTCGGCCATCAGGCCGTCGAAGCCGTCGATGCCGGAGGCGGCCCGGGTGGCGATGGGGCCCGGGGACAGCACGTTGGCCCGGATCCCGCGCGGCCCCAGCTCCACCGCGACGTTGCGGGTGACGGCCTCCAGCGCGGCCTTGACCGGGCCCATGATGTTGTAATGGTCCACCACCTTCTCGGCGCCATAATAGCTGACGGTCAGCAGGCTGCCGCCATCGCGCATCAACGGCTCGGCCGCGCGCGCCAGCCGCAGGAAGGAGTGGCAGGAGATGTCCATCGCCTGCGCAAACCCCTCGGCCGAACAATCGACCACCCGGCCGTGCAGATCCGCGCGCGGGCAGAAGGCGACGGAATGCAGCAGGAAGTCCAGCCGCCCCCAGCGCGCGGCGATGGCGTCGAACACCGCGCGCTGCTGCTCGGGCACCGAGAGGTCGAGCGGCAGCAGATCGACCGCCCCCACCGCCTCGGCCACCGGGGCCACATGCGGACGCGCGCGCTCGTTCATGTGGGTCACGATGATGCCGGCGCCCTCGCGCGCAAAGGCCGCCGCGCAGCCCGCCGCGATGGACTGCGCATTGGCCACGCCCACCACCAGCCCGACACGGTTCTCCAGCATCATGGCGGCGCTCCTATTTCTGAAAGACATAGGTACCGGGCGCATCGCCCAGCACGTCATACCCGGCCGCGGCCCGCCCCATGGGCGGCGGCGCCCCGCGGGGGGCGGACCGGTCCTTCAGCCAGCCCGACCACCCCTCCCACCAGGACCCGTCCCGCACCGGGGCGGTGGCGGCCCAGGCGTCATGGTCCTGATACCGGGCCGCGTGGGGCGTCGTGGCCATTCGGTAATGGCGGTGCCGGTGTCCGGGCTCCGAGATGATGCCCGCGTTGTGGCCGCCGCTGGTCAGCACGAAGGTCACATCCGCGTCCGTCAGGTGGTGGATCCTGTAGACCGAGGGCCAGGGCGCGACGTGGTCCCTTTCGGTGCCCACGGCAAAGATCGGCAGCTCCAGATTGGTCAGCGACAGGGTCTTGTCATCGATCCGGTATTTTCCATGCGCCAGCCGGTTTTCCAGAAACAGCGCCCGCAGGTATTCCGAGTGCATGCGATAGGGCATGCGCGTGGTGTCGGCATTCCAGACCATCAGGTCGGTCTGCGCCATGCGCTCGCCCATCATCGTCTCGTGGATTAGCCGCGACCACACCAGGTCGTTGGACCGCAGCATGGTGAAGGCCCCGGCCATCTGCGCCCCGTCCAGGTAACCGCGCTGCCACATCAGGTCCTCCAGCAGCGCCACCTGCGCCTCGGAGACGAACAGCGACAGCTCGCCCGGCTCGGAGAAATCCACCTGCGCCGCCAGCAATGTCATCGACGCCAGCCGATCATCGCGCGCGCGCGCCATCGCCGCCGCCTGGATCGCCAGCAGCGTCCCGCCCAGGCAGTAACCGGCGGCGTGGATGCGCTGCGCCCCCGTGATCGCCCCGATCGCATCCAGCGCCATGCGCGGCCCCTGCTCCAGGTAATCCCGCATCCCCAGATCGCGGTCCTCGGCGCCCGGGTTGCGCCACGAGACCATGAACACCGTATGCCCCTGCCCCACCAGCCAGCGCACCATGGAGTTATGGGCCGACAGATCCATGATGTAGTATTTCATGATCCACGCCGGCACGATCAGGATCGGCTCGGGGTGGACGGTCTCGGTGGCGGGGCTGTACTGGATCAGCTCGGCCAGATGGCTGCGGGCCACGACCTTGCCCGGCGTCGCCGCCAGGTCGACCCCGGGCGCCATCCCGCCCGAGGCCCCGGGGGGCGTGCCCGCGGCCTCCGCCAGCAGGTTCATCAGGCCCTGGACCAGGCTGGCGCCCTGCGTGTCACGGGCGCGCGCCAGCACCTCGGGGTTGAGGGGGGCAAAATTGGTCGGCGCGACCGTGTCCAGCGCCTGCCGTACCGCAAAGCTCAGCGCGGCCTCGTTGCCCGCGGACATGCCCCGCACGTCCGTCGTGGCGGCCTGCCACCAGTCCTCGGTCAGCATGAAGCTGTCGCGCAGCACGCAAAAGGGTGGCGTGTCCCACAGCTCCGAGGCAAACCGGCGGTCGGTCGGCACGGGGGTCCGTGCCGTCGGGCTGAGCGCGCGCGCGGCGACCACGGCCGGGGCCTGAAGCGCCTTTTCGGCCAACATCATCTGCTTTCCCGGCGCCGTGCCAAGATGCATCGACCAGTCCGCCACCGCCGACCAGAACGCCGCCGGCGCCAGCCCCCCCGTTGCCTGCCCGATCAGCGACCGCACGCCCCGGTCGACAAGATCATGGTACGCGCGCGCCACATCGGCAGTGGGAGTTGCATCCGTCATGGGGTTCCTCGGTTCTTACCCTTTCCGGCAGCATCGCAGCTGTGTGTGACAGTTCCAGTGCAATCGCAGAAATTCACGGCCCCGCGCCCTCGACCGCTCAGATCCATGGCAGGTGCGCGGCAAAGGGGGCGCTATGATTTCAACATGGATGCAGATGCTTGCCGCAACGGCACGCCCTGCCGAACCCGCCACGCCGCATTGCTGCATGCGCAGCATGAGCGGCTCGGTCGATGCACCGCTGTCGATGCCCCGCCGGGGGGCTGAAGGCTGAGCGAAACGCCCGCGCAGGCCCGCACGGCGCTACGCGCACCTCAAGCCACACCACCCGTCCGCGCGGCGGCCAGGGGTGTCAGGGACCTGTCATGCCCGGGGGATTGCGCCTGTGTGCCGACCGTCAGTCGGGCAGCACCTCAACCCGCGTAAGGTCGGGAAACCGCCGGTCCCGAAGACCCGCGCCATCGGTCGACGCCGTAGCCTGCTCCGGGCTTCGCACCATCAGGCGAGCAGCCGACCCTTCGATCCCTGCAATCGCCGAATTTCCTTGCGTCATCCTGGTGGAGCCAAGCGGGATCGAACCGCTGACCTCTTGAATGCCATTCAAGCGCTCTCCCAGCTGAGCTATGGCCCCACTCGAGGCGCTAGTTAGGCGACGGGGCGCGGCAGCGCAAGCGAAAAATCTTCGGGGTGGCGCAGGTCTGGCACCGGGCCGGGGCGGTCGGTGCACAAGGCCGGGCGCAGCTGCGGCGTGCGGGGCGGGCGGTGGCGCGGTGGCTGTGGTCCAGACTCCGTCGGCGTCCTCGGGGGGCTTCGGGCACACCCCGGACAGGCGGCGCCGCTGTCCGTGGCGCGTGATTCGCGGCGCGCGGTGGCGCCCGTCAGGCCCCGGAGCCGCGCGGCGGGTCCACCGCCGCCAGCACGAAGGCCGCGACCGAACGCGCGGCGATCGCGGCTGCGCCGCCGTCGCTCAACTCCGGCGCGGGCACACCCGTCGGGAGATCGGTATCGAGGGCGCGCGACCAGCACCACCCGTCCGGGGCCCGCGGCAGGGTCACGCGCAGCCCCTCGCCCGCGTTGAAGACCATGAACAGCGCCATCTCCAGCACCGCCCAGTCCGGGGTGCCCGAGGCCGTGCGCATCTCCACGCAGACGGTGGCGAGGCCCTCGGCCTCCCAGTCGTCGGGGGTCATCTCGCGGCCGTCGGGGTGCCACCAGAACAGATCCGGCAGGTCGTCCACATCGCGCATCTGGCTGTGCAGGAACAACCTCTGGCGCAGGATGGGGTGCGCGCGGCGGAACGCGACCACCTGGCGGGTGAACGCCAGAAAGGCGGTGTCGGCGCCGTCCCAGTCGATCCAGCCGATGGGACCGTCCTGGCAATAGGCGTTGTTGTTGCCGGACTGGGAGTTGCCGATCTCGTCCCCGGCCAGGATCATCGGCGTGCCCTGCGACAGCAGCAGCGTGGCCATCAGGTTGCGCCGGGTGCGGGCGCGGGCCGCGCGGATCGCGGGATCGTCGGTCGGCCCTTCCACGCCGTGGTTGTGACCGAAATCCGCGTGGTGGCCGTCGCGGTTGGCCTCGCGGTTGGCCTCGTTGTGCTTGGCGTTGTAGCTGACGACATCCGCCAGGGTGAAACCGTCATGCGCGGTGACGAAGTTGACCGAGCTGGTCGCCGCCCGACCCGAATGATCGAATTGCAACGCGGATCCGGTGATGCGCGCGGCCAGATCCGGCGCCGTCCCCGCGTCGCCACGCCAGAACCGGCGCGCGCCGTCGCGGTACTTGTCGTTCCATTCCGCAAAGGGATGGGCAAAGGCGCCCAGCTGATAGCCGCCGGGACCGATGTCCCACGGCTCGGCGATCAGCTTGGTGCGGCGCAGCACAGGGTCCTGGCGCAGCGCGGTCAGCAAGGGCGCGTTCTGGTCGAACCCGTGGTTGCCGCGCCGGCCCAGCGCCGCGGCCAGATCGAAGCGGAAGCCGTCGATGCCGATCTCCTCGGCCCAGTACCGCAGCGAATCCATCACCAGCCGCAGCACCATCGGATGATCGAGGTTCAGGGTATTGCCACACCCCGTGTCGTCGATATACCGCCGCCCGCCCTCCGCCAGCCGGTAGTAGCTGGCATTGTCGAGGCCGCGAAAGCTCAGCGTCGGGCCCAGTTCGTTGCCCTCGCCGGTGTGGTTGTAGACGACGTCGAGGATCACCTCGATCCCGCGGGCATGGACCGCGGCGACCATCGCGCGGACCTCATCGAGGGTGTCGGTCCCCAGATAGCGGGGGTCGGGCGCGCACCACGCGATGGGCTGGTAGCCCCAGTAATTGGTCAGGCCCCGCTCCACCAGGAACCGGTCGTCGACAAAGGCCTGGAGCGGCAGCAACTCCAGCGCCGTGACGCCCAGATCGGCCAGGTGATCGAGCACGCGGTCGGAGCCGAGCGCCGCCAGCGTGCCGGGCGCCTCCACCCCCGGCATGCGCATCGTCAGGCCGCGGGCATGCGCCTCGTAGATCACGGAGCAGGACAACGGCGTGCGCGGGCCGGGCGCGGCGGGGGCGTGGGGCGCTTCGACCACGCATTTCGGCATGTGCGGCGCGCTGTCGTCGGAGTTGCGCGTCAGATCGGCGTCGCCCCCCCCCTCGTCGTGGCCCAGCATCGCGGGGTGCCAACCCACCCGCCCGGTCAGGCGCCGGGCATAGGGATCGATCAGCAGCTTGGCGGGGTTGAAGCGGTGGCCCGCCTCGGGCGCAAAGGGGCCGTGCGCGCGCAGGCCGTACC
>NZ_NHSD01000116.1 GCF_016653255.1 Rhodobaculum claviforme
CCCGTGAGCCTGCCCCAGCGCGCCGCCCGTTCGGACGACCTTCTGGCGCGTCTGTTGACGCTGCACCCCAAGCTGATCGACCTGACGCTGGACCGGATGCACCGGCTGCTGGCGGCCCTCGATCACCCCGAGCGCACCCTGCCCCCGGTGATCCACATCGCGGGCACCAACGGCAAGGGGTCGACCCAGGCGATGCTGCGCGCAGGACTGGAGGCCGAGGGGGCACGGGTGCATGCCTATACCTCGCCGCATCTGGTGCGGTTCCATGAACGCATCCGGCTGGCCGGTACGCTGGTGTCCGAGGCGGAACTGTCCGACCTGCTGGACGCGGTGGATGCCGCCAACGCCGGCGCCCCGATCACCTTCTTCGAGGTCACGACCTGTGCGGCGTTGCTGGCCTTTGCCCGCCACCCCGCAGACTGGCTGTTGCTGGAGGTGGGACTCGGCGGGCGGCTGGATGCGACCAATGTGGTGGACCGCCCCGCGATGACCATCATCACCCCGGTGTCCTTTGACCACGAGCAGTATCTGGGCGACACGCTGGCTGCCATCGCAGGCGAAAAGGCGGGAATCCTCAAGCCCGGCGTGCCCTGCGTCGTCGCCCCCCAGACCCCCGAGGCGCAGGCGGTGATCGAGGCCCGGGCCGAGGCCATCGGCGCGCCGCTGCATGTCCACGGGCGCGACTGGATGGCCTGGTCCGAGCGCGGGCGGCTGGTGGTGCAGGACGATCGCGGGCTGGCCGACCTGCCGCTGCCCTGCCTGCGGGGCGCGCACCAGATCGTGAACGCAGGCACCGCCGTGGCCGCGCTGCGCCTGCTGGGGCGGTCCGACGCGGCGCTGTCCGGGGCCGTGACCCGCGCCGAGTGGCCCGCGCGCCTGCAACGCCTGGTCCACGGCCCGCTGACGCAGGCCGCGCCGCAGGCCGAGCTGTGGCTCGACGGCGGCCACAACCCCGCCGCCGGCCGCGTGCTGGCCGAGGCGCTGGCGGCCATGCCCGCGCGCCCCACCCACCTGATCTGCGGCATGCTGAACACCAAGGACGTGAGCGGCTTCCTGCGGCCGCTGGCCGAGGTGACGCGCAGCCTGACCTGCGTATCGATCCCCGGCGCGCAAGCCACCCTCCCGGCCGAGGCGACCTGCGCCGCGGGCACCGCCGCGGGCCACACCGCCACCACCGCCGCCTCCGTCACCGAGGCGCTGGCGGCGATCGTGGCGCGGGAACCGGGCGCGCGGGTGCTGATCTGCGGGTCGCTCTACCTCGCGGGTGAGGTGCTGGCCGAGAACGGCTGACAGCCCGGCGATTCCCTGTCCAATGCAAAAGGGGCGGCGCCGACCGGCACCGCCCCTTTTGCCAGGCTGTAGGGGCGTCAGGCCACCCAGCCACCCAGGTTGTCATCGATCACGGCGCACAACGCCTTCACATGCGCATCGTCCGAGTTCAGGCACGGGATGTAGGTGAAGTGCTCGCCGCCGGCCTCCTCGAAGGCCTCGTGGATTTCCTCGTTGATCTCCTCCAGCGTCTCGATGCAGTCGGCCGAGAACGCGGGCGCGATCACCGCCAGCCGCTTGACGCCGGCCTCGGCCAGCCGCGCGACCTCCTCCACGGTGTAGGGCTTGAGCCACTCCTCGGGGCCGAAGCGCGACTGGAATGTGGTGACGAGCTTGTCCTCGGACCAGCCCAGCCGCTCGCGCAGCAGCCGCGAGGTCTTCTGGCACTGGCAGTGGTAGGGGTCGCCCTCCATCAGGTAGCGCTTGGGCACCCCGTGGTACGAGGCGACCAGCACCTCGGGCGGCTCCTCAGCCGCCGCATAGGCGCGTTCGACCGACTGCGCCAGCGCCTCGATATAGGCGGGATGCTCGAAATAGGGGGGCACGGTGCGCACGGCGGGTTGCCACTTTTCCTCCGCCAGGGCGCGGAAGAACTGGTCGTTGGCCGTCGCCGTCGTGGCGCCCGCGTATTGCGGATAGAGCGGGAAGAACAGGATCTTCTCGCAGCCCGCCGCGACCATCGCCTTGACCTTGGAGGGGGTGGAGGGGTTGCCGTAGCGCATGCAGAAATCGACCATCACCCGGTCACCGTACTGCGCGTGCATCTGGGCGCGGATGGCCGTCACCTGTTCCTTGGTGATGGTCATCAGCGGGCTTTCGCCCTTCTCCTCGTTCCAGATCGACTTGTAGTTGGCGCCCGACGAAAACGGCCGCTTGGTCAGCACCACAAGTTGCAGGATCGGCTGCCACAGCCACGGCGAGTAGTCGATCACCCGGCGATCCGACAGGAATTCGTTGAGATAGCGCCGCATCGACCAGTAGTCGTAATTGTCCGGCGTCCCGAGGTTGGCGACCAGGATGCCGATCTTGGCGGTGGGCACCGCCGGGTGGTCGGTGGGGGCATCGGGCATGCGACGGCTGCCTGCGACGGCACCGCTGAAGGGGCAGACCTCGGGGGCGCGGGCGGCGGCCGGAGCGGCGGTCCCGGCCGACGGTGTCGCCTCCGGGGGGGTATGCGGGGCGCGGGCCGGCGCTTCGGCGTCACGTCCGCCCGATTTCGAGTCGAGCATCGCGGTATCCTGTTCTGGCTCTGTCATCTGGCGGCGGGATCTGTTTGTCCAAATGGCAGATAACGGCTTTTGCCGCCGGGTCAACTTTTGCGGCCTCCGGGTGGGGGTACGGGCACCGTGTCGGGCAGCGGATGTTCGGAGCTGCCCAGTGCATCGGCCAGCCGCGCGGTGGCCGATCCGGGGCGCAACGGCTGCGGCTGGCTGGCGTCAGGGGCCCAGCCTGTCAGGAAGATCAGCTCGAAGGTGGCGCGCACCCGGCCGTCCGGGGTGGCGAAGGCCTCGGCATAGCGGCGTGCGGCTGCGGCAAAAAGGCGCCGAGGCGCGGGGCGGCGCGGGCGCGCGGCCAGGGCGTTGCCCTCGCCCATCGCCCGCAGGTCGCGCATCAGGGCAAAGGCGTCGGCATAGCTGGCGTTCAGCGTCACGCTGTCGGCGACCGGCAGCGCCAGGCCCGCGCGCTGCAACAGACCGCCCAGATCGCGGATCTCGGCCATCGGCAGCACCCGCGGCGACAGCCCGCCCGCGACCTCCGACTCCGCCTCGGCCAGGGCCGCGCGCAATTCGACCAGCGTGCGCCCACCCGGCGCCACCGCCAGCAGCAGCCCGTCGGGACGCAGCGCGCGGCGGCACTGCACCAGCTGCCCCACCGGATCGTCGGCCCAATGCAGCGCCATGGCATGCACGACCAGGTCATGCGCGCCCGCCTCCAGCGCCAGCACCGGCGCGTCCGGCAGCATCCGCGCGCCGGGCACCACCCCCTGCCAGGCCTGCGGCCAGCCGGTGACGATCGCCGGGTTGGTAAACGTCCTGTTAACCTCGGTGAGTCTTTCCTTGATCTCCGCGGCGGCCTCGGCGTGCAGGAACAGCGCGGGCGCGGCGCGGGCGGCCCGCGCGCGGGCGCGGGCCAGGGCGGGACGGTCGGTCAGCTGGGGGGGGGTCATGGCGCCTCCTTGCGGGGCACAGGTTAGGGGGCGGGGATGGGATTGCAACGTGCGCTGCGGCTGCTTTATCCGCCCCAGTGCCTCGCCTGTGCCGAGCAGGTGGAGGGCGAGGACGCGCTGTGCCCGGCGTGCTGGCGCGCGATGCCCTTCATCGCCGGGCTGGTGTGCGACGCCTGCGGCATTCCGCTGCCGGGGCGGCCGGACGGGCCGGGGGCGGACGGGGCGCTGTGCGACGACTGCCTGACGGTGCCGCGCGCCTGGCAGCGCGGACGCGCGGCGTTCCTGTATGACGGCACCGCGCGGCGGCTGGTGCTGGGGCTGAAGCACGCCGACCGGCTGGACCTGACGCGGGCCTGCGGGCGCTGGCTGACGGCGGCGGCGCGGCCGATCCTGCGCCCCGACATGCTGGTGGTGCCGGTGCCGCTGCACTGGACCCGGCTGTTCCGCCGCCGCTACAACCAGTCGGCGGTGCTGGCGCATGCGCTGGGCCGCGCCGCCGGGCTGGAGCTGTGCCCCGACCTGCTGGTGCGGCGCCGCCGGACCTCGGCGCAGGCCGGCACGATGATCGCCCGCCACGCCAATCTGGAGGACGCGCTGGCCCTGCATCCGCGGCGCGGCGCACGCGCGAGGGGCCGCGCGGTGTTGCTGGTGGACGACGTGATGACATCCGGGGCGACGCTGGGGGCGGCGGCGGATCTGCTGCTGGCGGGCGGCGCTGCGCGGGTCGACGTCGTGGTGCTGGCCCGGGTGGCGCGGCGCGACTGGTCCGCCCCCTGACGGCGCGGTGGAATTCCCTTTTTCCGCCGCAGGGTGTAGAGGTCGAGCCACAACCGGAGACCCCCCATGCCCAGCGTCGAGATCTACACCACCCCCTATTGCGGCTTTTGCGTCGCCGCCAAGCGGTTGCTCAGCCGCAAGGGCGTCACCTTCTCCGAGGTCGACCTGTCACGCACCCCCGACCGCCGCCCCGAGATGCTCAGGCGGGCGGGTGGGCGCCACACCGTCCCGCAGATCTTTGTCGGCGACACCCATGTCGGCGGCTGCGACGAGCTGTACGCGCTGGACCGCGCGGGCAAGCTCGATGCGCTGCTGAAGGGCTGAGGGGCATGCGCGCGGGACTGGTGCAGATGACCTCGGGCGACGATCCGGGGGCGAACCTGAAACAGGCGCAGGCGCTGATCGAACAGGCGGTGGCGGGCGGGGCGGGCTTCGTGCTGACGCCGGAGGTGACGAACTGCGTCTCGGCCAGCCGCGCGCACCAGATGCGCGTGCTGTGCCACCAGGACGACGACCCCACCCTCGCGGGGCTGCGCGAGACGGCGGCGGCCCGGGGGATCTGGCTGCTGATCGGGTCGCTGGCGCTGAAGACCGGGGACGCGGACCGGCGGTTCGCCAACCGCTCGTTCCTGATCGCACCCGACGGCGCCATCGCAGCGCAGTACGACAAGATCCACATGTTCGACGTCGACGTCAGCCCGACCGAGACGTACCGCGAATCCGAAGGCTTCCGCCCCGGCGATCGCGCGGTGCTGGCCACCACGCCGTTCGCCACCATCGGGATGACGGTCTGTTATGATGTGCGCTTTGCCGCCCTGCATCGCCAGCTGGCCCAGGCGGGGGCCGAGGTTCTGACGGTTCCGGCGGCGTTTTCCCCGGTCACCGGGGCGGCGCATTGGGAACCGCTGTTGCGTGCGCGCGCCATCGAATGCGGCGCCTGGGTTCTGGCGCCGGCGCAAACCGGCACCCACCCGGCACAGACGGGGCGCCAGCGCGCCACCCATGGCCACAGCCTGATCGTGGCCCCCTGGGGCGAGGTGGTCGCCGATGCGGGAACCGCACCCGGCGTGATCTGGGCCGACATCGACCGCGCCGCCGTGGCCGACGCCCGCCGCCGGGTCCCCGCCCTGTCCCATGACCGCCCGTTTGCGCACCCCGCCCCGCGGCGCGCATCCCCCGCGCCATGACCGCCGGGGCCGAGGACCTGGCCGCCGCCCTGTTCAGCGAGCTGTTCATGGCCGACCAGCTGGCACGCGCCCGGATCTCGCGGGTGTTGCCCAAGGGGATGGAGCTGTCGCATTTCGGCGTGCTCAACCACCTCGCCCGCTCGGGCGAGGAACGCACCCCCGCACAGCTGGCGCGCGCCTTCCACGTCACCCGGGGCGCGATGTCGAACACGCTGGCGCGGCTGGAATGGGCCGGGCATGTCCACATCCGCCCCGACTGGGACGACGCGCGGCGCAAATATGTGGCGATCTCGCCCGCCGGGCGGCGCGCGCACGAGGCGGCGCTGGCCTCGATCACGCCGCTGATCGCGGACACGGTGGCCGAACTCGGCGCAGCCCAGGTCCGGGCCGCCCTGCCGGTGCTGCGCGCCCTGCGCACCCGATTCGAGAGCTGAGCGCCGCGCGCCTGACGGAAACGCCCTTGCGGCGGGCAAAAAACCCATCGCGACCTTGTCCGACACGGGTTGCGCGGGGATAAGTGGCCAACAGCCCCCGCAGGAGAGCGCCGATGGACTTCGACCAGCTGAGCCACGAGATGCGCCGCCTCGCGCTGATCGCCGGGGATCGCATCATGGAGATCTACGGGGCCGAGGACTTCGAGGTCCGCACCAAATCCGACGCCAGCCCCGTGACCGAGGCCGACGAGGCCGCCGACGCGCTGATCACCGCAGGGCTGCGCGCGGCCTTTCCCGACATCACCATCGTCACCGAGGAACAGGCCGACAGCCACGACCAGCGCGCGAGCCACTTCCTGATCGTCGACCCGCTCGACGGCACAAAGGAGTTCATCCAGCGCCGCGGCGATTTCACCGTCAACATCGCCTATGTCGCCGACGGCGTGCCGGTGCGCGGCGTCGTCTATGCCCCGGCGCGGGAGCGGATGTTCTACACCCTGCCCGACGGCACGGCGGTGGAGGAGGACGGCCCCTTCGACCACGACCGCCCCGGCACGCTGCGGCGGCTGTCGGTCTCGCGGCCGGACAACGACGCGCTGATGGTGGTGGCCTCCAAATCCCACCGCGATGCCGCGACCGATGCCTATATCAGCCAGTATGCGGTGCGCGACATGCGCTCGGCCGGGTCCAGCCTGAAGTTCTGCCTTGTGGCGGCGGGCGAGGCCGACCTGTATCCCCGGCTGGGGCGGACGATGGAATGGGATACGGCGGCGGGCCATGCGGTGCTGGCGGGCGCCGGCGGCGAGGTGGTGCGGTTCGACGACCACACCCCGCTGCGCTACGGCAAGCCGGGATATGAAAACCCGTTCTTCATCGCCCATGCGCCGGGCGTGGGGCTGAAGGCGGGATGATGGGCACCGCGACGGAGGGGCGATGACCACCGAGGGCCCGGCGAACACCGCGAGCGTGATCGTCACCGGCCGGGACCGGCCCGCCGATCTTGTGCGCTGCATGGCCGCGCTGCGGCTTCAGGACCACTGCCTGCTGGAGGTCGTGGTGGTGGCCTGTCCGGCCGGCCTTGCGGCCCTGGAGCGGGCGGGACTGGCGGCGCGGGTCAAGTCGGTCGCCTGGACCGGCGGTTCGGTGGCGGCGGCGCGCAACCTCGGGCTGCGGGCCGCGGCCGGTGAGGTGGTGGCGTTCCTCGACAACGCGGCGGTGCCAGAGCCGCCCTGGCTGTCGCGGCTGGTGGCGGCGTTTGCCGATTCGCGGGTGGAGGCGGCGACCGGCTTCGTGCGGACGCGCTGCGGCATGCGGTTGCGCCACCGCGCCGCCTGGGTGGATGTGCACGGGGTGGAGCGCCCGCTGGTGGTCGATCCCGCCCTGCCCAGCCTGCACCAGGGCGCACCCGGCGCGGGCGTGCGGCTGTGGCCCGCGACACGGGCGTTCCGGCGCGAGACGCTGGCCGCGATCGGCGGGTTCGATCCGGCGTTCACCGGTCGCATGGACGGCGCCGACCTGGAGCTGCGCCTCGCCGCCGAGGAGGTCATCACCGCCGTGGTGCCGCTGGCGCAGGTGCACCCCGCAGGCGCGACACCACACGAGGCGCCGGCGGCCCTCGGGGCCGACCGCGCGGTCTTTCTGCGCAAGCACGCCCCCGATGTCGATCCCGGGGCCGAGCTGGCCGCGCTGCGCGCCGAAGGCCGGGCCTGGGCGCTGCGCGCGATGGTCGCCGGGCGGATCGAGCCGCGCGACGTGACCACGCGACTCGCGGCGCTGGAGGCGGGATTTGCCGCCGGTCTGGGCACCGAGATCGCGCCGCTTCTGCCCATCGCCGCCGCCCCGGCACCGTTTCAGCCGCTGCCCGGCACCGGCCCGCGCCCGGCGCGGACACTGGTGGGCGGGCCGTGGGCGGCGCGACGTCTGGCGCGGATGGCGCGCGACGCCACCGCCGACGGCGCCGTGGTGACGGTGCTGCGCCTGTCGCCCACGCCCCTGCCCCGCCGGATGGTGTTCACCGACGCGGGCCACTGGCTCCAGAGCGGCGGGCTGTGGGCACGCGCGGCGCCCGCTGCGGACGGCCAGCCGGGCCCCCTCCCCCTGCGGCCGCGGGCACGCTTTCGCGCCGAGATCACACGCATTGCGGCGGTCCGCCCGGTGGATACACTGCTGGGCTGAGGCCAGCACCACTGAAACGCCGCTTTTCCGCTCAACCTCTGCGTCGCGGCACCTCGGTGGGTGGCAAATCGTGCACCAAGAGGGCATGGTCCTGCAAACCTTACCCAGGAGACAGTGATGGAACGACGCGTAACGAAGGCGGTGTTTCCCGTGGCCGGTATGGGCACACGGTTCCTTCCGGCCACCAAGTCCATTCCGAAGGAAATCCTGACCCTCGTGGATCGCCCGCTGATCCAGTACGCCATCGACGAGGCACGGGCCGCCGGGATCACCGAGTTCATCTTTGTCACCTCGCGGGGGAAATCCGCGCTGGAGGACTATTTCGACAATGCCCCCGAGCTGGAGGCGAAGCTGGAGCGCGACGGCAAGACCGCCCTGCTGGAGGTGCTGCGCCGCACCAACATGGAAAGCGGCGACATCGCCTATCTGCGCCAGCATCAGCCGCTGGGGCTGGGCCATGCGGTGTGGTGCGCGCGTCGGCTGATCGGGGACGAGGCGTTCGCGGTGATCCTGCCCGACGACGTGATCGCCGGCGACGTGCCCTGCCTGCAACAGATGATCGAGGCCCACGCCGAAACCGGGGGCAACATGGTCGCCGCGATGGAGGTGCCCGAGGACAAGGTCTCGGCCTATGGCGTGCTGGACGTGGCGCAGGAGATGGGCGCCAAGGTCCACGTCAAGGGCATGGTGGAGAAACCCAGGCAGGGCGATGCGCCGTCGCGGCTGGCGGTGATCGGGCGCTATATCCTGACGCCGAGGGTGCTCGAAAACCTCGGCAATCAACGCACGGGGGCTGGCGGTGAAATCCAGCTGACCGACGCCATCGCCGAGGAAATCACCAGATCCAACGACGTCTATGGCTTCCGCTTTCGCGGCCAGCGGTTCGACTGCGGCTCCAAGGCGGGGTTCCTTCAGGCCACGCTGGCGTTCGGGCTGGATCGTGACGACCTGCGCGACGATCTTCTGGCGTATATCGAGGATGTGGTCGCCGCCCGACGCGCGGCCGAATAATCCCCGAACGCAAAAGGCGCGCCCCACCGGGCGCGCCCTTGTCGTTCCTGCATCGGGCCGGGATCAGCCCTTGTTCTGCTTCTTGACCTCGGCCTTGGCGCGCGCCTTGACGGGCGCCCACAGCTGCTTGTTGGTCAGATACAGAAGCACCGTCAGCACGCCCAGAAAGATCACACCGGTCAGGCCCGCGTTCTTGCGGCTGTTGAGGTGCGGCTCGGCGGTCCACATCAGGAAGGCGGCCACGTCCTTGGCCATCTGCTCCTCGGTGGCCGGGGTGCCGTCGGCGAACACGGTCATGTCGTCGAACAGCACCGGCGCCATGCTGACCCAGTCGCCATAGGCTTCGTTGAAGTAGAACATCGAGCCGGCCTGGAAGTCCTCCTCGCCGGTGTAGCCCAGCAGGTAGGAGGCGATGTACTCCGGCCCGCCCAGGCCCTTGCGCAGCTGGTTGATCAGCAGGCCGTTCGGCCCGGAAAAACCGATGCGTGCCTTGGCCATCAGGCTCAGGTCAGGGGCGCCTTCGAAGTTGGGGTCGGGAAAGTGGTCGGTCTGCGAGGCGGTGCGCCAGTCACGCAGTTCGGGGTCCCAGACCTCGTACATGGCGGCAAAGGCGCGCATCTCCTCGGGCGGCAGCTCGGGGCCGCCGGGGTCCGACAGGGTACGGAATGCGACGTAATCCATCCCGTGACAGGCCGAGCAGAACTCGTGGTAGATCTGCAGCCCGCGCTGGAGCTGGTTGCGGTCATAGGTCCCGAACGGCCCTTCGAAGGAGAAGGCGAAGTCGGTGATCTTGCCCGGCTCTCCGGCGGCCATGGCCCCCCCCGAAGGGAGGGCAAAGGCGGCCGCGCAGAGGGTCGACAGGGCCAGTTTCCTGAAAGTCATTGCTCTTGTCCTCTTTCCTCTGCGCCGATCACTCGGCCGGCACGCGCTCGGGCTCGGGGCCACGGCCCAGGCCACCCTTGCGCTCGAGATCCGCCTTGATCGTCTGGTTGAAGTCCTCCTCGATCGTGGCGGGCACCGGCAGCGGCTTCTCACGCAGGCCGAGGACCGGCAGGATCACCAGGAAGTAGGCGAACCAGTAGGTCGTCCCGATCAGCGCGATGTTCGTGTAGATCCCCTCGGCCGGCATCGCGCCCACCCAGGTCAGCACCACGAAGTTCGCGATGAAGATCCAGAAGAAGATCTTGAACTGCGGCCGGTAGCGCCCCGAGCGGACCGTGGAGGTGTCCAGCCAGGGCAGGAACACCATCACGATGATCGCCCCGAACATCGCCAGCACGCCGAAGAAGCTCGCGTCGATGATGCCGAAGCTCAGGAACTGCACGATCTGGACCAGCCACACGTCGGCCGTGAAGGCGCGCAGGATCGCGTAGAAGGACAGGAAGTACCACTCCGGAACGATGTGCGTCGGCGTCACCAGCGGATCGGCCTCGATGTAGTTGTCGGCGTGCCCGAGGAAGTTCGGCATGAACGCCACGACCGCCCAGAACACCAGGAAGATCACCGCCAGCGCGAACAGGTCCTTGATCACGAAGTACGGCCAGAACGGCAGGGTATCCTTCTCGGCTTCCTCCTTGGAGGTGCGGCGCACCTCGACCCCGGTGGGGTTGTTGTTGCCGGTGGTGTGGAACGCCCAGATGTGCACGATCGTCAGGCCGAGGATCAGGAACGGCAGCAGATAGTGCAGCGAGAAGAACCGGTTCAGCGTCGCGTTGCCCACGGCGGGCCCGCCCAGCAGCCAGGTCTGCAGCGTCTCGCCCACGAAGGGGATCGCGCCGAACAGGCCGGTGATGACGGTGGCACCCCAGAACGACATCTGGCCCCACGGCAGCACATAGCCCATGAACGCGGTCGCCATCATCAGCACATAGATCAGCATGCCGATGATCCACGTCACCTCGCGCGGGGCCTTGTAGGAGCCGTAGTACATGCCGCGGAAGATGTGCAGGTACACCGCCAGGAACATCAGCATGGAGCCGTTCTGGTGGATGTAGCGCAGCATGTGCCCGCCGTTGACGTTGCGCATGATGTGCTCGACGCTGGCGAACGCCAGGTCCACGTCGGCGGCATAGTGCATCGCCAGCACCACGCCGGTGACGATCTGCAGCACCAGCGTGAAGGTCAGAACGATCCCCCAGATCCACATCCAGTTGAGGTTCTTGGGCGTCGGCAGCATGATGGTGTCATAAATGAGCCCGACGATCGGCAGGCGGCGGTGAAGCCACTTCTCGCCGCCCGTCTTGGGCTCGTAATGGTCGTGCGGAATTCCGGACATCTGCGGCCCCCTTACCCCAGCTGGATCGTTGTTTCGTCGACAAATTCGGCGAGCGGAATGTGCATGTTCTCCGGTGCCGGGCCGCGACGGATGCGGCCCGCAGAGTCATAGTGCGAACCGTGGCAAGGGCAAAACCAGCCGCCGAAGTCGCCCGCGCCGTTGCCCAGCGGCACGCATCCCAGGTGGGTGCACACGCCGATCATCACCAGCCACTCGCCCGCGTCATCCATGGTGCGGTTGACGTCGGCGGCATCGGTGCCGGGCTTGTTGGGGTTGCGCGACTCGGTGTCCACGAGGCTGGCGCCGTCGTTTTCGCGCGCCAGGGCAATTTCCTCGTCGGTGCGCCGGCGGATGAACACCGGCTTGCCGAGGAAGTTCACCGTCAGCTGCATCCCCTGCTCCAGACCGTCGACATCGACGAAGATCTGCGACAGCGCCTGCACGTCGGCGCTGGGGTTCATCTGGTTCACCAGGGGCCAGACGGCGGCCCCCACCGTGACCACGCCTGCGCCGGCGGTCGCATAATAGAGAAAATCGCGGCGCGTATTGTCGGTATCGTCTTCCACGTGGGACATGAAGCGTCTCCCTTCCTCGGCGCGGGGCCGGTCGGCCAACGGATGCAGGGCCGCAGACCAGGTGCGACCGTGTGCTCGGACATTTAGCGGGGCTGCCCCTGGCAGTCCAGCCGCGAGTGCGGGCCAGGATGCCGCAGTTTCCGCAACTTGTCAGCGATCGTGAGGCCCCCGGGGGGCCGTGGCGACCCTTCGTCGCGCGCCCCTCAGGCGGCGGGCGGGGCGGTGGCGGCCATCGACGGGCGGGTGGCGAATCGTTCCATCCATGCGGCCAGCCCGTCGCGCCCGCGCCGCCAGCCGCGCTCCTCCAAGCGGAAATCGAGGTATCCCAGCGCGCAGCCCAGCGCGACATGCCCGATGTCCAGCGGCCCGGCCAGGTGGCTCAGCCAGCGCCCCTCCAGCGCATCGAGCGCGCGGGCGATCTTGGACCACTGCGCCTCGATCACCGCGGCGTTGACGCCCTCGGGCGGGCGCAGGCGGTGCTCGTACACGATCAGGATGGCCGCATCCATGATGCCGTCGGCGGTGGCCTCAAGCGTCAGTGTTTCCCACAGGGACGGCGCGGGCGGATACAGACGCCCCCCGGCACGGTCGTCCAGGAAGCGGCAGATCACCCGGCTGTCATAGAGCGCGGCGCCGCTTTCCCGCTCCAGCGTCGGCAGCTTGCCCAGCGGGTTCTGCACCACCGGCATCGTGCCCGGCTCCAGCGCCGTGCCGGTGGCGGGCACCAGCGTGACGTCCTCCTGCTGGCCGGTTTCATGCAGGACCACCATGACCTTGCGCACATAAGGCGAGGCCGGGCTGTGAAAGAGCTTCATTCGGGTCTCCGGATCAGGGGCCGCGTCAAAGGCGGCGAAAGCGCAGGCGGCCCAGCGCGGTCAGGTCGACCTCCACGCCCGGCCCGGCGGTGCCCAGACGGATCACCCGGCGCACCCGCGCCGCCCCGTTGATCTGGTCCCGGTCCCGCGGGCGGTGGGTGCTGACCCCCTCCGGCAGGTCGTCGAGCGCATCCTCGGCGCGCTGGTCGGTCCGGCCGGGGTGGACCTGGCGGGTCAGCATGTACGCCGCCAGTGCGACCGCGCCATAGCGCAGCGCGACACCGGCAATGGGAACGAGCGGCAGGGCCATGGCAGGGTTCCTCTCGGGGGCGACTGGCGCGCAGAGTAGGACAGGGGCCGCCCCCTGTCCATCCTGCCGCAGGGGGCCGCCCGGCGGCACGGTTGACCGCGCCGCACACAGCCGCAAGGATGCGCCCGACCTGCGCCCGTCGACCTGCGCCCGCAGCCCCGCCGACCCGGAACCGAAGGACCACCATGGCCACCGTCCCGCCCCCCGCCGATCCCGAAAGCGACCCGCGCGTGCGCGCCGTCTTCGACGACATCCGCGCCACCCGGCAGACCGATTTCATCAACAATGTCTGGCTCTGGCTGGCCTTCGATCCTGCGCTGCTGGAGGAGGTCTGGCGCGACGTGAAGGCAGTGCTTGCCACCCCCTCGGCGCTCGACCCCAAGACCAAGGAGATGATCTATGCCGCCGTCTCCATCGCCAACGCCTGCGACTACTGCACGCACTCGCACCTTGCCTCGGCCCGGGCGCGCGGCATGACCGGGGCCGAACAGGCCGACCTGATGCGCGTGGTGGCGACCGCGTCCAAGACCAACGCGCTGCTGAACGCGATCCGCCCGCCGGTGGATGCGGCCTTCCTGGCCCCGCCCGCCGGCCCGTCACCGT